>NZ_JAAXKZ010000031.1 GCF_012911875.1 Pseudonocardia bannensis | reverse complement strand
CCCCGCGGGACCTGTGGGCCTCCACCGGGATGCGGTCGGTCGACCACGCGGTCGAGGCGCTGTGCTCGACCACCGCGCAGCCGGTGACCGACGCGCTGTGCGCGGACGCGCTGCGGAGGCTGACCCGGTACCTGCCCGTCTCCGCGCGCGACGAGACCGACCTGTACGCGGCCACCCAGTGCCAGGTGGCGGCCTGGCAGTCGATCTTCGGGCTGACCAATGTGAACCTGGGGCTCAGCCACGGCATCGGCCATCAACTCGGCGCCCGATGCGGTGTCCCGCACGGCATCACCTCCTGCGTGATGCTGCCGTCGGTGCTCGAGTTCAACCTCGACCACACCCGGGAACCGCAGGCCCGCATCGCCGAGATCTTCGCCGACGCCGCCGGGGTCACCACCGACCCGGACGCCGGCGCCGGCGAACTGGTGCGCCAATTCATCGCCTCGCTCGGGCTACCGACCCGGCTGCGCGACATCGGCGTGGAACCCTCGGAGTTCCCGGCCCTGGCCCACGACGCCATGGCCGACCTCATCGTGGCCTCCAACCCACGCCCGGTCACCGACGAGGCCGACGTCATCTCCATCCTCGAACGGGCCTACTGAGATGACCCTCCGTCTCTCGGGGGTCGGCCCCGGTGCTCCGCCCCCGGGAGACGGAGCGGCGGTCGAGCTCCCGCCTGAGCTGCTGGAGTTTCAGCTCACCCTCGCCCTGCCCCGGTCCGGCTCGGTGCGTGACCTGCTGGCCTCCTTCGACGCCTACATCAACCAGAGGTTGCCCCCGGTCGCCGCGGTGATCCACCAGGTGCCCGTGCGTGAGATGGCGGGGTGGCGGGTCACGGCGGATGTGTACCGGCCGTTCGGCGAACCGCCGTTCCCCACCCTGGTGTACCTGCACGGCGGAGCCTGGGTGATGGGCGCGCCGTCGACTCACCGCCGGTTGGCTGCTGACCTCGCGGCGCTGGGCCTGCTGACCATCGTCGTCGACTACCGGCGGGCGCCGAGGCACCGCTTCCCGGCCGCGGTCGAGGACACCGTGCACGCGATCGACTGGGCGCGCGACCACGCCGCAGCCCACGGCGGCGACCCGTCCCGGCTGCTCGTCGGCGGCGACTCCGCCGGGGCGAACCTGGCCGCGGCGGCACTGGCGACCGGGCGCGCCGGCGCCGTCGCCGCGGCGCTGCTGTGCTATGGCATCTACGACGTGCACCGCGCCCTGCCGGTACTCGCCGACCTCCTCGGCGGGCCCGACCCAGCCACGCAGCTCTACCTCGAGCCGGAGGACGCCCGCCGGCGGCTCGACGATCCCCGGCTCCATCCCGAGCGCTACTGCGCCGGCTTCCCGCCCACCCTGATCCTCGCGGGCGAGCGCGACCCGCTGTTCGCCGAGTCGGCAGCGCTGGCCGACCGGCTCACTGCGGCCGCCGTGCACCACGAGTTCGTGGTCGTACCCGGTGCGCCGCACGGATTCCTGCAGCTACCGACCCACCCCTGTCACGCAGAGGGTCTGCGGACGATCGACGAATTCCTGCGCCGCACCGGCGTACGCACCGTCGAGCACTGACCCGGGCCCGGCATCCGCAACCGCTGACGCCGGCGGATGCCCGCGGTGCCCGGCCCACACATGGAGGCGTCATCACCGTGACAGCACATCCGAACCGGATGGACGCAAGCGACGAGGAGCTGCGGGCCGCGCTGGAGTGCGCGAACCTCCCGACCCTGCTCATGGTCCTCGCACACCTCACCGGCGACCGCTCCTGGCTCGAGGAGCCCTACCGGCCCGACCGGACGAAGGCGCTCGACGACAACGACACCGGCGGCCTGTCCCCCTCCCGGCAGGCCGAGGTGCGGGCGGCGGCGTGGGACGTGCTGCGCCGGTGGCGTGACGGCCAGATCTCCACCCCGACGCCGCTGAGCGACCAGCGGATCGTTGAGATGCTCAGCGTCTGCATGGGCGAGCCCGTGCCTGACGAGTACGCACCGATGATGGCCGAGGAGGCGGGGTTCCGCCGACGAGACGCCCGGTGGACCGACGGGCCGCCGCGGCGCAAGCTGGCGGACTTCCGGGTCGTGGTGATCGGCGCCGGCATCTCGGGGATCTGCGCGGCGATCAAACTGCACGAGCTGGGCATCCCCTACGTCGTGCTGGAGAAGAACGACACCGTCGGCGGGACGTGGCTGGAGAACGACTATCCGGGTGCCGGGGTCGACACGCCCAGCCACCTGTACTCGTTCTCCTTCGACCCCCACCCCGGCTGGTCGCGCTACTACGCCAAACAAGGGGAGATCCTCGACTACCTGCGCGGCGTCGCGGAACGGCACGGGATCCTGCGCGACGTCCGGTTCGGCACCGAGGTGGTCTCCGCGACCTTCGACGCCGCGGCGCAGCGCTGGGAGGTGGTGGCACGCGAGACCGACGGCGCGACCCGGGCCTACCGCGCCGACGTCGTCATCAGCTCGGTCGGCCAGCTCAACCGGCCACAGATGCCGACGGTCCCGGGGCTGGAGACCTTCCCCGGCCCGGCCTTCCACTCCGCCCGCTGGCACCACGACGTCGACCTCGCCGGCAAGCGCGTCGGGGTCCTGGGCACCGGGGCGAGCGCGATGCAGATCGTCCCGTCCATCGCCGGCACTCCTGCAGAGGTGGTGGTGTTCCAACGGTCCCCGCAGTGGGTGGCGCCGAACCCGAACTACCTGCGGCCGGTGCAGGACGGGACCCGGCTGCTGA
Organism: Pseudonocardia bannensis; assembly: GCF_012911875.1. Lineage (GTDB taxonomy): Bacteria > Actinomycetota > Actinomycetes > Mycobacteriales > Pseudonocardiaceae > Pseudonocardia > Pseudonocardia bannensis. The sequence goes on along the minus strand of NZ_JAAXKZ010000031.1, from coordinate 47,403 downwards.
TGGAGCAGGTTCCCTACTACGCCACCTGGTACCGGATGCGGCTGCTGTGGATGTTCAACGACAAGCTGCACCCGTCGCTACAGATCGACCCGGACTGGCCGCACCCCGACCGGGCGATCAACGCGACCAACGACAAGCACCGCCGCTTCTTCACCCGCTACATCCACGAGCAGCTCGCCGGCCGCGAGGACCTCTGGGACAAGGTCGTTCCGACCTACCCGCCCTACGGCAAGCGGATTCTCATGGACAACGACTGGTACCGCACGATCGCCCGGGACGACGTGCGGCTGGTGACCGAGGACGTGCAGCGGATCGACGGCGACGCCGTGGTGACCGCGGACGGGAACCGTCACCAGTTGGACGTGCTGGTGTTCGCCACCGGGTTCCAGAGCAAGCGGATGCTCTACCCGATGGACGTCCGAGGCGTCGGCGGGCGGTCGCTGCGCGAGCTGTGGGGTGAGGACGACGCGCGGGCCTATCTCGGCATGACCGTGCCCGGCTTCCCCAACCTCTTCCTGCTCTACGGGCCGAACACCAACCTCGGCCACGGCGGCAGCGTCATCTTCCACACCGAGTGCCAGGTCAACTACGTCATCCGCCTGCTCATCACGATGATCGAGCGGGACATCGCGGCGATCGAGTGCCGGCCGGAGGTCTTCGAGGAGTACAACGCCCGGGTCGACGCGGCGCACGAGCGAATGATCTGGACGCACCGCGGGATGGACACCTGGTACCGCAACGCGCGCGGCCGGGTCGTCACCAACACGCCGTGGCGACTGCTCGACTACTGGCGGATGACCCGCCGGCCCGCCGTCGAGGACTTCATCGTCTCGTTCCGCGAGGCTGCCCAGGAGCGCCATCCGGCCTAACTGCTGCAGCAGTTAGGCCGGCGCATGCACCGCCTCCACCCGCGGGCTGGGCCGAGCTCATCGGCCAGGAAGTAGTATGAGAGATCCGATGAGCTTACCGATTCGAGCCGGGGGGCCGGAGATGACCGAACGCGAAGCGGTCAGCCGCGGCTCGTTGCCCTCGCACACGGCCCGCCGCATCCTGCGCGATGTCCAGGCGCGCGGCTTGGAGCCCGGTGACGCCCTGACGGACGAGGCCGGTCTCATCGAGCAGTACAACGTCTCTCGGGGAACGCTGCGCGAGGCGCTGCGGCTGCTGACGTTTCTCGGCGCGATCACCATCAGGTCGGGTCCGCAGGGCGGCCCGCGGCTGGCGACACCGAGCCCGGCGGTGGTGGGCAGTGCCATGGGCATGGTCGTGCAGTTCCGCGGCGCCACGCTGCGGACGGTGTTCGAGGCGCGCACGGCGATCGAGCCCTCGGTCGCAGCGCTGGCGGCGTCGAACCGCAAGGACACAGACCTGGAGCGTCTGGACGAATCGGTCACCGCCCTGCGGGCCGCCCAGCGGGTGCCCGGGCCGGAGTACGCCGTGCAGAGTGGACTGTTCCACCTCCGAGTAGCGGAGGCCTCGCACAACGAGGTGCTGGCGACCGTCGTACCGGCGCTTGCGGCGATGACCACGACAGTGCCGTGGCGCTATCCGCGAGGCAGTCGCCCGGAGCTCACCGAGCGGATCAGCACCGTGGTCGAGGCCATTCGGATGTCGGACTCCGCTGCTGCCGCGGAAGCCATCACCAGCATGTTCCAGTGGCTTATGGATGATCTGCAACGCAATCAACGAGCCAAGATGGAGACTCGGATCCGGTGGCCGGACGTGGACGAGGTTCTCGCTGAGCAGCGCCACGACTGAGTCCCGGTCGAGCGCTCACAGGGCCGCCGAGCTCGGCGAGCCGTCGTTCCCAGCTGTGTAATAACCGCGCAACCAGCACGAGCGAAATGCGTCATCGACGCGCTCGCCACCGGCGGCCTGCTCCTGAGATCGACGATTCAGCGGACCGCGGGTGACGACTGCCGAGCGGATGCGGGCCCTGCTCGATTCCTTGCCGGGTGCGGAGTACATCCGTGACGATCACGGGCTCGCTGTCCTGTGCCCGAAACCAAGCGTCGATGAAGCACCGGAACCCGCGGAGCCGGGTACGCCCGGGCGGGATGTCGCCCGAGCGCACCCGGCTTCGCCGTGCTCACCGGATCATTCAGGAAGCACGAACTTCTCCCGCAACCCGGCCGCCTCCATCCGCGGCAGGACCTCGTCGCGGAAGATCTCGAAGTCGGCGAGGTAGCTCGGCAGGGCGACGGCCATGCCGTTCACGCCGGCATCGCTGATGCGCTGGAACGTCGCGACGACCTCGTCCGGGTCGCCCATCACGCGGAACGTGCCGTGCCCGCTCATCAGTCGCTCGAGGAACTCGGGGCTCTGGAGTACGGCGTCCGGGATGGACTTGATCTCTTCGTAGGACTTCCGCATGTACTCCCCGGCTGCCCAGTCGCCCTGCTCATGGACCAGGTAGTGCAGGTACTCCTCGGTCTCCTTCTTCGTCTTGCGGCAGATCACGTGCCCGCTGGCGTACACCTCGATCGGCCGGTCGGCCATCGACGCCCGCACCTGGGTCAGGTCGTCGGCGAGCAGGTCCAGATTCGTGATGATCATGAACAGGGCGTCGGCCTGGCGCAGGGCGAAGCTGCGACCGGCGGGGGAGGAGCCGGCGCTGACCACGATCGGGCGGTCAGGGCCTACCGGCCGGGGCTTGCTCCACACGCCCTTGAGGTTGAAGTGCTCGCCGGCGAAGTCGAACGGTGCCTCCTCGGTCCACATCCGCTTGACGAGGGTGAGCCACTCCTCGAGGTAGGCGTAGCGCTCCTCGTGGCCGAGGTAGTCGACACCGAGCATGTTGAACTCGTCGCGGTTGTATCCGGCGACCACGTTGAGCCCGAACCGGCCATTGCCGATGTGGTCACAGGTGGCGGCCTGCTTGGCGGCGAAGACCGGGTTGAGGAACGGGACGTGGATCGTCGCGAACACGTTGATCCGGCTCGTCGCCTGCAGCAGGCCTGCCGCCCACGCCATGGTCTCGTGGAAGTGTCCGTCGGTCGGCGCTGCACCCTCGTGGCCCAGCCATCCGGCCAGTGGCAGCACGAACTCCAGGCCGGCATCCTCCGCGGCCTTGGTGAGTGCCACCGTGTTATCCCAGGACGCGTCCCACCGCTCGGGAGCGAGCGTGTTCGTCAGCCCGCCGTAGGTGTTGTAGGAGAACAGGCCCAGCTTGAACTTGTTGCGCTGACCCAGCGTCCGGGACGTGACCGGATGACCATTCATCAAGGGTTCCTTCCTGTGGAATCGATGCATCGCGTGGTGCTCTGACCCCGGGCGCGGCCGTGGACACCATTTGGGACGAAGGATGTGCCGCCCTCACGCCCGATCACCAAACCGGGCAACGATTCAGAGCAGCGCGACGCGCAGATGTCGGTGACGGCCTCCAGATCGCAGCCTCGCCCAGTGCGGCGCCCCAAAGAGGCGGAAATCTAGTATCAGAGTACTCGGAGGTTGCCCAATTTAGGATGAGAGATATGGTCTGTCAACACTCAGGTGACGGACCACGACCCTGCAAGGGGCAGGCAGCAGACGCAGAACCGGTTCGAACAGCGGTCTTGTCCATGACGCACTAGACGACGAGGCCTCCGAGGACGGCGTGGACGTGCCACCGTCGGCGGGGCAGCGCGGCGGGAGCCCTTGGCGTTGCCTCCGATCCGGCCGTCATGTCGCCCCGGCCGGCCGGGTCGTAGGCGATGCGGATCCGCCCGGTCAACCCGTCCGCGCTGCCCGGCCCAGCACTGCCGCTCCGGCCATCGTGAAGCTCGCCTCCAGGCCCCGGTTGCCAGCGGGTCACCTCGGCGACCGAGGCCATTAGATCCTGCGGGCCGGTTGACCCGCCCCGGGGCGTATGTGATCGCCACCCGAGTCGCCCGGGATGTCGGCATGACCGCAAGGACCGCAGGCCCGCAAGGACCGGGCGTTGCCGCGATCGCCCGCTGAGTGCCCGAGCGAATACATGGTCAAGCGGGCCACGAGCACGTCGACCACATCGCCGCCGCGATAAATCCCGCCGTCGCGATAAATCCCGCCGTCGCGCGCCCGCAGCGTAGCGGCCAGTGTGGAGGTCCCCACCCACCGCCGACACCCGCGATCCGGGGTAGCTGCATCCGCGTGCCTCCTCCCCTCAGGTTCAGACCTGGCGCTGGAGGAAGGCGGCGAGCGCCTCGCAATAGCCCACCCAGGACCTCCCCGAGTTCGTCGAGGCCCGCAACGCCTACGTCATGCGATTCATGACCGCGACCGCCGCCGGCAAGCAGGTGAGGGAGGTGTTCTCCTGCATCGATCGTGCGCGAGCGCAAGGCAGCCCGTTCCGCGGTCGCGGAGGTGCTCGCGGCGTCGGATCGAACAGTGCGGCCTGCTCACCGGCCGCCGTCGGGACCAGATCACGAGGCAGGCCGCGCTTTTCCAGTTCGTCGCCGGCAAGCTGGGCGCGCTGCTCGGCGCGGGCGGCGTCGACGGCCCACGCCTCGCGCACCGCGCGAATGGCGGCGAGGTGCTCGGCGCGGGGCCCCCAGCTCGGCAGCGAAACCGGCGGCGGTGCGCATCTCCGCCTCGGCCCGTCACACCCCCATTCGGGCAAACCCGGCGCGCAGCGTCGCTTTGTCGATCTTCCCGACTGGCGTCTTGACGATCGTGTCGACGAACACGACCTGTCGCGGCTTCTTGTAGTCGGCCAGCCGCTCGGCACAGAAGTCGACGAGTTCAGCCTCGGTCACCGTGCGGTCCGGACAGGGCGCGATCACCGCTAGGACGGTCTCGCCCCACGTCTGGTCGGGGACGCCGATGACCGCCGCCTCCGCGACGGCCGGATGTGAGTACAGCACGTCCTCCACCTCGCGCGGGTACACGTTGGCGCCGCCGGTGATGATCATGTCGTGTTTGCGGTCGACGATGTAGAGGTAGCCGTCCTCGTCCCGGATGCCGATGTCGCCGGTATGCAGCCAGCCGCCCTTCAGGGCCTGCTCACTCGCCTCCGGCAAGCCCCAGTAGCCGGCCATGACGTTCGCCCCCCGGAGGAGCACCTCGCCGCGCTCCCCCGGCGGGCACTCCTCGTCCACGGAACCGATCCGAACCTCCACGTGCGTGATCTCCCGTCCGCACGAACTCAGCCGGCGATGGTCACCGTCGAGCCGGTGGTCCTCCTTGCGCAGGACGGTGCTGATGGTGGCGCTCTCGCTGAGCCCGTACATCTGGACGAAGATCGGCCCGAAACGTTCCAGCGCGACGCTGAGCACGGGGACGGGGATCGGGGCCGCGGCGTAGAAGATCGTCTGCAGGCTGGAGAGATCGTGTGCGTCGAGCAGGTCAGTGCGCTGTAGCAGCAGTGCGATCATCGTCGGCACGAAGAATGCGTCCGTGACCCGATAGCGCTCGGTGAGATCCACGACGGTCTCGAGGTCGAACGGCACGGCGATGACGGTCATACCGCGCATGAGCGCGGCCATGTGCGGGATGCACGCGGCGTGGTAGTACGGCACGCAGGCGAGGTAGACACCGCCGGCGTTGTGGAACCCCTCGACCAGGAAGTTCGTCGCGCTGTGAATGAGGTTGGCGTGCGTGAGCCGGACGCCCTTCGGCCGGCCCGTGGTGCCGCTGGTGTAGATCAGCATCGCGGTCGAGCTCTCGGCCACCTCCACCTGGGGCGGGGTCGGGGACGCGTCGGCCACCATGGCCTCGAAGTCCACCGTGCCCGGCGCGGCACCGTCCACGGTGACCACGTGGCGCAGCTGCGGCAGACGCTCCCGGACCGCGTGGACGGTGTCGAGCAGGTCCGTCGAGGTGACCACGACCGCCGCGCCGGAATCGGCCAGGATGAACTCGACCTCGTCATGCTTGAGACGCTCGTTGACGTTGACGGTCACCGCACCGAGGAGACCGACGGCGAAGGGGAGTTCGGCGCAGACTGCGCAGTTGCCGAGCAGCATGGCGACCCGGTCTCCCCTGGTTACACCGAGCTCCGCCAAGCCGTTCGCGATTCGGGCCGATCGCTGCGCCACCTCGGCGAACGAGTACTGACGATCCCGACGTGGGTCGATCAACGCGATGCGGTCGGGCAGGGCCCTGCCCTGCTTGACGAGGACCTCACCGAGAACCCTCATGACTCACCCTTCTCCGGCCCCGACCCGATTTGCACTGCACTGTCGTAGGAGTTCCCGCCGGCGGCGGCCCGATCGGCGAGCCGTCGCAGGCTTGCGGCGCGGTCGGCGACCAGCTCGTCGACGATCGCTCGCACCGTGGTGACCGAGCGGACACTGCCGACGCCATGGCCGGCCGACCACAGCTGCTTCCACGGCTTGGCGCCCTGCAGATCACCCGAGAAGTCCGCCGGCCCCGCGCCGTCGACGTCGTAGCCGGCGCGTTCGAGACTGGGTCGCAACCAGTTGGCGGTCACCCCGGTGACGGCTCGGCTCGCCACGACGTCCGCCATCTCCGCGGTGAGGAGCATGTCTCGGTACTGCTCGCTCGCGAGGCTCTCGGTCGCCGCGATGAATCGCGTCCCCACGTAGGCTCCATCTGCGCCGAGGGCCTCGACCGCGGCCACAGCGCGGCCGTCACCGATCCCGCCGGCGACGAGCAGTGGGCCGTCGTAGAAGCCCCGGACCGCGGAGACGAAGGCCAGCGGGCTGAAGGTCCCGGTGTGACCGCCACTGCCCGCGCACACGAGGACGAGCCCGTCGACGCCTGCCGCCAGGGCCCGCTTCGACTGGGCGAGGGTGGCGACGTCGGCGAAGACCTCACCCCCGTAGCCGTGGACGGCGTCCACGACGCGGTTCGGCGCACCCAGGGAAGTGATCACCAGGTCGGGCCGGTACCGGCAGAGGATGTCGACCTCGGCGTCCAGACGCCGGTAGGTGCGGTGGGCGAACAGGTTCACTGCCCAGGCGCCGCTGCCTCGCGCAACAGTGCCACCGGCGTCCGCGGCCACGCCGGTGCTGATCGTCTGGCACCACCGGTCGAAGTCGGCGAGCTCGCGGGCGTTGGGCGCCGGGAAGGCCCCGACGATCCCGGCGCGGTGGGCGGCCAGCACCAGTTCGGGGCCGGACACCAGGAACATCGGTGCGGCGATGACCGGTATCCGCAGCCGGGCCAGCACCGGTCCCGGTGTTCCCACCGGACTGTTGCTGCGTGTGCTGACACCGTGGGGGGTTGTGACGGTCATGTCTGGGCCGCCGCGCTCGCGCCGGACATCCGCTGCCTGCGGTGGTGACGTCCGGATCGACGCACGTCGAGACCGCCGTCGCTGGGCAGTACCGCGCCCGTCACGAAGGGGGCCTCGGTGGCGCTGGCGAGCAGGACATACAGCGCCGCATGGTCTGCCGGTTCGGCGACGAAGCCCAGCGGCACCGTCTCCGCGACTCGGTCCATCAGCCCGGGTCGCTCGTCCAACCGTCCACGGCCGACCTCGGAGTCCGACAGCCCGCTCAACCCGGTCGCCGTCGCGCCGGGCGCGATCGCGTTGACGCGCACGTCGGGAGCGAGCTCGTGGGCGAGCTGGCGCACGAGCCCGACGACGGCGTGCTTGGCTGCCACGTACAGCGCGCCGCCGCCGCCGGCGTAGCGGCTGCTGCTGGAGGCGGTGAAGATCATGCTGCCACGGGCCGCCCGCAACGCGCTCGCCATCCTCCGCGCCCCCAGCAGGTAGCCGAGGACGTCGACGGTGAACAGCTCGTGGAACGCGGCGGGCAACTGGTCGGTGGGGATGTCCTCGAGCCGCGTCCACATGTCATGGATGCCCGCGTTGGCCACGTAGGTGTCCACCGGCCCGAAACTCTGCGAGGTCGCGTCGAGGACCGCCTCGTGGGCGGCGGCGTCCCGGACGTCGCCGCCCACGACGACCAGCCGGTCGGACCACTCGGCCCGCAGGTCGTGCAGCGCGTCGGGCTGCCGGTCGAGCACGCCCACGCACGCACCCTCGGCGAGGAACCGCTCCACCACGGCGCGTCCGATGCCGTTTGCCCCGCCCGAGACGAGGGCGACCTGTCCGCGCAGCCTCTCCGATCCGCTCACAGGAACGTGTTGATGTTCTGCGAGAGCAGCACGGACTGGCCCATGACGACGGTGCGTCGGGCGATCCGTAGCCCGTCGTCGGTCCGGCGGAGGACGTCGGTCCGGCGGGCGCTGAGGACGTCCTCCTCGTCGTGGTTGCGGTTGCGGTAGCTCACAAGCACCGAGCGGACGAGCATCTCCCCGGGGGCGGGTGGCTCCTCACCGTGCGGGGAAGGGCCGTCCGGGCCGCTGCCGGGTTCGGCTCCGACCTGCTCCACCTCGATGTTGGTCACGACATGGACGTGGCGGGTCGCCGGGTCCTCTGCCCAGGCGGTGGGGGCCTGGAAACGCGCGACGCGCCGGGAGAGATCCATGAAGGTGTCGTCGAAGAAGGCCATGTGCGACCGCGTGATGCTGCCCAGGGGGTCGCGCCGCATCCGGTTCTCCACGCCCGGTACCCAGTAGTGGACGTCGGAGGTGAAGAGCGCGAGCCAGTCGTCGTAGCGTTCTTCGTCCAGCAGCCGGGCCTCCCGGTAGAGGAACCGACTCACCTCGAAATGCAGGGCCATCTCGTCGACGACGTCGCTCACGAGGCCACCTCCGACCAGCTCCGCGCGTCCATGAGCTGGGCCCACCGCTGCAGGAAGGCGCGCTGGTTCGCATCGTTGACCTGGCCCTGGTGGACGTTGCCGGGCAGCTCGGGATGATCGATGCCCGTCCCGAGACCCAGGCCGTAGTAGAGCCGCTGACGACGGGTGACGACGCCGTCGTTCGCTCGGGTCGCGTACTGCCAGTTGTCGCCGTCGTCCATCTCGAACACCCCGGCCGGCGAGAAGGTCATCATCACGCCCTTGCGGTAGGCCTCCTTGATGTGGTCGGGAGCGTTGCGGTTCACCAGCACCCACGTCTGCAGTTCCGTCCGCTGCGGTCCGCGCGGCTGCCACACCCGGAACGTGCTCTGCCCCGGCAGGAACGAGAAGTTCGGGAAGACATTGACCGAGGACATCGAGCCGACCATGCGCGCCCGGATCGGGCCCAGCCGCTGCGCCATCTCCGGTTCCCGCGAACGCAGCCACCTGAGGACCGACCGGTCGCCGAACGTGGCGGCGTTCCCGAGCAGATCGAGGTTGAACTCCCAACAGTGGCCGTTGATGTTGGCCTGGTAGCTGTTCTCGTCGGACACCTTGCCGACCCCGCGACCCAACATCGCCTGCGCCCCGGAGTCATGGGTCCATCCGGCGTGCAGGGCGTCGCCGGCGAAGTTCTCGGCGGCGACCTTCCAGTTGCACGGCAGCATCGACCGGATGCAGCCGGGCATGAACTCGGTGCCGCCCTCGTCGTTGTCCAGCATGACGTCGAGGTAGTACGTGAACTCCCCGAAGTAGTCGGGGAGCGAGGGCGCGTCCGGGTCGAACGTCGCGAAGACGAGCCCCTTGTAGGTGTCGATCTTCGCGACGGGGGTCAGGCCCAGCTTGCGCCGGTCGAACCCCGGAGTGCGTTCGAAGGCCTCGACCTCGTGCATGCCCACGAGGCTGCCGTCCAGGCCGAAGGACCACCCGTGGTAGTTGCACACGAACCCGCGCGCCCGGCCGGCCTCGGCGTGGCAGACGACGTTGCCCCGGTGCGGGCAGCTGTTGAGGTAGGCGCCCACGGTGCCGTCGCGGCCACGCACGACGATCACGCGGTCCTGGCCCATCCACGTCGTGACGAAGTCGCCGGGCCGGGGGATCTGCGACTCGTGCGCCAGGAACAGCCAGGCCCGCGCGAAGATCCGCTCCAGCTCCAGAGCGTAGATGTCGGGGTCCCAGTAGATCGAGCGGTCCACCCAGCCCTCGTCGATGTCGACCAGGTGCGTGATGTCGCTCCCCGCGGGGCTCATGCCGCGCTGCCTGAGGACGGGCCGGTCGGGTCCGGACCGGTCCGCGAGGCATCGAGCACAACCCTCACGATGCCGTCGGCGACCTCCACCCGGTAGGTCGTCAGGTCCTCGGTGGCCGGGAAGCACAGCGCGGCACCGGTGCGCACGTCGAACCGGGCCCAGTGCACCGGGCAGCTGACCTCGGCGTCCTCGAGGTCGCCCTCGGCGAGGCTGGCGAGCGCGTGGGTACACGTGTCCGCGGTCGCGTAGAACTCACCGTCCACGTTGTACACGGTGATCGCCTCGACGTCGGGCGCCTCGACGCGGCGCATCGTCCCGGGGGGTAGCTCGGCCACCGGACACACACTCAGCCGCCGCTCGGCTCGCTGCATGACTGCTGTCCTCGCCTCTCGTTGCTCGTCGGAACCCGGCCTGTTCATGCCGCGCGCACCTCGACGAAGCCGAGGCCGGTGATCCACTGCGGTACGGGCCGGTACGCGATCAGCTCCCCGCGCGGGTTCGGGACGGCGGACAGCGCCGCGGCGAAGTTCCTGATCTCCAGAGCCCCGTTGCCGCCGTCGCGCACGACGTCGTCGTCGCTCAGGGCGCACAGGCCCTCGACGTCGCCCTCGGCGACGAGCTCGAGGATCATCTGGTCGAACTCGACGTTGACCCGTCCCATGTCGGCTTCGCCGACGGAGTGGCTGATCCCGCCGCTGCCGATGACCACGACCCGCTCATCGCCCGGCCACGCCTCGACGGCGCTGCGCACGAGCCCGCCCAGGTGCGCTGCGCGCCGCATCGGGATCACCGGGTCGACGCCGCAGGCCAGGTAGAACGGGATGATCGGGAGGTCGCCTGCCGGGGCGACGACCAACTGCTGGGGGATGGCGACGCTGTGGTCGACCGTGAGGACCTTGGCGCAGGCCAGGTCGAAGTCTCCGTCCAGCACGTGGCGCAGGATGTGGTCGGCCAGCTCGGGGTGGTGCGGGATGACCCGGCGGTCCAGGCCCCGCATCCGGTCGATCGGACCGTCGAGCTCGCCGACCCCCATGAGCGCCTGCGGCAGGCAGCCGGGACCGAAGAGGATGTAGTGATCGGTGCCGAAGACCACGACGGCGTCGGCGCGCAGTTCGCCGAGGCGACGGGCCGCCTCGGCGTAAGCGTCGAAGACGGCGTCCTTGACCTCGGCCGGCACTGTGTCGGGTGCGGCGAAGATCAGTGGGTCGTGCGGGACGAGGAACCCTCCGACGATCTGCCCCATGACTACGCCTTTCCCTCCATGTCGCGCGGTCCCGCGATGCGGCGCAGGTAGCTCGTCATGTCCTGGCGGGCGAGCTGCCAGTAGCCCATGAGCAGCATCGGATTGACCCCCCGTTCCCGGAGCGCGTGCAGGTCGAAGTCGCAGATCAGCTCGATCTCCTCGGCGGTGAGGCGGTAGCCCGCGAGCAGGGCGCGCGGATCGTCTCGGAAGGCCTTCTTGGCCGATCGATCGACGCTGAGGTCGTAGAGGACCTTCTCGAGCATCGTCTGGCTCATCCGAGCCCTCCGGCGAACAGGGCGACCTGCCGGGCGAAGGCCTCCGGTCGCTCCAGTTGGACCCAGTGCCCGCAGCGGCCGAAGACGTGCATGTCGGCCCCCGGGATGTGCCTGCCCGCGAACAGTCCCGCCTCGAGTGGCACCACGCGGTCCTCCCGGCCGTGCACGATCAGTGCCGGCGCGGCGACCTTGGCCAGGAACCCCGCACCGGCGCCACGCACCGTGCCGCCGTCGGCGCCCGACGGTTCGGGGACCAGCCGCCGGAACGCCTCCTGCGCACCCGGACGCGCCGAGAGCGCGTACCGCGCAGCGACCATCTCGTCGGTCACGATGCCCGGGTCGAAGGGGAACTCCCGGAGGATCGCCCGCATGTTCTCCGGGCTGGGTTCGTAGTACCAGCCCGAACGCAGTCCCGGGGTCATCGGAAACTCCCCGGCCGGGGTGCCGAGCAGGACCAGCCCGGCGACCCGTTCCGGGGCGAACACGGCCGTGGCGATCGCGAGTGCCCCACCGAAGCTGTTGCCGACAAGGACCGCGCGGTCGACCTCCAGCGCGTCGAGAACGGCGAGCAGATGGGCGGCCCACAGCTTGATGTCGTAGTGGCCGTCGGCCCTGAACTCAGTGAGCCCGTAGCCGGCGATGTCCGGAGCAATCGTCCGGAAATTACTGGCGAGCAACGGCGTCACGCTGTGCCAGTTGCTGTATGCGCTAACGCCCGGACCTGACCCGTGAAGCAGGACGAGCGGCGGCCCCTCACCGTTGTCGTAGTAATTCGTTCGATGCCCTGCTGCATGCACCGTCAGACCCGACGGAACTTCCCGAGAATACTCCGTGACTGACATTGTCGCCCCGTTTTGATAGGTCTATCAATCACCGACAGTCTGCGCTCGTAGAGGCTCGTGAGTCAAGACTTCGTTCCCGTGCCCTCGACGTCGGGCGCGCAGATGCAGCGCGGCTAGGCTGCTCCGATGGCACGTCGAGCCCCGGAGCCGCACGGCACATCCCCCACCGGCGACCAGGAGGGTTCAGCTCGTGGACCCGTTGACGACGACGGCTGGGACCGGCGGCGACGGGAGATCCTCGAAGCCGCCGCGCAGGTGTTCTTCCTGCGCGGGTTCGAGCGCGGCACAACGAAGGAGATCGCGGCGCTGGTCGGCCTGACGCAGTCGGCCATCTACCACTACGTAGGCAGCAAACACGATCTCCTCGTTGAGATCGCCCGCCAGGTGGACAGGGACTTCAGCGCCTCCACCGCGGCGGCATTCCGGGCCAGCGACGACCCCGTCGAACAGCTGCGCAGCGTGATCTATGCCTTCACCGCTGCGCTGGCACGCAACCGCTACTCCTACGCGGTGTACTGGAAGGAGTACCGGACGTTCCCGCCAGAGGTCGCGCGTGCGGTCGCGGCCGACCAGCGGACGTTCGTCGAGCAGACGACCCAGCTCGTCGAACGCGCCCAGGCTGCCGGCGCGCTGCCGGCGGACCAGCCCACCGAGATCATCACGAATGGCCTGCTCGGCATGCTCGCCTGGATGTACTGGTGGTATCAGCCGGACGGGCCGCATACTCCGGACAGCATCGCGCGCGGCTTCATCGCACTGATCGGACTGCCCTACGGGCCACCGCCCGCCGCCCTGGACGCGCAGCTGCGCTCCGCGCCACTGCATGACCCACGATCGGCGGACGATCCGAATCTGTAACCGCCGCACCTCCTTCAGCATCAGCGGGCTCGCCCGGGACGAGGACGACGACCGCGCGGGCGCGCTCCTGCAGCCGGGGATCGGGTATCGCGACCAGCGCCGGGGTGCCGAGCCGCGGGTGCTCGTCGAGCACGTTCTCCACGCAGGGCAGGGCTCGATCTGCACGCCGTGTTCGGCGGCGCGGGGCTTGCGGGCCTGATACGCCGGGGGCCACGCCGCCGCCGGCAGCTGCGCGAGGCCGGCGTGCACGTCGAGGTGGGCGCAGCTGGCTCCGACCGAGAACTCCACACCCCGGGCCTGCAGGTGGGCGGCGAACTCGCGGGCGGCGCCGGCGGCGTCGGTGCACACCAGCACCGCCACCCGCCCGGTCCCGTCGCCGGCCCGCAGCGGGGCGGGGAGCTGGGCCAGGGCGGTGTCGAGCACCACGACGTGATCGGCGGCGGTGTTCGGGCCCGAACCCCTTCTTCCAGGTGCGGGCCGTGTCTTCCGTGTCTTCCTTCTCCGAGTGCGCGGTGACCAGGGTGGTCGAGTTCGCCCACGACTACACCGTGCAGGTGCGCGCCGCCCACGCCCTGTTCGTGGACGCCTTCCGCGGCGGTCGGAGGCCCGGGGTCGCCGCGTCCGAGGCGGCGGCTGGGCGCGTAGAGGACGTGGCGACGCGGCCGGACCGCTCGGGCCCGGCCGCACTCGCCCTCCGCTACCGCGCCGTACCGCGCACCGCGCGCTCCGCGCGCAGCCCCGACCGGCGGCCGCCGAGCAGCCCGAACCCGTACGCGGCCGCGATGTAGGCGGCGACCAGGAGATCCCAGCTCACGCAGGAGATCGGGTAGGCCTCGGGCGTGAAGGAGCGGCCCGGGCCGACGTGGTGCAGCAGCATGTCCCACACCGGGTGCAGGGCCCACCCCGCCGCGAGCCACATCGGGGAGCGGCGGTTGCCGAGCACACCCATCCCGCCGTAGATGACGAGGCCGGCGACCTCGCCGATCAGCCAGGCGGTGCCCGCGTCCGCGCGTGAGGCGAACACGAGGTAGAAGAAGGCGGCCGCCACCAGGACGAAGGCGAGCCAGACGCGGCCGACGACGTCGTGGACGAAGCGGGACAGGACGAAGGCGACGAGGGACACGACGGCGCCGCCGATCGCGCCGTTGATGAGCCAGTCGAGTACCACGGTGGTTCCTTCCAGGAGGGGGCCGGCTCAGCCGGCGGTGACGGTGAACGGGGCGGTGATGACGGAGCCGTCGGCGAGCCGGAACTGGGCCCACAGGCGGTAGGTGCCGGGGGCCGCGAAGCGGGTGTGGAAGCCCAGCTCGGGGCCGAAGGTCTGGCCGGGCAGGGCGAACACCGGGTCGCCCTGGGCGTCCTCGACCTCGGCGTGGCCGTGGGCGAAGGCCCGGCCGTCGGCCCGCATGGACACGACGTGTCCGGCGGCGGCGAGGTAGGGCTGCAGGTCGGCGACGGGGCGGCCGGTGGCGGCGTCGGCGAAGGCGAAGCGGAACTCGCTCTCCTCCCCGGCGCGGGAGTCGCCGCGCAGGGTGACCCGCACCCCGGCGACGACCACCTCCCGTGGCCCCTCGACGACGGGCTCGGCGGCCGGGGCCGGTCCGGCGACGACGACCTCGTGCGCGTCGAGGACGTCGTTCATCTGGCCCTGCCGGCGGAACTCGGTGTGGATCGTGTAGCGGCCCGGCGTCGGGAACACCACGTCGACGGCGAGCTCGCCGGGACGGCCGGTGGGCGCGGGGTGGACGTGGGCGAACGTGGCGAGGTCGGCGCGGGTCGCGATGAGGTGCATCCACGCCTGGTGGCTGCGGACGACGTCCTCGACGGGCGCGCCGTCGGCGGTCCGGACGGTCGCCGCGACCCGGGTGGGCTCACCGGGGCGGGCGTCGGCGGGGACCGCCACGTCGACCCGCAGGCCGGCGTCGTGCGCGTCGACCGGGTCGACGTCGGTGGTCATCATGACCGACATCGCGGTGCGCATCGGCATGCCCGTGCTCTGCATCCAGGTCAGCACGCCGTTCATGCCGCGCTGGGCGAAATCGGCGCGGGACAGCGCGGTCAGCCCGGCTCCGACGGCGAGCGCGAGGGCCGCGACGGCGAGCAGGTAGCCGTAGTCGGCCAGCCGGGTGCGCAGCGGCGGGCGCAGGATCTCCGCGGTCCGGGCGGGCGGTGCGAACCGGCGCAGCCGCAGCGCGTTGCCGACCACGCTGACCGAGCTCATCGCCATCGCCGCGGCGGCGAGGACCGGGTCGAGCAGCAGCCCGTCCCACCAGTACAGCGCGCCGGCCGCGACGGGGACGAGCGCGAGGTTGTAGCCGAACGCCCAGCCCAGGCCCTGCGTGATGGTGCGCACGGTGCGGCGGGCCAGCGCGATCGCGGAAACGATGCCGCGCAGGTCGCCGCCGACCAGGGTGATGTCGGAGGCGGCGATGGCGGCGTCGCTGCCGGTGCCGATCGCGATGCCGAGGTCGGCCTGCGCGAGGGCGGGGGCGTCGTTGATGCCGTCGCCGACCATGGCCACGACCTGCCCGTCGCGCTGCAGCGCGGCGACCCGCGCGGCCTTCTGGTCGGGCAGCACCTCGGCGATCACGTGCTCGATGCCGACCTCGGCGGCGACCGCGGTGGCGGTGGCGGCGTTGTCGCCGGTCAGCATCCACACCTGCAGCCCGAGGGCCTCGAGCTGGGCGACCACCGCGGCGGACTCGGGCTTGACCGGGTCGGCGACCACGACCAGCCCGGCCGCGGCGCCGTCGACCGCGACGAACATCGGCGTGCGGCCCGCCGCGGCGGCCGCCGCGGCGTCCTCGGCGAACGCGGTGACCTCGACGCCCTCGACCGCCATCAGGGCGAGGTTGCCCGCCAGCACCCGCCGCCCGGCGACGGTGGCCGTGGCGCCGTGCCCGGGCACGGCCTGGAAGGACTCCGCGCGGGGCAGCGTCAGCCCGCGGTCGCGGGCGGCGGTGACGATCGCCTCGCCGAGCGGGTGCTCGCTGCCGACCTCGGCGGCCGCGACCAGCGCGAGCAGCTCGTCGGCCGCCCAGTCCTGGGTGCGGACGTCGGTGACGGTGGGCCGGCCGCGGGTGATCGTGCCGGTCTTGTCCAGGACGACGGCGGTGAGCCGCCGCGTCTGCTCCAGCGCCTCCCCGGACCCGATGAGGATCCCGAGCTCGGCGGCCTTGCCGGTGCCGACCATGACCGCGGTCGGGGTGGCGAGCCCGAGCGCGCACGGGCAGGCGATGATCAGCACGGCGATCGCGGTGCCGATCGCGAGGGTCAGCCGGCCGGTGTCCGGGCCGAACGCCGACCATCCGGCGAAGGTCGCGGCGGCGAGCACCAGCACGGCGGGGACGAACCAGCCGGAGACCCGGTCGGCGAGCTGCTGCATCGGCGCCTTCGCGCCCTGGGCCTCGGACACCAGCCGCACGATCTGGGCGAGCGTGGTGTCCTGCCCGACCGCGGTGGCGCGCAGCACGATCGAGCCGGTCCGGTTGAGGGTGGCGCCGATGACCCGGTCGCCCACGACCTTCTCCACCGGCAGGCTCTCGCCGGTCAGCATGCTCTCGTCGACGGTGGTGGCGCCGTCGGTGACGACCCCGTCGACGGGCACCTTCTCCCCGGGCCGGACCCGGACCAGGTCGCCGACCCCCACCTCGTCGACCGGGATGTCGACCTCGTCGCCGTCGCGCAGCACCCGCGCGGTCTTCGGCGCGAGGCCGACCAGCGCGGTGACGGCCGCGGTGGTCCGTTTCTTCGCCCGGGCCTCCAGCCAGCGCCCGAGCAGCACCAGCGCGATGATCACCAGCGAGGTCTCGTAGTAGACGTGCAGCGGCAGCCCCCACCGCTCCGCCGCGGCGGGCCACAGGGTGACGAACGCGCTGTAGCCGTAGGCGACGGTGGTGCCCAGCGCCACGAGGGTGTTCATGTTCGTGGCGCGGTGCCGGGCAGCGGCCCACGCCGCGGCGTACACCGCCCGGCCCGCCCAGAACTGCACGACGGTGGCGACGACGAGGATGGCCGGCATCAGCCAGTCCATGGCGTCGATCGGCAGCGGGACGTACATCAGCACCATCAGCCCGAGCCCCGCGGCCAGGGCGACCTGCCAGCGGCGCGCGAGCCCGGCGAGCTCGGCGTCGCGCTCCTCGCCGGCCCCGGAACCGGTGTCCGGCACGGTCGGGCGGTCGGTGCCGGGGCCACGGACGGTGCCGGTGTAGCCGGCGGCCGCGACCGCGGCGGTGAGCTGGGCCGGCGTGACGAGGGCGGGGTCGTAGCCGACGGTGGCGACCTCGGTGGCGAGGTTGACCTGCGCGTCGGCGACGCCGTGGACCCGGCTCAGGGCCTTCTCGACGCGGCGGACGCAGGAGGCGCAGGTCATGCCGCCGATGTCGAGGGTGCAGGTGGTGAGGGCGGGGGCGGTCACGACCGCGCCTCGCAGTGGTGGCCGGTGTACTCGGCGCGGCGCAGCAGCATCGCGGCGGCCATCGCGGGCAGCATCAGCACGTGCCCGCCGATCATCATCGTGCCGGTGGAGATCAGCCCGGCCCACATCGGCGGGAACAGCACGACGAACGGCAGGTACATGGCGGCGGCCATCTCCAGGGTGGCCGGCCAGCCGTGGCCGCGCAACCGCATCCACGCGCACATGGCGATGGACATGTTCGTGGCCATGACCAGTGCCATCGGCTCGGGGGCGTGGAGGAACGCGGTCCAGCCGAGGGCGTCGCCGGCGAGGGACCACAGTGGTCCGAGGGCGACCATGCCGATCACCATCGCCACGACCATCTCCAGGTAGTGGTGGACGAAGTGGCCGGTGGGGGTGGTCGGGCGCAGCAGGGTCTTCACGGACAGGCTCCTGTTCGGGGGAGGGGTGATGTACGCGCGGCGGGTGGTCACGCGGCGCGCGGAGAGGTCCGCCGGGACCCGGCGGCGGTGGTGCGCAGGTCGGCGGTGATCCGGTCGGCGGCGTCGCAGTCGACGAACCCGAGCAGCGCCGAGCCGCGGCTGGTCTGCCGGTGCCGGCCGATCGCGGAAAGGCCGGGGGCGGGGGTGAGGCCGCGCTCGTGCACCAGCCGCCCACCCTCGGGCAGGGCGCCGTAGGGGGCCGCGGTGAACAGCCGCAGCGAGTCCCAGCGCGACCGCCACACCGCGCCGATCTCCGTGCCGGCGTCCAGGACGGTGAAGTCGAGGCCGCGGCGCTGCAGGTGCCGTGCCAGGGCCGGCCCGGCCTGCCCGGCCCCGACCACGGCGACGTCCAGGATCGGGGTCACGGCGCGACCTGGTAGCCGGCGTCGGCGATGGCGGCGCGCACCTGCTCGGGGGCCGCCGCGCCGGACACGTGGACGGTCGTGGTGGCCAGGTCGACCTGGACGGCGGTGACCCCGGCGACGTCGCCGACGCTGCTCGAGATGGCGCGGACGCAGTGCTCGCAGGTCATGCCCGGCACCCGCAGCTGCAGTTCTCCCACGGGAGGTTCCTCTCTCCGGTGGCGGTCGCGGACCGACCGCCTGGGATCGAGGTTCGACGGGGGCACTGTCGCGCCCCTGTCCCGGCGCTGTCCGGACGATCTCGTGCCGGACAGGCCGGGACAGGCCTAGGGCTGAGCTGCTTAGGGCACTCTCGACCACCGCGCTGTAGACCTCGGACAAGTACCGCTTGCCCACGGCGATCGGGCGTTCTCGCACGATCTCCCTACCCATAATCCTCTTCTCCGGGGTGACCGAGGACGGTCCCGCGGCGGCGCTCGCGGAGCTCGCCGACCGGATGGACGGCACGGTCGTCGGGCCGCCCGACCCGGAGTTCGACGCGGCCCGGCGGGTGTGGAACGGCTGCATCGACCGGCACCCGCTCGCGGTCGCCCGGTGACGGTCGGTGCCGGATGTGGTCGCGGCGATCGGCCTGACCCGGGAGCACGGACTGCCGCTGTCCGTGCGGGGCGGGGGACACGGCCTGCCGGGATTCGCCACGAACGAGGGCGGGATCGTCGTCGACCTGTCCGGGATGCGGGAGGTCCGGGTGGACCCGGCGGCCCGGCTGGCGCACGTCGGCGGGGGTGCGCGGTGGGGCGACGTCGACACCGCCACCGCCGCGCACGGGCTGGCGACCCCGGGTGGTCTGGTCTCGACGACCGGCGTCGCCGGGCTGACCCTCGGTGGCGGCATCGGCTGGCTCTCCCGCCGCTACGGGCTGGCGTGCGACAACCTGCGGGCCGTCGAACTCGTCACGGCCGACGGGCGGGTGGTACGGGCGGACGACGAGCTCGAGCCCGATCTGATGTGGGGGCTGCGCGGTGGCGGGGGCAACTTCGGCGTCGTCACCCGGTTCACCTTCGCGCTGCACCCTGTCGCCGAGGTCACGGCCGGCCTGATGCTGTTCCCGCTCGAGCGGGCGGCCGAGGTGGCGGCGTTCCACCGCGACCACCTCGCGGACCTCAGCGACGGGTTCCGCACCTTGCTGGGCTTCCTCACCGCCCCACCCGCGGAGTTCGTGCCGCCGGAACTGCGCGACCGGCCCGTCGTCGCCGTCGCCGGCTGTCACTGCGGCCCGTCCGCGCAGGCACAGGAGGAGCTCGCCGCGCTGCGGTCCCTCGGGCCGGCCGCGGACGTGTTCGGGCCGATGCCGTACCCGGCGTGGCAGACCCTGTTCGACGCGAAGGTGCCGGCCGGGCGGCGCTACCACTTCGCCGGCGGGTACACCACGGGCTGCCCTGACGACCTGATCGGGACCGTCGTCGAGGCGATCCGCGACCGCCCGTCGACGGCCAGCGAGTTCCACCTGCACCACATGGGCGGCGCCGTCGCCCGCGTGCCCGCCGACGGGACGGCGTACCCGGGGCGGGACGCGGTGTTCACCTTCAACGTCGTCGGCATCTGGGACGACGCCGCGGACGACGCCGCCAACCAGGCCTGGACCAGGGACCTCGCCGCCGCGATGGCGCCTCACGGCGGCGATCGCACCTACGTCAACTTCCTCACCGAGCGGGAGGGCGGGCGGCGGCTGCGCGACGCCTACGGCCCGCAGCGCTACGCCCGCCTGCAGGCGCTGAAGCGCCGCTACGACCTGACCAACCTGTTCCGGCTCAACCAGAACATCACGCCGTAGGCCGCGGGGTCGCGGCGGCCGCGGAGGGGTCGGCCGCTGTGATCGTCAACGCCTGGGCGGCAGAGGATGCCACGGCGATCGGCTGCCTGTGGGGGCACGCCTTGGGGTGGGGTCCGAGACGTAGCTACGAGCAACCCGAAGTACCCGGCCCGGGACATCGCCGGTACTCCGCCGTCCCGATCACGGCGGGCGAGATCGGGAATCGGCCGGCCGCCGAGTGGTCGAGGCGGCTGGCGAACCGCACGGAGCAGTAGCTCGCCTGTCACACACCGTGTGTCTCAGTTGTGGACGAAGGAGGGATTGGCATGAGCGTTGACGAGGGCAAGCTGAACGAGCTGCTGGGCAGCTTCGTCGCGGACGTGGGCGGGGCGTATCACGCGATCAGCGCGGTGATCGGGGATCGGCTGGGCCTGTATCGCGCGTTGCTGGCGATCATGCCGGCGAGTGCGGCCGAGGTCGCTGCGGAGGCCGGGATCGGCGAGCGGTATGCGCTGGAGTGGCTCAGTGGTCAGGCGGCCAGCGGCTACGTCACCTATGACGCCGCCACGGCGCGCTTCTCGCTGACCGAGGAGCAGGCGTTCGCCCTGGCCGCGCCGGACGGGCTGCAGCTGGCGGCAGCGTTCCAGATCCCGGTCGCGGTCGGTAAGAACGTCGAACGCCTCACCGAGACCATCCAGACCAACGGCGGGTTCGGGTGGCACGAGCACGACCCGGCGATGTTCGAGGGCGTCGAGCGGTTCTTCCGTCCGGGGTACGTTGCCAATCTCGTGGCCTCGTGGATTCCTGCGCTCGACGGGGTGGCCCGGAAGCTGGAGAACGGGGCGAAGGTCGCCGACGTCGGGTGCGGGCACGGTGCCTCGACGCTGCCGCTGGGGGCGTCGTACCCGAACCCGCAGGTCACCGGGTTCGACTACCACGGCGCGTCGATCGAGCAGGCCCGCAAGCGCGCGGCCGACGCCGGTCTGGCGGGCCGGGTGTCGTTCGAGGTCGCGGCGGCCGCCGGCTTCCCCGGCACGGACTACGACCTCGTCGCGATCTTCGACGCGCTGCACGACATGCCAGATCCGCTCGGCGCCGCGCGGCACATCCGCGAGACGCTCAAGGCGGACGGGACGCTGCTGCTCGTCGAGCCCTTCGCCAACGACACGCTCGAGGACAACCTGACGCCGGTCGGTCGTCTCTACTACGGGGCCTCGGTCGTGATCTGCACACCGCACTCGATGACCGAGGCGCCGCGCGCTGCCCTGGGCGCGCAGGCCGGTGAGGCGCGGCTGACCGAGGTCCTCCGCGATGCCGGTTTCACCCGCGTCCGACGGGCCGCGGAGACACCGTTCAACCTGATCCTGGAGGCCCGCCCGTAGCCCGGCTAAACGCGGACTTCGCTGTGGCAGGGCCGGTATCCACCGGCCTGCCAAGTCACCCACCCCGGACACCCGGCGCCCCGGCAAGGCGTTCGGCGATGCACGGCCTTCGTCGACGGCCAGCGCGCCGTCGCGGTCCTCCGCGGGCAGGCGCGTCGCGACGTCGCGCTCGCCCGGCGACTGGTCCGGCACCGAAGCCTCAGTCGAGCAGCTCGGCGGTAGTCGGCGGCGTGTCGGTCAGTGGTCAGCCACGGTGGGGGTGTCTCCTGAGATTGTGGGCCGGCCGACCCCCGCGGGCACGTGCAGGGCCGGCCGGTTGGCGGGTTCAGCCATCCCGTGGACCCTGCCAAGGAGCGGCCGATCTAGGGCATCATCGGCACCTGTGCCGGAGGTTCGGGTGGTCGAGGTCCCGGGTGCCCGCCTGCACTGCGAGGTGCGGGGAACCGGGCCGGTCCTGTTGCTGATCCCGGGCGGGGCGGCCGACGCCGCGTCCTACGACGGGATCGCCCCGCTGCTCGCCGCGGACCGCACCGTGGTCACGTACGACCCGCGGGGCACCTCTCGCAGCCCGGCCGCCGACCCGGGATCGATGGCCTCGACCGCGACGCTCGCCGACGACGCCCACCGCGTGCTCGCGGCGCTCGGCGCGGACCGCGCGACCGTCTTCGGCAACAGCGCCGGGGCGATCACCGGCCTGGAGCTCGTCACGCGCCACGCCGAGCAGGTCAAGCGCCTGGTCGCGCACGAACCGCCGGTCACCGCCCTGCTGCCCGACGCCGCCCAGCGCGACGGCGCCCGGCTGGCCGAGCTCCAACGCCGGGAGGGCACCCAGGCCGCGATGGCCTGCTTCCTCGCCGACACCGGGATGGACGGGGACGCGCCGCCCCCGCCGACGGACGACCCGGCCGCCCTGGATGCGCTCGCCCGCATGACCGCCAACCTGCCGGGGTTCTTCGCGCACACGGTGGTGGCGGTCAGCCGGTACCAGCCGGACGTCGAGGCGCTGCGCGCTCTCGGGCCGCGGATCGTGGTGGCCGCCGGGCGGGACTCCGCAGGGCAGGTCCCGCGGCGCGCGACCGAGGCCCTTGCCGCGGCTCTCGGCATCGCGCCTGTCGAGATGCCCGGAGACCACCGGGGCTTCCTCGGCGCCCCGGTTGCCTTCGCCGAGGCGCTGCGCCCCTTGCTGAACGGGTCTCCCTGACGCACCGGCAGCGGCTGACCGCCGACGGGATCACCCGCAGCGGCGGCCAGGTCCACGCCGTGGACCCTAGGCGGAGGCGTCGGCACCTTCGACCCGGCCACCGGGGAGGCCGTCCTCCGCGCCGCTGCGGTCTTGTCCGGCCTGGTCGCCGGCATACTGGTCGGTATCGTCGCGGGTGGGGTGGTCCTCCTGCTCACCCGCTTCGCCCCGCCGGGTCCGGCGGCGACTGATCAGTGAGGCCCGGTCGATGCTGTCGGCGAGCAGCCGACGATCACGACTCGCGGACCACCAGATGGCGTTGAACAGGATCGCCGCCAGTTCGAATGCACTGCCCTGGAGGCAACCGCGGTGCGCTGCCCTTGCCCGTCGCGGAACGCCTGCGCCAGAACCGAGGCAGCGAACGGCAGGAACGCGATGTCCATCAGCGGCACGGTGTTCAGGAACAGCACGGTGTTCAGGAACGGTGTTCAGGAACAGCATCACCCGATCGGCACTCCGGATGTGGTCGAACAGGACGTGCAGCAGACGCCCGGTGTCCGGCGGGCGGATCTCCAGGTCGACCTTCCCATTCCGCGAACAGATTCCGACACCGCCCAAGTGTGCGGGACCGGAGGCCGCCGCACGCGCAGCCGAGCGGGTGCGTCGACCGCTCGAACCCGCCGCCTGCGCACCGACCTGCAGGCTCACCTCCCGGAGGCCACCGGATCAGCGTCGATGGCGCGTCCCTGCGCGAGGGCCCTCGCGAAGGCCTCCTCGCCGAGCAGCGCCGTCGCGCCGGCGCAGGCGCGGTCGGCGTCGGCCTGCTCGACGGCGTCGGCGGGCCGCTGGGTGCGGTCCCGCTCGGCGGCGGCCGCGGCGAGCATCCGGGCCGCCTCGAGCCCGTCGCCACCGGCGGCCGCGACGCAGGCCAGTCCCTCCAGCGCGGCGGCCCGGGCGATCGGGCCGCCGAGTTCCAGCGCGCGCCGGTGGGCGGTCTCCGCGGCGGCGAGATCGCCGGAGATCTCGAGCACGTGGCCGAGCTGGGTGATCAGCGTGGCCGCCAGGCCGGTGATCCCCGCGGCGACGAGCTGGTCGGCGGCGACGGCGAGCGTGTCCCGGGCGGCGGCCAGCTCGCCGCGGCGGCGGGCCACGACGGCGCGCGCGAGGGCGGCGAACGCCGCGCCGGGGCCGGTGCCGAGCCGCCGCGCGGTGTCCTCGGCCTGCGCGCACAGGCGCAGGGCGCGGGCCGGGTCGCCGGACAGCAGCGCGCAGTAGGCCAGGTCGGCCTGCATCCACTGCAGGGTCAGCAGCAACCCGAGCTCGGCGGCGATCGCGGCGGAGCGCTCGATGACCGGCACGGCGTCGGCAGTCCGCCCGGCCCACCGCAGTGCCGTACCGAGGTGGCCCAGCACCGCGGACTGGCCCCACCCGTCGCCGAGCTGCGCGAAGCCGGCCGCCGCCTGCTCGGCCAGCCGCTCGGCGTCGCCGAACGGGATGGTCCGCGCCCGGAACCCGATCTCGGCCCGGACGAACGTGGCCAGCGCCAGCCCCCACGCGTCGTCGGTGCCGCGCAGCGCCTCCTCCGCGGTGGCGAGCAGCTGCTCGGCCCCCTCCGGGTCGGTCCCGCCGACGCCTTCGACGGCCAGCAGGACGCGCGCGTAGGCCGCCGGCTCCGCGGCGCCCGCCTCCTCGGCGGCGGCCAGGCTCGCGGCCGCCTCCTGCGCGCAACGGGCGCTGGGGTGCACCACGCACGCCCCGGGCCGCCACACCAGCGAGGCCGCCTGGTGGGCAACGGCGCGGGCCGCGGGTGACCCGCCGGCCGTCACGCCCAAGACGGCGTCGACGAAGCGGCGGCCCTCGTCGTGGCGGCCGAAGTACCACCACCAGCCCAGGGCCCCCACCAGCCGCAGGCCCACGTCCGGTGCGTCGGTGGCATGCTCGAGCGCCCACGCCAGCGCCGCATCGATGTTGTCGCGCTCCGCGCGCAGCCGCGCCAGCGCGGTGTTCTGGCCGCGGCTGCGCAGCTGCGGGGCGGCGGCCTCGGCGAGGGCCAGCACCGCCTCGGCGTGCCGACGGCCGACCGCGGCCCGCTCGCCGGCGGCGTCGAGGAGCCGCCCGGCGTAGGCGCGCACGGTTTCCAGCATGCGGAACCGGCCGTCGCTGCCGTGTGCGCCGACCACCAGCGACCGGGCCACCAGCCGGCCGAGCACGTCCAGCACCGTGCCGTTGCGCAGCGGCGCCCCGGCGCACGCGGCCTCCGCCTGCTCCAGGGTCCAGCCCCCGCGGAACACCGCCAGGCGCCGGAACAGGACCTGCTCGTCGGCGTCGAGCAGGGCGTGGCTCCAGTCGAGGGTCGCCTGCAGCGTGCGGTGCCGCGCGGCCGCCGTGCGCGGCCCGGCGGTGAGCAGCGCGAACCGGTCCGACAGGCGCTCGGCGATCTGCTCGACCGGCAGGACCGCGACCCGGGCCGCGGCGAGCTCCAGCGCCAGCGGCAGCCCGTCGAGCCGGCGGCAGATCTCCGCGACCGTGCCGACGGTGGACCCGTCGAGCACGAACGCCGGGTTCACCGACCACGCCCGCTCGGCGAACAGCCGGACCGCGTCGTTGGCGGCCAGCTCGTCCGCGCTCGCCCCGGCCGGCGGGACGGGCAGCGGTCGCACCGGGAGCTGCACCTCCCCGGGCACCGCCAGGGGTTCGCGGCTGCTGGCCAGCACGTGCAGCGACGGGCACCCTGCGAGCAGCCGCTCGACCAACGCGGCGCACGCGTCGACGACGTGCTCGCAGTTGTCCACGACCAGGAGCAGGTGGCTGCCGTGCAGGGCGGCGGTGAGCCGTTCGACCGGGTCGACCGCGGCGTCGCCGGCCAGCCCGAGCGCGTCGAGCACCGCGGCCGGGACCCGGGCCGGGTCCTCCACACCGGCCAGCTCCACCAGCGCGACCCCGTCGCGGAACCGGTCGGCCACCGCGCGGGCCGCCTCGGTGGCGAGCGTCGTCTTCCCTGCGCCGCCCGGCCCGGTCAGGGTGACCAGCCGCCGCGCCTGGCACAGCGTCGTCGCCCGCTCCAGCTCCTCGTCGCGCCCGAGCACCGTGGTCAGCCGCGCGGGCAGCGACGCCGTGGGGCGGGGCGCCGGGGCGGGCGGCGCGGCGAGGTCGGGATTCTGGCGAAGGACGGCGTCGCGCACCGCCTCCAGCTCCGGCGACGGGTCCAGCCCGAGCTGATCGGCCAGCGATCGGCGGAGATCGGCGTACACCTCCAGCGCCTCGGCCTGCCGCCCCGCCTGGTACAGCGCGGTCATCTGCCGGCCGCGCAACCGCTCGCGCAGCGGGTGCGCGGCCGCCAGCAGCTCCAGCTCGGCGAGCACCTCGGCGCCGCGACCGGCGGCCAGCCGCAGCTGCGCACGCTCCTCGATCGCAGTCAGCCGCAGCTCGGCCAGCCGGGCCTGCTCGAGCTCGGCCCAACCGCTGCCGGAGAACTCGTCCAGCGGCTCACCGCGCCACAGTCCGAGCGCCTCCGTGTAGAGCTGCTCGGCCCGGCGCGGGCCGGGCTCCTGTCGGGCCCGCTCCACCAGCTCCGCGACCCGCAGCGCGTCCACCCGGTCCGGCCCGACCGCGAGCAGGTAGCCCGGGGCGCGGGTCGTCACGACATCGGCGGCGCCCGCCGCCGCGAGCGCCCGCCGCAGCTTCGACACCCGCGTCTGCAGTGCGTTGCCCGGGTCGTCCGGAAGCTCGGCGCCCCACAGGTCGTCGATCAGCCACCCCGCCGACACCACCTGCCCGGCCCGCAGCGCCAGCAGGGCCAGCAGGGCCCGCTCACCGGCGCGACCGACGCTGCGGACCTGCCCGTCCAGCACCACGTCGACCGGGCCAAGGACCCGCACCTCGATCAACTGCCCCGCCTCTCGTGCTCGCGGGGCCCGCGGCCGTCGGCCGGACCCTCAACGCACAACCTTCACCAACGATAGGCACGGCGGCGGGGCGCGACGCCGGCCAGCGGGTGGAGGAGCCGTCCCGCGAGAACCGGGCTCGGATGGCGGTGCCGGAAGCGGATCAGCGCGCGTAGAGCGTGCGGACCAGGTCCTCGATCGACGGCTCGTCCACCGACACGTCCCGCAGTGCCACGCGCCGGGCCACGGCCGCGATCAGTTCGGCCGCCGTCGTGCCCGTCGTGAACTCCAGTCGCTGGCGCAGCCCGTCCGCCTCGACGGTCACATCCACCACGCCGGGCAGGCCGGAGAGGGGTGGTGCCGGTTCGGTCAGCTCGACGACCAGGGCCCGGTTGCCGGCGAACTGCCGGCGCAGCGTGGCCAGGTCGTCGTCCACCAGGACTCTGCCGTGATCGATCACGATCACCCGGGGACAGAGCCGCTCGACGTCGGGAAGGTCGTGCGTGGTGAGCAGCAGCGTCACGTCGCCGCGGGCGTTCACGGTGGACAGGAACGAGCGCAGGCGCTCCTTGCTCGCGATTGACGAAGGGCAGCCGAGGCTTCTCCCCTGCCACGAAAGGTGCTCTGGTGCCATTCCGTCGACGCACGCGACCTTCTGGCCCTTGAAGCGCACCTTGTCGGCCAGGACCGGTCGCGGCCTGGCCCGGCCGGGGCCGGTCTCACCTCAGGTGCCGCAGTAGGTCACATGGGGAACGGAGCCCATCGGTGCCGGCTCGCGGTAGCCCTCCAGGCCGGGACGCTCGACGAACGGGCGGGCGAGCACCTCGACCAGCCGGACGAAGGGCCCCATGTCGCCGTCGGTCGCGGCGGCCAGCGCCTCCTCCACGCGATGGTTGCGCGGGATGTAGGCCGGGTTGACCCGGTCCATGGACGCCGCCGCGGCGGCCCGGTCCGGGGGCAGCAGCGCCTGCCACCGCCCCGCCCACGCGTCGAACGCCTCCGGTTCGGCGAACAGGGCTCGCACGGGTTCCGGGCGTGCCCGCAGGTGCGACGACAACGCCCGGAAGAACCGTGTGAAGTCGACCTGCTGTGCGTTCAGCAGCGCCAGCAGGTCCTGGGTCAGCTGCCCATCGGCCGCGTCGAGGCCGAGTTTCGCGGCCATCCCGTCGGCCGCGTACCGGTCGTAACGCTCGGCGAACGAGTTCACCGCGTCGGTGGCGGCCTCGACCGCTGCGTCGGTGCTCTCGTCGATCAGCGGCAGCAACGTCTCCCCCAGACGCGCCAGGTTCCACTGCGCGATACGCGGCTGGTTCCCAAACGCGTAGCGGCCACCGTGGTCGATCGAGCTGAACACCGTCGCCGGGCTGAAGGCGTCCATGAACGCGCAGGGCCCGTAGTCGATGGTCTCCCCGGAGATCGTCATGTTGTCGGTGTTCATCACGCCGTGGACGAACCCCACGAGCATCCAGCGCGCCACGAGCGCGGCCTGCACATCCACCACGCGGCGGTACAACTCCAGGTACGGGTTCTGCGCCCCTGCCGCCTCGGGGTGATGGCGCGCGATCGCGTAGTCGGCCAGCTTCTGCACGAGCGCCGGGCCCCCGGACGCGGCGGCGTACTGGAACGTGCCGACGCGCAGGTGACTCGCGGCAACCCGGGCGAGCACCGCACCCGGCAGCCTCCTCTCCCGGACGACCTCCTCACCGGTGGCCACCACCGCGAGCCCGCGGGTCGTCGGGATGCCGAGCGCGTGCATCGCCTCCCCCATCAGGTACTCGCGCAGCATCGGCCCGACCGCCGCCTTCCCGTCACCGCCCCGCGCGAACGGGGTGCGACCCGAGCCCTTCAGGTGCAGGTCGCGGCGCTGCCCCCGGCTGTCGACGAGCTCGCCGATCAGCAGCGCCCGGCCGTCACCGAGCCGAGGCACGTACGAGCCGAACTGGTGCCCGGCGTAGGCCTGGGCGACCGGGGACACCCCGTCCGGCACCCCGCTCCCGACCAGCAGCGCGACCCCCGCCGGCTCCCGCAACGCGTCCGGGCCGCTGCCCAGCTCCATGGCCAGTTCCTCGTTGAGCACCAGCAGCTCGGGGGCCGGCACCGGCGCCGCCGTCCACGGCACGCACAGGCCGGGCAGCTCACGGGCGAAGGAGTCGTCGAACTCGAACAGCACCCGGGCGGCGACGGTCATGAACCCGAGGCTACGTGGCCGAGCGAGTGCCCGGGCCGAGCCGCCCCGGGGTTAGACCAGGTCCGGGCCGCGCCTTGCCTCCCGTACGGCCATCACCGATCAACCGGCCGGCCAAGCGCGGGTGAACCCGCCGCAGGGCATTCGCCAGCCCAACCCGACCGTCGGCACACCACTCTGGTGGACGCCACTTCAGGCCGCCTATCGCGTACAACAATGCAGCCTTCTTACGGGTCTCTGTCAGGAGGGTGCCCTGCCGACTACTCCGGCCGAGTGATTCTCGCGACTGTGAATCCGAAGGTTCGAATCCTTCACCTGCCACACCCGCGGGCTACAGCCCCTGACCAGCGTAAACGCGGGTCAGGGGCTGTTCTCGTGCTGCCGGCGCTCAGCCCACGGCTGCCGAACCACTTCGCCAGGTGGCCCACCAGGTCCTCCTGGTCCTCACCGACCCACGCCACGTGCCCATCTGGCCGCAGCAGCGCCGCCGGCACGTCCAGCTCCTCGCTCACGTCGACGACGTGGTCGACTCGGTCCGACCACCCCGCCACCGAGTGCTGCCCGGTCTGGTCCAGCAGCAGCCCGCGCCCGTCGTGCATCAGGCCGTAGAGGTGGCCCCGCTTGAGCTGCAGGTCCCGCATCCGTCGGCCGAGCAGGGGGTGATCGCCGCCGAAGTCGTAGCGCACGCCGATCGCGATGATCTTCTCGGTCAGATGCCGGTTCACATCCTCGAAGTCCATGAGTTCCGACAGCAGCCGGCGCACCGCTTGCGCGCCCGGCTCGGTGGACATCAGCACCGCCTGTGCGCGGGTGTTGTCCAGGACGTCCGCGGCGACCGGGTGCCGCTCGGCCTCGTAGCTGTCCAGCAGCCCCTCCGGCGCCCAGCCAGCGACCTCGGCGGCCAGCTTCCAGCCCAGGTTAAACGCGTCCTGGATGCCGAGGTTGAGGCCCTGGCCGCCCATCGGGGGATGGACGTGCGCGGCGTCGCCGGCCAGCAGGACGCGGCCGACGCGGTAGCGCTCGGCCTGCCGGGTGGCGTCGCCGAAGCGGGACAGCCAACGCGGGGAGTGCACGCCGAAGTCGGTGCCGGCGTACGCCCGCAGCTGCCGCTTGAACTCCTCCAGCGTCGGCGGCACCGCGCGATCCTTGGCCACCCCGTCCGCGGGCACGACGACGCGGTACCTCCCATCGCCCACGGGATCGAGGCCGAACCGCTTCTCGGTCTCGCGGATCTCGGCCACCACGGCGGCCACGGTCTCCGGCGCGGCCGTCACCTCCATCTCGCCCAGCAGCGTCTCGAGCTTGGCGGCCTCGCCGGGGAAGTCCACGCCGAGCAGCTTGCGCACCGTGCTGCGGCCGCCGTCGCAGCCGACGAGGTAGCGCGCACGCAGCTGCGTGCCGTCGGCCAGGTCGGCGGTCACCGCGTCGTCGTCCTGGCTCAGCCCGAGCAGCTCGCAGCCGCGCCGGACCTCGGCGCCGAGCTCGACGGCGTGCTCGGTCAGCAGCCGGTCGGTGAGCGGCTGCGGGATGCCGAGCACGTAGCCGTGCGCTGAATCCAGCCGCTCGGGTGCAGGTTTGGTGATGGCCGCGAAGAAGCCCCCGAGCGGGTACTTCCGGCCGTTCGCGAGGAACCGCTCCAGCAGGCCGCGCTGGTCCATCACCTCGATGCTGCGCGCGTGCAGCCCGAGCGAGCGGACGTACTCGGCCGGTGCCCCTTCCTTCTCCAGGACGAGCACGTGCACGCCGTGCAACCGCAGCTCACCGGCCAGCATCATCCCGGTCGGTCCGCCACCAACAATGATCACATCGAACAAGAAATACCCCGATCGAAGAATTGCGCTTCGCAAATCCGGATCTGCTCGTATCCGGGTCCGGCCGGAGATTCTGCGGCACAACCCGGGTCTTGCTGCAAGACCCCCGGTGGGCTATACGTTGATAGTGGCGGGGAGTGCATGGCGTTCTGCCCGGCCCGAGGCCCCGCCGTGGTCGAGGTCGTGGTGCCGTTCAGACTCATCCCGCTGGGGGAGCAGACGGTCTCGTCGGCGCTGACCGGCGTGCTGATCGCGACCGAACCGAACGCTGCTTCAACCGGCTCAAGCAGTTCCGCGCCCTGGCCACCCGCTATGCGAAGCGAGCCGCCTACTACCGCGCAGAGATCATCATCGTCGCGATCGTGTTGTCGCGGCGCACCGACTTACAGGACACGACCTAGTAGCAAGTTCCTGAGATTCCCGGTTCATTCGCAGGCACCGGGCGGCGTGGGAAGGGACGCGAAAGCACCTCTGCTCCGCCAGAGCCGGTCGGGCTCCAAGAGTGCCTGGATCAGCGTCGTTGCCTCGTCGTGACCGAGATCGGAATCATGATCATCGTGTGAGGATGACCGCAAGGCTCCAACACCAGCCGGTCGCACCCGAGCGTCAGTGGGCTTCGAGAGAGACGGTCCTCAGCCATCGGGCGGTCGTCCCGCCATACCCCTCGCGGCGGGACGACCGAGATGACGGGCTCAAGTCCTCGCGTGGTCATCGACCGGCCGGGCGAGGTTCTCGAGTTCGGTGACGGCGGCCGTGCTTTGCGCGTCGCCCCTGATGGGCCCGGCCAGATGACGGGCCCGCTGGGTGAACGACGGCTCGTCGAGCAGGCGGCGGACGCCAGCCGCGATCGTGGTGGGCTTGGCGGAGGGCTTGAGCCGAAGACCGATCCCGGCGGCGACGACGCGAGCGCCATTGTTCAGCTGATCGCGGCCGAGCGGAATGACCAGCTGGGGTACCCCGGCGGCGGCGGCCTTGATGACGGTGCCGTGCCCGCCGTGGCTGACCACGGCGGCGCACTGAGGCAGGATTTCGCGGTGCGGGGCGGCGGCGACGACGTGGACGCGGTCGGTCCCCGGTACCTCGGCGGGGTCGATCTCGGGGCCAGTGGTGACCAGCCCGCGAACCGGCAATGTGTCGAGCGCCGCGACGACACGACGCAGCAGATCACCCTGGTTCATGAACGTCGACGACATCCCGACCAGCACGAGCGGCTCATCACCGGGCGGCAGCTCGACGGGCTCGACCCACACCGGGTCGTCGAGCTGCGGGCCCACGTAGCGCACATTGGCCGGCAGCTCGGTCGGAAAGTCGAACGCCGGTGAGGTCAACACCAGGATCCGGGCCACCCGCGTGTACTGATCGTGGATATGCCGCAGGGAGGGGAGCTCGAGGTCGGCCCGCGTGGCATTGAGTGGAGCGAGCCCGCGATCCCACAGCTTCGTGGCCATCGAGTTCACCGCCGCGTCACGGAGGCGACCGAGCGGCGTTCTGGCCGGGAGCCACGGCGTGCCGAACGGGGGTATGTCGCGGGCGGGCAAGGCGAGGCAGTTGGGCATGGTCACTGCGCACGGGACGCCCCGGGCCTCGGCGGCGGCCATCCCGCCGAGCATCAGCATGCTGGAGACCAGGACGTCGGAGCCGCACTCGTCGAGTGCTGCCCCGACCTCCCGGGCATACACAGCCGAGGGGCCGGCGATGATCCGATCGACCAGCCTTCCGATGATCTGTGGTGGGCTGGACAGGTCGGCGTCGCTAAACGGGTCGGGATCCTGTGGCGAACGCCGATGCGGAACCTCTCGCCAGGCCCGGAACGACGCTCCGGCGGCCTCCACCCCTTTCCGCAGGGGAGGACCGGCGAGCACGACGACCCGATGCCCGCGTTCAGCGAGCTTGCGGACCAGGGCGAGCTCCGGTGGCACGCTGCCGCCGGCATCCCAAACCGTCACGAGGTAGTCCATCTCGCACCTTCTCTTACCCGGGCGGGGCGAGCGCCCCGCGAACCAGCCGTTCCATGACACGGGCGGTCTCGGCCAGGGAGGCGCCGAGGTCGCGGCGGAGCAACTTCCACAGGTAGACGTCGGTGGCCGCGTAGAGCGCGAGGAGCATCGTCCGGCGGGCACGGGAATCGCTCGGCAGCAACGCGCCGAAGGTCTCCTCCAACCAAGCCTGGTGGTGTTCGCGGCCCATCCGCGAGACCTCGGCCAGCGCCGGGATTCGGTCCTCGAGGGCCAATGTCCGGATGTTGAGATCGCCCATCATCTCGTACTGACGTAGCACCACCCGGACCGCGGAGCGGGGGTCGCCGGCGCGGGCGGTGGCCCGTAGCGAGTCGATCTCCCGAGAGAACTCGGTGGCGAACTCGACGACCAGGCCTTCCTTGGAGCCGAACCGGTTCAGGAGGGTCTGTGTGCTGACACCGGCCTCCGCCGCGATCGCCGCCAGCGTCACCTCCTCGTACGGGGCCCCCAGGAAGCGGACCCGCGCGGCGTCGAGGATCCGCCGGTGCGTCTGCTCCGCGGCCGCCGCCCGTGCCGTCATCCGGTACCCACGCGTAGTTTTCATTGGCACGAGAGTCAAGCGTTGACTTGGGTGTCAGTCAAGCGAAAGATGACGGCGCCGAGCGGATGACCTGGTAAAACACTGCGGCGGTACGCAGAAGTGCGTACATCGCGGCTTCAGCTTCGCGCCCGCCGACGGCTGCATCATCCCGGGTAATGGGCGGGGCCCGGCCGCCATTCCGACGCCGGGGCGAGCAAGCGGCAGAAAGGCGGTCGAACCAGCTAGCCGAAGTCAGATGTGACACATACTCGTGAGAGTTGTCACATAGACTCTGCTCATGGCAGGCAATGCAGCAGATACGCCAAGCGCGGATCTCACCGTCAACGAGCAGGGCCGGGTGACGATCCCGGCGCCGATCCGGCGGGCCGCCGGGATCGAGGCCGGGGTGCCGCTGGTGGTGTATGTGGAGGACGGCCGGGTGGTCCTCGAGACCCGCGAGCAGCTCGCCGAGCGGATCCGCCGCGACGTCGCCGCCGCCTGGACCGGCGAGGGTTCGGTGGTCGACGAGCTGATCGCCGACCGGCGCGCCGAGGCGGCCCGCGAGGACCAGGCGTGACCGCCGCCGCGACGCCCGCAGTGCTGGACGCCTCCGCGGTGCTGGCCTGGCTGCGCGGCGAGCCCGGCGCCGAAGCCGTGCATCCACTGCTGGGCACCGCGGTGATCTCCGCGGCGAACTGGTCGGAGACCTGGCAGAAGCTGGCCCAGCACGGGGTCGACGCCGACCGGGCCACCACCCGGCTGCGCACCCTCGGGGTCCGGGTAGAACCGCTGACCACGGCCGACGCGGTGACCGCCGCGAAGCTATGGGCGCGCACCCGGTCCGCAGGGCTGTCCCTGGGCGATCGCTGCTGCCTGGCCCTGGGCGCCCGGCTGGCGCTGCCCACAGTCACCGCGGACACCGCCTGGGCCGGCCTGGACCTGGACGACATCACCGTCCAGGTGATCCGCTGACCCGGTCTCCCCACCCGCCTGGCACCGCTGGACGCCGCCGCGGCCGGGCTGTACGTATACCCGGTGTCGCCGCGCTTGGCGACCCGTCCGGTGGCCGACGCGCCTACGTAGCGCCGTGGAAGATCTCCGAGAGCCGTATGCGCTGCCGGCCCGCCGGCTACTGGCCCACGGCCGGTGTGACCGGCCTGGCCGGCATCGAGCTGGAGGACGATCCGGCTCGGCGGGCCATCCCAGGGTTCAGTTCGGGGCCAGGGGCGGGTGGGATCGTCGAGGCCGGCCTGCCCACTCGGTGGGAGGCACCGCGGTGCTCGTCGGGCAGGCGGTTCCCGCGGCCTCGTCGACGTGCCCGGGGTCCTCGTCTCCTTCGAGGTAGTTCACATACACACCACGGGCACCGGGGCGCAGCGACCGCCAGAGGCTGCGCGTCCATGTCGTGTGGCGATCCGGCGCGTCGCCCGGCTCCCAACTGCTCACGATGGCGGTGATCCAGAAGGCGTCCCGGTGTCCGAACGCCGTGGCGCCGGCGGGCGGTTCGGCCATCGCTCCCCCGCCGAGCCGGAGAAGGACGGCGGTCGTCGGGGATGTGACGGTCGCCCACGCGTCGAGCATCGCGTCGATGGCGCCGTCGTCGAGCACCCCGAGCATGTCCGAGCGGACGTAGTAGCAGCGCCCCGGGGGCGTCAGAGGGTCCATCCAGCGCTGCAGGGCGAGGTAGTCGAGCGGTCCGACGTCGTCGACCGCCGGTCGACCGATGGTGCGGAGCTGCTCGAGCTGCTGCCTCCCGGCGGCTCCGGTCCCGAAGCACACGGGGAAGACGACGAGCGCCCGTGCTCCTCGGACCTCCGCGGGGAGTGCTGGGTCAGGAGGAAGTGTCGCCAGCGCCACGTTGAGCGACATCTCGCGGGCGGCGGTCAGGGCCCACTCCTGCACTGCTCGCAGCACCTCCGGCGCCTGATCGGCCGGATAGAGCAGCGGTCCTCCGAGGATGCGATCCACGGGGTGCAGCCGGAAGCCGAACTCGGTGACGACGCCGAAGTTCCCGCCACCGCCTCGTAGGGCCCACAGCAGATCGGCGTCGTCCTCCGCACTCGCTCGGACCAGCCGCCCGTCCGCCGTGACCACGTCCGCCGAGACGAGGTTGTCGCTGCTGAGACCGTGCAGTCTGGACAGCCAGCCGATCCCGCCGCCGAGGGTCAGACCGCCGACCCCGGTGTCGGAGACCTCGCCGCCGGGTGTGGCGAGGCCGAACGCCTGTGCCTCGGCGTCGAACTCTCCCCAGGTCGCGCCGCCCTGCACCCAGGCCGTGCGTGTCCTCGGATCGACTCGGACGGCGCGCATCGGCGAGAGATCCACCACGAGCCCGTCGTCGCAGGTCGAGAACCCGGGCCCGCTGTGGCCGCCACCTCGAACCGCCACGGTCATCCCGCGCGACCGGGCGTGTCGCAGCGCGCCGATCACATCCGCTGCTCCCGTACACCGGGCGATCAGCGCGGGCCTGCGGTCGATCGCCGCGTTCCACACCCCGCGGGCCTGCTCGTAGTCGGGCGAAGTGGGATCGAGGACGCTGCCACGGAACCCGGAGATGCTGGTCGAGAGCGTGCTGGTCATGGTCGCCCCTTCCGCGTCGGAGATGCTCGACCACAATGGCGCCGCGACCACCGTCGCCACGAGGGCACATGCACGTACTGAGCCGACGACCACACGTACCTTGAGGCTCTCCCGAGCCGCCGACGACCAGTCGATCCCCGCGGACCGAGAAACACTGTCCTGTCTCAGCGAAGCTGGTACCGGCGCACCGGGGGCCTGGCACCGCGTCTCAGCCAGTTGGCACTCGTCTCACCTGAAGTTGGCACGGCGGCCTGCCAAGATCACGTCGCTCCCGTTCATGCGAACGGAGACTGTGGGGTGCTTCGGACCGGCCTGCGGGCCGCTACGGAGACGAGGCAGCGACGACACGGCCGGCTTCGTCGTCGGCTTCCTCCCGCACGGCATCCGCGCGCCCGCGTACGGTGCGGCGCGCCCTGGCGCAGAACCGCGGCCGTCACCGATCCGCACGCTGTGCCAGGCGTCCGAGGGCTGTTAGGAGCGGAGCGCGGCGACGGACTCGACCAGCCCACAGCGGCTGAGTCCGGTGAGCACCTCATCGACACTCAGCGGTGGCTTGCTCGTCGAGTCGGCGATGCGCTGGACCTCGCCGAAGACGGCCTTCGGATGGAGGTCGACGAGGTCGTGCACGAATTCGTCGGGGTGCTGGGCTTCGATCTGCCATTGGCTCAGCGCAGGTGGGGGGAAGTCCTTGAGGTTGGTGGTGACGATGACCTGCGCATGCGCCTTGATCGCGGCCGCGAGGACATGACGATCGTTCGCGTCCGGTAGTTCGAGCATCGGGATCAGGGGTTCATAGCCGGTGATCAGGACGTCACGGATCGCCCGGCCCATGCGCTCGCGCGTGCGGTCGAGCAGCGCAGGGTCCAGGTCCGGGCGGTTTTCCTTCAGGTTGCGGAAGGTCTCCTCGAGGATCTCGTTCGTCCACTTCGCCTGCACCAAACCTGCCTGCGCGACCCGGATGAGCAGGTCGCGCAGGAGGCTGGGGTAGAGCACGCATGCGTCATAGACGACTACGAAGGCCACGTCAGAGCAGGCCCATCTCCTGGCTCAGCGAGGAGAGTTCGTCGGCGGCCGCGCGGCGGTCGCGGTCGTCCTCGCGTAGGTAGGCGATCAGTGACTCGGCCTTGATCCGGCGGTGCTTGCCGACCTTGCGGTACTCGATCTCGCCCGCGTCGAGCAGTCCGATGAGGAACGGACGACTGACGTTGAGCATGTCGGCGGCCTGCTGGGTCGTCAGTTCCGCATGGGAGGGGACGACGGAGACGCCTTGGCCCTTGGCCATGTGCGCGAGGATGCGGGCCAGCAGTTCGACCGCCCCCCGCGGGACGGTCAGGGAGTCTTGGCGCTCGTCGTCGACGACCAGTCGCACAGCTTCATGGCCCGGGTGTCGGGTCAGGTAGTCCTTGACGTGCGGGAGCGCCTCGACTGCGGTGGTGACGTCGGTGTCGTCCGGGCGGACCGGGTCGAGCAGTAGGGATGCCATGACGCCTCCTGGCCTCTCTGTGTCGCTAGCGGCCGCCGCGGGCATGCGGCGGCCGCTAGATGCACTATCCGCAATAAACGCAGTAACCGCAACACCGGACCCGCGAGCTGTCTTGCAAGGGCCCATGAGGTCGGCCATCCGAGCACGAGGACGTGGCCCGTCGTCGAGCTGGCGACCGTCCTGCGACCAAGGTCGGGAATCGACTAGCTACTTCGACCTGAAGAAGGCCGATTGCGCTGATTCGGGATGGTCAGGGACGAGCGGCGGAGGATGTTGATCTCCGTCTGGTGGTCGATCACGCGGCGAGGGCTGCGATCTTGACCAGGTTGTGGGCCAGGACCCCGTGGCCGGTCCAGATCCGGGCTCCGTCGAGGTCATCAAGGCGGGTGCGGTCCCAGCCGTACTGCCGTTTGAGGGTGCTGATCCGGGCTTCGCTGCCGGTGCGCCATTTGACGGTTCTGCGAAACGCGCGGCGGTGCTCGTGGGCTTGGCGGGCCTTGCCCGGTCGGCCTTTCCTCGGGATCACCACGGTCCGGATGCCGAGCTCGTGCAGGTCGTTCTCGACGCTGGCTTCGCCGTAGCCGCGGTCGGCGGTGACGGTGCGCGGGCGCCGGTGCGGCGGATGACCCGGCCGACGGCCGGGGCCAGTCGGGGTGCGTCGGCGGGGTTGCCGCGTTCGACGGTGTGGTCGAGCACGATGCCGTCGTCGTTGTCCACGACCTGGGCCTTGTAGCCGAACTCCACCGGGCGTCCGAGCCGGCCCTTGGCGATCGGGCGGGCATCACCCTCGTGCAGGCTGACCCGCCGGGTGGCGCCGTCGGGGACGACCCCGGCGAGGCATTGGCGGGTCTGCGCGGCGATCCGCCGGGTGGCGTCGAGCAGCCCGGTCAGGTCGGTGATCGCCCGGCGCAGCCGCCCGCGGCGGCGGCCCGCGGCCGGGTCGTGGCGCCCGGTCTCGGCGAGCTGCTCGGCCCTGGCCTGCGCGCGGCGCAGCGCCGGCGGGCGTTGGTCAGCAGCTGCTCGGCGTCGGCGGCGGCGCGTTCGGCCAGCCCGGCCAGCTCCCCGGTGATCCGCCGGACCACCGCCTGGGCCTGGTCGCGGCCCGGCGCCGCGCGCAGCCGCAGCCTCGTGCCGATCTCGCGGGCACGGGCACCGGCCGAGCGGCTGCGGTCCCGAACCCGGGTGTGGGTGGCGCCGCCGGCGGCCTGTACTCGCCGCCCGGCCGCGGCGATTCGCCGCACCGCCGTGGCCAGCAACCCCGAGTCGGTCGGGTAGGCGACGTCGGCCGGGACCACGGTGGTGTCCGCGCGCAGCCGGGCGGTGCGCAGCAGCTTGGCCTCGGCGGCCGTGGCCAGCAGCGCCTCGTTGCAGCCGTCGACCGCGGCGGTGCCGCAGCGGGTGGTGAGCTTCATCAGCGTCGTCGGATGCGGCACCCGCCCGTCGAGCGGGATCCGGCAGAACCGCCGCCAGGTGATCGAGTCGGCCACCTCGCGGCACAAGCTCTCATAGCCCAGCCGGTAACGGAACTTGAGGAACATCAACCGCAGGTAGACCTCCATCGGCGTGGACGGCCGACCCAGCCGCGGATCGAAGAACCCCGCGAACGGGGCGAAGAACACCGGATCGTCCAGCAGCGCGTCGACCCGCGCCAGCTCCGCGGGCAGCCGAAGCACCTCGTCGGGGAGCACGGCCTCCCACAAG
The DNA here is from genome assembly GCF_012911875.1 of Pseudonocardia bannensis. Taxonomy (GTDB): domain Bacteria; phylum Actinomycetota; class Actinomycetes; order Mycobacteriales; family Pseudonocardiaceae; genus Pseudonocardia; species Pseudonocardia bannensis. The sequence goes on along the minus strand of NZ_JAAXKZ010000031.1, from coordinate 8,502 downwards.
CTCAGCTCGACTGCCCGCGTCCGCAGCATCCCGCCCCCGTTTCCCCAGCTCACGGCGCTACCGGGGCATTCTCCCGCCCATCCGACCGCGAGCGTGGGAGGCGCGCGGGACTATTTGTGCAGGTCAGGGCCTTGCGGCGCTGCTACTTCTTCAGGTCGAAGTAGCTAGTGCAACAGCCGGCGGTAGTCGTCGGCGATACCCGCAAGGACATCGCCAGCAGCGTCTCCGAAGAACGCCAGAGTTTCGATCCGATCGAACCGAGTAATGTACTCGGCCACGTCCCGCGGCGCGGTGAGGATGCTCGTCCCCGCATCGGTGGCTGTGATGACGGCGCGCTCGTCGTGCAGGTCGAACGAGGTCGTGGTCACGAAGTTGGCCTGGACGTGCCAGGGGATGATCCCGATTCTGACGGGGCCGGGGCGGCGGGCCCGGCCCGCCAGTTGGTCGAGCTGTTCGGCCATGCCCTCGGGGCCCAGTAGGTTCCAGCGGACCGCGCCCTCGGTGACGATCAGGGTGAACTGGCGGTCTCCCAGCTCGTTCAGCAGCTTCTGCCGCTCGAGCCGGGCAGCGATACCCGCTTCGACCTCCTCGGGCGGCCGGCCACTGGACTGGAAGATGACCCGGGCGTAGTCGGGGCTCTGAACGAGGCCGGGCACCATCTGCGGGCAGAACGTCCGAATGTGCTTGGACTCCCGCTCGATCTCCCCGTAGCGGCGCTGGTAGGTCGCCATGCCGCCGCGGAGGACGACCACCCGTGAGGTCCGCTGCTCGTGCAGCTCTGCAGCCAGGTCGACGAGGCGCTGGCGCTCCTCCGCCGACGCATCCAGCGCCCGCAGCAGCGCATCGGCATCCGCCTCTGTCGGAACGAGCTTTCCCTGGAGAAGCCGGGACACCTTCGCCCTGGAGAACCCGGTCGTGGCCGCGACGTCCTTGCCGGTCCGCCCGGAGGCCTCGAGTAGACGTCGGAGTGACCGGGACAGTTCGTCTCGGCCGGGCGGTTCGGTGCCCACTGGCCCCCTTTCTACGCAGCGTGGCGGTGGTATTGCCGGTGACGCTCCCACCAGGACGTGAACGGCTCGGCAGCGTCCCAGATGAATTCGGCAGCCACGATGTGCGCCGCCGGCTCGGTCAGGATGTCGAAGCCTTGGTGGCGCCCCTCGTCGTCGTAGCGGCTGCGGGCGACGTGCTCGCCGTCGAGAACGAAAAAGTCGCCGAGCTCGCCGAGCTTGGCCAGACGATCGTCGTGGGCGAGGTCGAGGATCCGGACGTCCTCCCCTGCCTCCACGGTGTAGGTGAAGCCCCACTCGAACTCGTAGCGCTCGTAATCGGAGAGTTCACCCCGCACGAGGTGGACCTTCCGCCACCGCCGGCCGGCGTCTGTGTCTGCTCGGAGGCGCTGGAGCCACGGCTCCTTCGCGGCCGCGGTCGGTGCGTCCTCCCCCCGCAGATACCGGTGGAAGTCTTGATCGTCGGAGGCGGAGGCGTACGTGCTAAGCGTCTCCAGGCGGAACAGGTCGGTGGTGTGGTGGCGGCCTACCCACTCGCCGAACTCGTCGATGGTGAGGATCGGCCGGACTCCCTGGATCAGCCTGCGGGGCACCTCGACCGCGGACTCGTGCTCGGGCATCCGGAGGCGCTCTAGCGCCTCCGGATCGGTGACGGTCGATCCCTGGACGATCACGTTCTCCCCATCCGCGGTGTCGTAGATGCGCGGGCAGTCGAAGTTGTTCGGGCAGTCGTCGGCCAACAGCCTGCTGATCCTCATGGGGCTCCCCTCCCGCACCCGGATGTCCCGGCGCGGGCGAGTCTCCCGGGTCGCACGTTGACGGTGCAACCCGGCTTGACAGATTGCATGCTCGATGTGCAATCTCAGATCGTCTCGTTGGTCGCCTGGGTTCCCCTCTCGGTACGACGAGACGCCCGGTGCCGAGGCGACGTCCCGGGACCAGAGGAAGGCCCCGGCAGGTGCTGCGAACACCTGCCGGGGCCAGTGGATCGCACGACCAGGACCTTCACGACCAGGAGGAACGATCCGTGTCCATTCTCCCTCGTGCGCTGCGCCACCCAGCACGACATCTCCGCGATCGTCTGGCCGCCCAAGACGCTGACGCCTTGGCGTGCGGCTGGACGGTGGCCACCGGCCCTCGTGGCAGCCGGACTTACCGGGACCCCCGCTGGGACCGGATCGCCGAGCTGCGAGCGGAAGCCACTCTCCGTGGCACCGCCGCTGTTCCGGCAGGGCAGCGGTGAGCGCCCGCAGCCGCTCGGGCCACCGCCCCCGCATGCCGACCACCTCGATCACCTCGCAGCTCGATGGGCTGGCCCACGAGATCGCCGAAGAGGATCTCCTCGCAGGTTCGACCACGGGCCGCTACCGGGCGGTGTGCGGGGCGTGGGTGGCGCCGACGTCGATGACCGCCGCTCCCGGCCGGCCGTGCGGGGCCTGCACGGCCGTGCTGTCTCCAGCTCCGGACCTCGCCGCCTCCGAGCAGCACTCCCGCTCGGTGTGGCGCGCGGTGTCGGTGTGGCTGCGCACCTGCTCGACCACTGTGCACGGCTCGGCCCGGCGAGGTGCGCCGTCATGGACCTGACCGCACTCGGCCCGGCCTCGACCCGCGTGCTGCTGTCCTGCACGGCCTGCCAGCACCTCTGGACGCCGGCCCCGGCCACCTGGAGCGACCCCATCAGTACCGGGTGCCCCCGCTGCGGGGGCTGGACCTGGCTCGTCACCAACGACGCCCCCTTCCGCTGCCCCGGGACCCCGAGGAGGAGACCCGATGACCGAGCTGCCCACCGGCGCTCTGGAGCGCTGGCTGACCACCTCCGAGACCGACCACCGGGCCAACGACCGGCCCAGCATCGTCGCCCTCGCCTCGCCCGCCGCCGATCCCGGAGGCAGCGAGAGCCTGGACGAGACCGCTGCGGATGAGCTGGACAAGATGCGACGCGAGCTCGCGCTGCTGCGCGGCAAGGCCGAGCTGCAGCGCGACCCAGCCTGGTTGGACGTGCTCTCGGACAAAGAAGCCGATCACGAGCGCGCTGCCGCGGAGCGGATCCGCGGCATGCGGTGCACCCAGCACGTCGCGGCCGCCACCGCCGCGGTCCGGCTGGCCGGGCGGGAGCGCCGCGCTGAACAGCGGATGGCCCGCTACGAGCTGTCCGACCGGCTCTGGCAGCGCCGCGCCCTGGCCCGGCGCACCCGGCTGCTGGACCCGACCTCGCGGCTGGCGTCACTGCAGCGCACCCACGTGCTCAGCACCGCGGCGCTGCTCGGGGGCGCGGTCGCCGGGACCGCCTGGACCTCGGTCGGCGTGCACGACGCACTGGTCGGCCCGCATGGGTCCGCGCTCGCCTACGTGGTGGAGCCGCTGTTCTCCCTGCCACTGCTGGTGATCATGATGCTGCACGCCCGCGCCGCGCAGTGGGGCCGCACCTTCCCCGCGAAGACGCACCGCACCAAGGTCTACGTCCTCGAGGCCGGGCTACTCGCCGCCACCATCCTGATCAACACCTCACCGGTGCTGCCGTGGCTGGGTACCTGGCAGAACTTCACCACGCTGCTCGCGCACCTGGCCCCACCGGTGCTCATCCTGGTCGCGGTCATCCTGCAGCCCCTGGTCGCGTCGTTCCTGGCCAGCCTCCTCGCCGAGGCCCACGTCGAGGCCGCAGACACCGGCGGACACCGGCTGGAAGCCGAAACCGTGGACACCCTGACCCTGGTCACCAAGGTCCGCACCGCGATCGCGGTCGGAGAGCTGGAGTCCTGGCAGGACACCGGGCTGCCCAGTGTGGAGGCGATCCGCCGCTACTTCGGCTGCGAGAAGCGCCGCGCCCAGGGCGTGCACGACGCGCTCGAGCTGCTCCAGCCCGACCCGGGGCCCGCCGCGGCGGGGGAGGGGCGATGAGCGTCATCGAGCGCACCCGCAACGTCGTCTCCCGTTCGGCCCCGACCCGTCTGATGGCCGCCGCCACCGCCGCGGGGGCGCTGGGGTGGGCCACCGTCCCGCTGCCGGGCCTGGACGTGGTCTCGACCGCGGCCGGGCTGGGCGCGGCCGGGCTGGCGGCCGGGGCTGCCGGGGTGCTGGGGTGGCGGCACCACCCGACGCAGAAGCTGCGCCGCCGCCTCGGCGCCGACGGCTGGCTGGATCACCGGGAGCTGCGCACCCAGGCCGGCGCCCGGGCTCTGCGCGCCCAGGCTGGCCCGGCCCGGCCCGGCCTGGCCGTCCACGCTGGGCGGGCCCCGGCTTCTGCGTTTGGCGCCCAGGTGGGCCGTCTGGTCTCCGGCCCGCTGGGGGTCCGCGGCCGCGCGGTGTATTCGCCCTGGTCGCGTGGCATCCTGCTGCTCGGCCCGCAGGGCTCGGGGAAGAGCTCCTGGCTGGTCGGCCCGATCTGCGACACCCCCGGCCCGGCCTATGTCACCAGCACCAAGACCGAGCTGGCCGACATGACCGCCCGGATCCGGGCCCGCACCGGGCCGGTGCACGTGTTCAACCCGACCGGGCTCGGGGACCTGGCCTCGACGTTCCGCTGGGACCCCGTCGCCGGCTGCACCGACCCCACCGTCGCCGAGGCCCGCGCCGCCGCGCTGGTCCGCGGCGGGGGCGGCCTGCACGGCACGGAGAACTCCGACTTCTGGGCCGCCAAGGCGACCGAGATCATCCGCTGCTACCTGCTCGCCACTGCGCTGCAGCGCCTGGACATGTCCTGGGTGATGCACTGGGCGCACCACCCCGACGACCCGACCCCGCTCGATATCCTCGAACAGCGCGCCAACGAGGTCCCGGCCGGCTGGGTCGGCACCCTCACCCAGAACATCAAGGCCTCCCACAACACCCGCACCGGCTACTTCGCCGGCGTGATTCCTGCGGTGTCGTTCATGGACAACCCCCTGGTCGCCGCCGCGTGCCGACCTGCGCCGGGGGAGCAGTTCGACATCGAGGAGTTCCTCCGTTCATCCGGCACCGTCTACGTGATCGCCGGCGAAGACGACCGCCGCATCGCCCCGCTGCTGACCGCGCTCACTGAAGCGGTGTTCACCGGGGCCAAGCGGTTCGCCGCCCGCCGGCCTGGCGGCCAGCTGGATCCGCCGTTCTCCCTGTTCCTCGACGAGATCGCTAACATCACCCCGGTCCCGCTCGACGGCTGGGCGGCGGACTCCCGGGGCTGGGGGATCACGGTGTGCGCGGTCGCCCAGGACCTGTCCCAGCTGCAGACCCGCTGGGGCCCGTCCCGGGCGAAGACAATCTTCTCCAACCTGCCCACCCGGGTGGTGCTGCCCGGCGTCGCGATCAAGGAGGACCTGGAAGCCTTGGCCTACCTCGGCGGGCAGCGTGAGGTGCTCCAGACCAGCGAAGGCCGCAGCGCCAGCGGGGATGGCCACCGGCAGACCCGGTCGACCAACCAGTCCTGGACCCGCGAGCCGGTCGTCACCGGCCACACCATCTACGGGCTGCCGCGCTGGCACGCCTACATCTTGGGTCTGAGCCCGCGCCCGGCGGTGGTGCGGTTCGAACCCGGCTACCGGCGCAGCCGCCGCGAGCTGCGCCGCCTCGACCGCACCCAACTCGCCGCCGCTCCGGTGTCCCCGACACCCGCCGAACCGGCGCCGGACGTCGCGCCCGAGCCCGTGCTGGCCGGGCGGGCCAATCGTGAGGAGCACCCGTGAGCACACCGGAGGACCCGCGCCCCGACAGGCCCGCGGGCGCCGCGTCGGATCCCGGGCCGCGCAACCCGACCCCGGGCCGCGAGCAAACCGCCCTGGCCGCGGAGGTGCGCCGCATCCGGGAGAAGGTGGACCAGACCGCCGAGCTGCACACCCAGCTGGCCGCCACCGTCTCCGAACAGCTCGCCCCCGAGCTCGGCGCACTGCGGCAGGCCACCGTAAACGAGCTCGCCTCGCTGCGCGGGGACCTCAACGAGGTCCTCAAGACCCTGAACAAGGAGAAGAACCCGCCGGTCGACTGGTTCCACCTGACCGCGGAGCAGGCCGAGGAGCAATGGTCGGTCCTCGCCCAGTGGGTCGGGGAGATCTTCGTGCCCTGGTACCGGATCACCCGCGACCAGCTGCCCGACTGCTGGGCGCTGCACCCCAACGCCCTGGTCGAGCTGTCCTGGCTGCGCAGCGCCCACGTCCAGTCCTACATCCCGTCCTCGCACCCGCACATCGCGGCCGAATGGCACGTCCGATGGAAGGCCGCCGCGCTGGACAACATCCGGGCGGCGATCCCGACCGACATGTGCCGCCCCGGTGAGCACCTGGTCTCCGAGCAGGAGTCCCGCGAGCGCGTCACCCAGTCCAACCCGCCCCCGGCACCGCCTGTGCCGGGGGAGCAGCCGTGGAATCGGCCGCCGGCCTCCGCGCCGAGCGGGCACAACTGGGACGGGGTGATCCGGACCGCGCGCCGGCAGCTGGCCGAACCCCGGCACTGGTGGCGCTTCTACGAAGAGGCTGTGCGCGAGGACCTCGACTGGCGACGCGGCCGCGACCAGCAGGCCGGCGGCCCGCAGGTTCCCCCCGCGACCGGCGACGCAGTGCCGCCTACACCTAGGCCGTAGCACCAGGCACAACAGAGCGGGGCCAGGACTTGAGGAGTCCTGGCCCCGCTCTGTTGTGCGCTTAGTGGCGTCCGTCGTGCCGGTGCGGTCAGTCTCGTCGGCGGCGCTCGATGAGCACTCTGGGGGCCGTTCTCGGACGCCACCGCTGTTCGCGCAGCTACCGACGAGGCCCGACGCCGGGCACGAGCGCGGACAACACCGCGAGCCCCACATCGATCGTCACGTCACGGAGCGGGCGCGGCTGCCGTCCAGCGCCCCGCAGGTGGCGGGATCGCGCCCGTCGGGAACGTGACGACCGTGGCACCCAGCAGCGTGACCGGCATGTCCGTCGTCGAGCCCGCGATGCTGCGGCGGATGCCCTTCGGGATGCCGATGACCGTGCCCGTAATCGACACGTCTCCCGGCCGTTTCGGCCGAGCGCGCGGCTGCGCCGCCGGATCGGGGCCGACGGCTGGCTCGACGTGCGCGAGTACCGCGCCACTGCCGGCCCGGCGGCCGTGCGCGGTGGGCTGCGCCGCCCCGGCCTGCCCGCCCGGCCGGTCTCGGCCGCGGGCGCGTGTGTGGGCCGGCTGGTCTCCGGCCCGGCGATCCTGCGCCGGCGCCCGGTCTACACGCCGTGGAAGCGGGGCGTGCTCGTGCTGGGCCCGCAGGGCTCGGGGAAGAGTTCGCTGCTGGTCGGGCCGATCCGGGAGTGCCCGGGCCCGGCCAATGTCACCAGTACCAAGACCGAGTTCGTCGACATGACCGCCGCCGACCGCGCCCAGCTCGGGCCGGTGCACGTCTTCAACCCGACCGGCCTCGGGTCCGTCGCCTCGACGCTGCGGTGGGACCCGGTCGCCGGATGCGTGGACCCGGGGACCGCGGATGCCCGGGCGCGGGCGCTGGTCCGTGGTGGGGGAGGGGCCACCGGCACCCAGAACGCGGACTTCTGGGCGGCCAAGGCCTCCGAGATCCTGCGCTGCTACCTGCTCGCGGCGGCGTTGGAGGGTCACGGGATGGGGCAGGTCATGGCCTGGGCGCTGCACCCGCAGGACCGGACCCCGGCCGGGCTGCTGTCCCAGTACGGCACGAGCGTGCCGTCGGGGTGGCTCGGCACGCTCGAGCAGAACCTGGCCGCGGCGCCCAACACGCGCTCGGGCTACTTCGCCGCGCTCGCCCCGGCGGTCGCGTTCATGGACAACCCGACCGTGGCCCAGGCGTGTCGCCCGGGCGCGGGGGAGGGCTTCGACCTCGCCGCCTACCTGCGCTCGCCGGGCACCCTCTACGTCATCGCCGGGGAGGGTGACCAGCGGATCGCCCCGCTGCTCACCGCGCTGACCGAGGCGGTGTTCAGCACCGCCAAACAGGTCGCCGCGCTCAACCCGGGCGGACAGCTCGACCCGCCGCTGGGCCTGTTCCTCGACGAGATCGCCAACATCACCCCGGTCCCGCTGGACAACTGGGCCGCGGACTCCCGCGGCTGGGGGATCACCGTCTGGGCCGTCGCCCAGGACCTCGCCCAGCTGGAAACCCGCTGGGGCCGCACCCGCGCCCACACCATCTTCGCCAACTTGCCCACCCGGATCGTCCTGCCCGGGGTCGCCGCCCGCGAGGACCTCGAGCACCTGGCCTACCTCGCCGGGCAGCGCACCGTGGTGCAGACCAGCGAAGGCCGCAGCGACAACGGTGACGGGCGCTGCACCCGCTCGCGTAACCAGTCGAAGGCCCGTGAACCGGTGGTCACCGGGCACACCATCTACGGGCTGCCCCGCTGGCACGCCTACGTCCTCGGGCTGGGTACCAAGCCGGCGATCGTCCGGTTCGAGCCCGGCTGGCGCCGCCGCCGGCGCCGGCTCCACCCGGCCCCACCGGTCCGTCGACCGGGGGAAACCCAGCGCGTCGCACCGGCCCCCCTCACCGCCGTCCCCGACCCGGTGGAGGATGCCGCCTGATGAACGACTCCACCCC
>NZ_JAAXKZ010000030.1 GCF_012911875.1 Pseudonocardia bannensis | reverse complement strand
CTCAGCGAGTCGCAACGACGGAAAGCCCTCCCAGGCTTCCTCCACGAGTACAACCACCACAGGCCCCACACCGCCCTGGCAGGTCAACCACCCATCACCCGGTTGACCAACGTCCCCGGGCAGCACAGCTAGATCTCGTCGAAGATCCGCCCCATGTCCGCCCACACCGGGCGGCGGTAGCGCCGGGTCCAGACCGCGAGCGCCAGGCCGATCGCGGCGACCGCGGCACACACCCACGGCACCATCGCGATCTGCAGCGGGATCTCCGCTCCCGGTGCGGCCGGCACGAACGAGTAGTAGAGCCCGCCGAACACCGCCAGGGCCCCGACGAGCGCGGCGAGCACGCCGGTCACGGTGAACCCGGCACGGCCCGTGCGCCGGCCCTGCGCCGCCCCGGCGATCCCGAGCATCAGGTACACGCCCATCACGAGCGGCGTCCCGATGCCCGCGAGGAAGGTGAAGAGGAAGACGCCGCCGGTCAGGCCGTTGTCGACCCCGCCGGCCAGGGCGACCTGGCTCTCCCGCCCGGTGAGCAGCACCGACGCCACGGCCAGCACCACCCAGACCGCGAGGTCGAGCCCGATCGCGCGCCAGGGTGTGCCCCAGCGTGGATGCAGCACACCCAGCCACGCCGGCAGCACCCGCTCGCGGCCCATGGCGAACAGCACCCGCGAGACGGCGATGTGCACGCCGAGCGCGCAGAACAGGCTCGCCAGCGCCGCGCAGCCCAGCACGACGGCGGCGACCGCGTTGTTCGGCGCAACGGCGGCCAGCCCGGCCACGGATGCGGGCCAGTCGGCCGCGGCCTGCTGCACACCGAACCCGACCGCCGTCGCGTAGGTGATCACCAAGTAGAACAGGCCGGCGAAGACGATGGAGCCGATGATCGCGCGGGGGATCGCCCGCCGCGGGTCGCGGGTCTCCTCGGAGAGCACGGCGCTCGCCTCGGCCCCGGTGAACGACAGCATCGCGAACGACAGGCCGAACAGGACGCCGGTCCACGTCACGCCCGCCGCGGACGGCCAGAACGCCGCGAGGTCGATGCTGCGCCCGGCATCGGCCACCGGCGTGGTGCTGTCGATCACGCTCACCGCCGGCGACCCGATCGCGATCACCACGACCGCGACGACCAGCAGCGCCAGCATCGTGACCAGCAGGATCGCCAGCTGCGTCCGGGTCGAGGTGCGGATGTCGAACAGGCTCATCAGCGCGATCACCATGAGACCCGCGAGGGAGAACCAGTACCACGACGGGTCGGCCCCGGTGAGCAGCGTGACCAGGCTCGCGGTGAAGAACCCGAAGCCGCACAGGACCGCCCCGCCCAGCAGGAGGAAGGCCGCGGCGTAGCACCAGCCGCCGAGGAAGCCGAGCGTCTTGCCCGCGCCGCGGGTGATGTAGGTGTACATCGACCCGGCCGAGGACAGCGACCGCGCGAACATCGCGACCGTGCCGCCCACGCACAGCATGGCCAGGGTGCCGAGCAGGTAGGCCAGCGGCGTCGCGCCACCGGCCTTGGTCGAGGCGAGGTAGGTCAGGAACGCACCCGACATCGCCGGGGCGATCACCGACAGGCTCTGCGCGATGACGTCGCGCAATCCGAGTGTCCGGTGGAAGCCTCCCTGCGTCGTGGCCGTGGCGCCGGTGGGGGTCGTGGACGCGTCAGCGACCATCGCCGCTGCCCTCCTTCGCCGGGCCGTGCACGTCCTGGCCGCCGCTGTGGCAGTGCGCCCCGCGCGTCGGCGGCACATCGAGAGCCGGGTTGCGGTCGAAGAAGCCGACCGGCTTGAGCGTGAACCCGGTGTAGTCGACCGGCATGATCGGCCAGTCCTCGGGTCGCGGGAAGTGCGTCGTGCCGAAGGTGTGCCAGACGACGAGGTCCTCGCCGTCGAGCTCCCGGTCGGCCTGCACCCAGGCGGGCAGCCCGGCGCCACCGGGGTTCTGGTTGACGAAGTCACCGGCCGGGTAGCGCTCGGCGGGGTCGTAGCGGGTGACCCACAGGTGGTTGGTCGCGAAGGTCGCGCGGGCGTGGATCGACGAGGCCTCGTCGGCGAGCAGCGTCGCCTTGCCCTCCGGCAGCAGCGCGTACCCGACGTTCTGGCCCAGCGCGTTGGTCCGCTCCGGGTTCACGATGTGCCACGCGCGGACCACGGAGCCGTCGGCGCGGCGCTGCGCCTCGGACTCGCGGGTCAGCCGGGTGCGCCGCTGCCGGAACGCGTTGCCGTACGGGTTGCGCTCCCCCATCGGGACCCGCTCGGCCTGCACCTCCTCGACGACGTTGCGCACCCCGTCGACGGTCATGTCCAGCCGTGCCGAGAAGAGGTGCTGGTGGTACGGCGCGCCGAGTCCGGGCGCGATCTCGGTCGCGTACTCGTTGCCGCCCTCCGGGTAGGCGGCGGTGAACACGATCCCGGTCGCCTTGACCTCGAGCTGGATGGTGCCGTCGAGGTAGAGGTACCAGTAGAAGCCGTAGTCGTAGTTGCCGATCGGCGTGAAGAACGAGAACACCATCCGCCGCTGCCGCCGCGTCTCACGCACACCGGTGAACATGTCGGAGTGCTTCCAGAGGACGCCGTAGTCCTCCTCGTGCATGCAGATCGCGTTCGTGATCGTCTTCGGCCGGCCGAAGTCGTCGGCGATCACGGCGTCCAGGTAGTGGATCTCGCCGAGGCAGTCGCAGCCCAGCTGCAGCGAGTCGGCGTAGCGGGCGAACATGTACTCGCCGCAGTCGAAGTAGTTCTGCCAGAACCGCACCGGCGCCGGGTCGGCGTAGGGCACCACCATCTCGGCGACCGAGGCCCGGTAGACGATCGGGCGGCCGTCGAAGCTGATCTGGTGCAGGGTCAGGCCCTCGCGCTCGTTGAACCCGATGCGCAGGTCCCAGTTCTCCCACCGCACCCGGTTGCCCTCGACGGTGAAGGACGGCCCCTCGGGCTGGGTGATCTCGATCGGCTTCAGAGTGGTCCGCTCCGGGCCGACGACCGCGGGGTCGTCGAAGTTGCCCGACGTGGCCGGGACCGGCAGCTCGGCGGCATCGACGATCCGGGTGACGCGGCGGTCGGTCAGGTCGACGTAGGCGACCAGGCCGTCGACGGGGTGCGCCCACGGCGAGTCCTTCGCGTGGTCCTGGCGGAACCCGAACGCGCGCACGATGCGGTGGCCGACCTCGTCCGGGTAGTCGTAGACCCCCGCGGACAGGGGGACGGCGCGCACCGAGGCGGGCTCGATCCCCCGCTTGCCGAGCGCCTCGACCCAGCCGGCGTCGGCGTTGAGGACGTCCTCGATCATCTCGAACTCGGCGTCGATGATCGGCGGCTGCCCCTCACGGGGCGGGTCGAGCTCGCGGCGCGAGAGCACCTCGCCGCGCGTCGCCGAGACGATGGTGTCCCACGACCGCCCGCTGGCCAGGTCGAGCAGCACCGCACGGAACCGGCGCTCGACCGGAGCACCGTCGGGCTGCGCGAGGACCTCGTCCTTCGCCGGCTCCTCAGGTGCGAAGAAGGCGAAGCGCACCGTCTCGCCGAGCAGTCCGGCGCCGGTCAGGGCCTCCCGGACGCGGTCGACCTCGGTGGCGGTGGTCATGTCGAGTGGATGGGCCGGGGCGGTCGCGGCAGCGTCGCGGCGATCCTCGACGGTCGTCATGGATGTCCTCCCTGGTGGTCGCCCGTGGGGCGGAAGGGCCGGGCGAGAGCCTGACCTGGGACGGTGAGCGCTCCATGGCCGCACGGTCAAAGCCCCGTCTCCGTTACCGCGAAAGCTCGGTGTGAGCACTCTCACGGTGCGAGAAGCCGCGGGCGGCGATTCTCATTCGGACCACCATTCCTGTCACGGTGGTGATGCGCCGGGTTAGCGTCTGCGCTCCAGCGTCCGAGGCTCCTGGTCGAGGAGGTGTGCATGCCCAACGGTGCGATGTCCGGGTTGCGGCGCCGCTCGCCGGTGCACGGGCTCGACCGCCGCAACCTCGGGCCGGTCGAGGTACTCGCTCAATCGGTGTCGAGCGCCGCGCCGGCGGCAGGTATGGCCACGGTCCCCGCGATCGTGGCCACCTCCGCCGGCACGGCCACCGTGTGGTCGTTCGTGCTCGCGACGGCACTCGCGGTGCTGGTCGGCACGTGCATCAGCCGCTTCACCCGCCGGATGGCCGCCGCCGGCTCGCTCTACAGTCTCACTGCGAAGGGCCTCGGTCCTGCCGCCGCGTTCGCGAGCGGCACCGCCCTGCTCGCCGGCTACACGATCCTCGTCATGGCTGCGCTGACCGGCGCCGCGATCTACCTCGACGCGCTGCTGGCCCGGTTCGGCTGGCGGGCCCCGCCGGTGGTCGGCGCCGTGATCGTCGTACTGCTCGCCGCGCTCGCCGGGGCGCTGGTGCTGCGCGGGGTGCGGGTCTCGGCGCGCATCGTGCTCGCCGTCGAGGCCGTGTCCATCGCGCTGATGCTCATCATCTTCGCGGTCCTGCTCGGCAGCCTGCCCGTACCGGACCCGGACGGGGGCGCGAGCGCCGGGCTCGGCACGGCCGCCGCGGGCGTGCTGCCCGCGCTGGGCGCCTTCATCGGGTTCGAGGCCGCGACGACGCTGGGTGTGGAGGCCCGCCGCCCGTTCCGGTCGGTGCCGCGGGCGGTGCTGGGCACGGCCGCGGTCGTCGGGCTGCTGTCGGTCGTCGCCGCCTACACCCAGGTCGCAGGCTTCGCGGGCAGGCTGGGCGGGCAACCCGAACCGGTCGTCGCGCTCGCCGCGGCCCGCGGCGCACCGTGGCTGGCGGTGCTGCTCGACCTCGGTATCGCGACCTCGTTCGTGGCCTGCACGCTGGCGACGGCGAACGCGCTGGTCCGGGTGCTGTTCTCGATGGGCCGCGACGGCATCGCGCCCCGTGTTCTGGGTGCGACCCACCGCCGGTACCGCACGCCGCACATGGCGATCGCGGTCGCGTTGCCGGTCGCGGCCGCGGTACCCGCGGCGCTGCTCGTCGCCGGGGTGCCGGGTCCGGACGCGTTGCGCATCCTGCTCACGGTCGCCACGGCCGGGTATCTGGTCGGATACCTGCTGGTGTGCCTGGCCGCGCCGCTGTTCCTCCGCCGCATCGGAGAGCTCACCCCCGCCCCGGTGCTGGTCACCGCGGTCACGGTCCCGGCGCTGGCCGTGGCGTGCGGCGCGTTCGTCGTCTCCGCGCTCGGCGGTCCCGTCCCGGTGGTGCTCGCCGCGTTGCTGCTCGCCGCGCTCGGCTGGTTCGGGTGGCTACGGATGCGCCGCCCCGCCGAGCTCGCCGCGATCGGCGTCTACGACGAGACCTCCGCGGCCGACGTGCACCTCGGGCGGCTGCCGTGACCGGTATCGACCCGCTGCCACTGTCCGGGCGCCAGCCCCGCGCCGTCCGCAGCGCCCTCGCCATGCTGGAGGAGGTCGTCGCCGCCGGGCCCGGGGTGACCGCGAAGGAGATCTCCGCTGCGCTCAAGCTGCCGCAGGCCACCACCTACCGGTTGCTCAACCTGCTCGTCGATGAGGAGTACCTGGTACGGCTGCCCGACCTGCGCGGCTTCGCCCTCGGCCGGCGCGCCGCCCGGCTGGCAGTGCCCGTCGCACCGGTCCCGCCCACGGCGGCCCGTGCCGTCGTCGACCACCTTCGCGGGCTCGTGCGCTGGGGCGTCCACCTCGCGTCGTTCGTCACCGGGCAGGTCACGCTCGCCGACCCCGATCCCGACCACCCGCCCACCGAGCCCGTGTTCCTCGCCCGCTATCCGCACGCCTCCGCCCTGGGGAAGCTGCTGCTCGCCGGCCAGCCCGACTGGCGCGCGCTGACCCGCGACCTCCGGCGCTTCACAGAACACACGGTCGTCGACGGGACCGCGCTCGACCGGCAGCTCCGCACGGTGGCCACCGGGGCCCTGGCCCGGCAGTGCGGCGAGCTCCGCGCCGACCGCGGCTGCATCGCCGTTCCCATCCGTAGCCCGATCGACGGGACGCTCGTCGCCGGGCTCGCGCTCGCCGGCCCGCCCCACCGCATCGCCGAGCCCAACGACGAGCTCGTCGAACTCCTGCGTGAGCACGCCGAACGGCTCGCCCCGCTGCTGGCCTGAACCGTTACCGGACGAGGTCCGTCCGGCTCTCCACGGGCAGCACTGCCCATCGAGGCGCGCCGACGCGGTTTCGCGGGCGGCCTCTCATCGACGGGCCGCCGGGCTCCGGAAGGACAACGGCAACATGGCCGCGGGTGACCAGGCGCGGTGGGAGCACCACCGGAGCCGGCTGGAGCGCGTGGCGCAAAGCCGGCCGGGTCGAGCGGTAGTCCACAGCGTCACCAGCCGCACGTTCTGTCATGAAACCCTTTCGAACGAGCTTCCGTTCCACCTCCATACGACCGTCCGATGGATGGAGGGACCGCTTGCGTGCGAATCGCCCGGCCCGTAGAAGTTCATGCCGGCCGAGAGCTCCCCACCCCGTATGCTCAACTCGGACGGGACGTACACGGGCGGCAGGACGGCGTCCGGTCCCTGGAGCGATTTCGGAGACGGAAGCTCGCCGAGAAGATCTCCGTCTGCCGAGAAGACCGGGACCTCCTGGACCGAGAAGTTCGATTCCTGTGGTGAGCACGAGAGGAGCACCGCCGTTTCCGCTCGGCCATCACCGGTCATGTCCCCGCTCGCCGAATTCTCGTACGCGATGTCGAAGTGGTCATAGACAGATGCGCCGCTCCCTCCACCCGAGCTGGTCGCTCTTCCATCCACCAGCGGTACCTCGAACCCGCCTTCGACGATGCCGTCACAGGTGATGCGATAGGTGGCGTTCTTCCAGTCGACGGCATTGTCCGCTTGGGCTGGACCGCCCTGGGATGTTTCAGCTGTGTCGGACGTCGCCGCGGCGTACGTCGTGGGCGCCAGGGAGACGCCGGCGCCCAGAAGGCCTACAACGAGCGCCCGGTGTAGCGTATGAAAAGGCATTGCAGCCCTCCTCTGGCAGAAAGCGCGGTTCCGTGTTTTCTGTGACGCACGCCGGATCCGAGACACGTGGGCCGCCGCGGTGACAGGGGCGCGCGGGCGTCTCACTATAGGACGAGCCAAGCGGAGACGGCGGCCCCATACGGCCGCTTCCGAAAAACAAATAAAGCATAGCGGATACACTCGGCACTGACGGGCGAGAAGCTCATAGCGGTCATGCCGAGTAGAGCTGACCGAAGGCGCGCCCACCCCGCCCGTCACCGTTCCTGCCCGGCCATCGCGATCTCACATCAGCGGCGGAACGTCCTGACTACCGGACCCAACCGAAATGTCTGCTATTGCCGTCTCGTCAGGCGGCTCAATCAAAAGGCGGCCGAGCCGCTCGAAAGACCCTGGCAGTCCCGCCGGCGTCACCACGACGAGCATGCGAGCAGATCCCGTCAATCGGGTCCGCAGTCCCCTTGGAGGACGAACATCTCCGTTCGAACGATTGAGGCGAACTCGGCGCAGCGGTCCGCACGATCCCCGCGCGCGAGCGCGGGCCCGGCCGCCACGGGTGAGCCCGAGGACTGGTTGGCCGCCTCGACGGAGTGGCTCTGGAGTGATCCCGACCGCACCGGCGTTCCCGGGCTTCGGACGTCGTCGTGGGCGACGGCCGGGCTCGGGCCGCGGACGGTGCCGCCCCCGGCGGCCTCGGGTCAGCTCTTCGTAGCGTCGCGCGCGGAACGCGCGGTACTCGAGGCCTTCGCACCGGCTTCCTCCGAGGCCTGCGCGGCCTTGTCCGCAACCGTCTCTGCGGCGCGGGCCGTGCGCGCAGTGCCCGACTCGGCGGCGCGAGCGGCCTGCTCGGTGACCGCCTCGGTGGCCTGAGCCCCTGAGGACACCAGCGTGTGCATGAGTTGGCGCTGGTTCTCCAGCATCTGCTCGAGGAAGTTGAACGTCTTGTCCACGACAGCGTGCGCGTCCGGCACCGAACGCTGGCCGCCGGTGACGCTGCTCGCAAAGCCCTGGAGGGTCTCGGCCCAGGTGCGCGCAGCCGTGGTGAGCGCCTCCTGGCTGCGCTTGGCGATATCGGCGAACTGGTTGCTGGACGTCGTCATCGAACTGATCCTCCCTGTTTCGGACTGGGGTCCGCTTGCTCAGCCGCATCGGCCTGCGGCGAGCCCGGTACCGCCCACGTCACGGGGACGGTGCCGGTCTGCTCAGCGAGCCATGGAATCCGTCTCATGCTCCGATCCGGTCGGAAGTCGTTCCCGCCGACCAGGCGTAGGCAAGCCACACGTCTCGGCGGCTCGTCGGGACAACCATGGCGTACCCGCCGGCGTCGGCCGTTACTCCCTTGGAGTGAGAAGCGCCCCGTCCACCGCACGTAGTCCTCATGTGCACGGAGACCGTCCCAGCACCGCGGTGCACCACGTCTCCGTCCCCGGTGCCCTCCGACCGGTGGGCAAGAACCCGGTCCCCCGGCCCCACCACGGGCAGCACTACCGATGCCCCGGCCCCTGGGCGGAGTCTCGGCGCAGGTTTGGACCTGGCGGGAGGACGCGGGCACCGTGCCGAGCCGCAATGGTGCTGGAGAACCGCCATGGGCGGGATGTCACCGGCCGACCAACGGCCTGGGCCCGTCGGGGCGTCGTCACCGAGCACAGCCAGGAGGTACATCGTCCTGGACCGCGCGCTGGCGCAGGCCATGGAGGGAGATCGGTGACGCCGTCGAGGTCCAGGTCCGGCGGGCGGCCGGCAACCGGGGCACCGCGCTCGCCGCGCGGGTGCGGACGCCGGTACCCGCCGGGCTGAGCGAGGCCACCGCACGCCTCCTGGGCACCGACCCGCGCCAGGCCGTCCGGACCGCGCTACGGCACTCCAAGCAGCTCATCGAGACCGGCGAGGTGCTCAGCCCGGACAAGCCGGGGTCGACGCGACTGGCCCTCACCAACCTGCCACTCGAACTGGCGACACGCCGCGCACGAGCGGAGGGGCGATTGTGAAGGCACTGTGCCGGGAAGGCGTCAACGAGGTCTCGGTGGAGCGGGTTCCGGACCCGCAGATCCTGAACAAGCAGGACACCATCCTGAAAGTCGGGCTCAGCTCCGTGTGCGGCTCGGACCTGCACCAGATCAGCGGCTACATCCCTGCGATGAAGGCCGGGGACGTCCTCGGCCACGAGTTCATGGGTGAGGTCGTCGAGGTCGGCTCGGAGGTCCGCAAGCACAACGTCGGCGACCGGGTGGTGGTCTGTTCGTTCATCGCGTGCGGCCGCTGCTGGTACTGCGAGCACGAGCTGTACTCCTGTTGCGACAACAGCAACACCAACCCGGCCATCACGGAGACCATGTGGGGCCAGGCTCCCGGCGGCATCTTCGGTTACTCGCATGCGATGGGCGGGTTCAAGGGGAGCCACTCCGAGTACGTCCGTATCCCCTTCGTCGACCACACGGCGTTCACCGTCCCCGACGGGGTCGACGACCAGTCGGCGGTCTTCGCCTCCGACTCGGCGCCGACCGGCTGGATGGGCGCCCACCTCGGCGGCGTGCAACCCGGCGACGTGGTCGCCGTCTGGGGCTGCGGAGCGGTCGGGCAGATGGCGGCCCGCTCGGCGATGATCCTCGGCGCCGAGCGCGTGATCGCCATGGACCGCTTCGACTACCGGTTGGAGATGATGCAGCGCCACGTCGGAGCGGAGGTCGTCAACTACGAGAAGGTCGACGTCGATGCCGTGTTGCGCGAGCGCAGCGACGGCCGCGGGCCCGACGTGTGCATCGAGGCCGTCGGCCTCGAGTGCCACACCCCGGGCCCGCAGTACCGCCTCGAGCAACTCAAGCAACAGACCCGGGTACTCCAGACCGACCGTGGGCACACCCTGCGCGAAGCGATCCTCGCGTGCCGCAAGGGCGGAAGCGTGTTCGTCCTCGGTGTCTTCGCCGGTCTGGTCGACCGCGTCCCCATGGGCGCGCTCATGAACAAGGGCCTCACCCTCCGCGGCGCCCAGCAGCACGGTGAGCGCTACATCCCGATGCTGCTCGATCGGATAGCCGCGGGCGAGCTCAAGACCTCGCACCTCGCGACCCACCCGATGTCCTTGGAACAGGGCCCACGCGGCTACGACCTGTTCAAGAACAAGAAGGAGAACTGCCTCCGCGCGGTGTTCGGTCCCGACGGGTTCAGCCCCAACGGCGGGTAGCCCCGTCACGGATCCCGACGCCCCCGCAGGAACGCCGTTCCAGCCGCGCTCGGAGTCCGGTCCGTAGCCGGCGACCGGCCCGGCGGTGCCCTCGCCGCCCAACCGAATTCGACGTCTCCTCGTCATCCACAGGGCAGACTCGACCGGGTGGGCCACCGGTCGCCATCGCCCGCCGACGTGCCTCGGCAACGCCGGGCGGTGCGCTCCGCCGCCACCCCCGATCCCCGGCTGGACCTCATGGCCGGATCCATCGACCTGTACCGGGGACGGATCGGGTTCGTGCACCCCCGCGACCCCGAGGCGCTGCCGGCCGAGGAGGACATCTCCACCGACGAGGCCCACCCGCCGTACTGGGCCCAGCTCTGGCCGAGCGGGATCGAGCTGGCCCACGCCGTATCCGCTCGGGACTGGCGGGACGCACCGGTGCTGGAGCTCGGTTGCGGCTTGGGTCTGCCGGCCATTGCGGCTGCTCGCGCGGGGGCACACGTGCTGGCGATCGACCGCTCGGCCGACGCGGTCGCGTTCGCCGCGGTCAACGCCGAGCAGAACGGGGCCGTCGTGGAGACCGCCGTGTGCTCCTGGGCCCACCCCGCCCCGCTGATCGCCCGGGCTCCGTGGCGTCTCGTGCTGGCCGCCGACGTCCTGTACGGCCAGCGGAACGTCGACCAGCTGCTCGACCTTCTCCCCCGGCTGGTCGACGACACCGGCGCTGTGTGGATCGCCGACCCGCAACGTCCCCTCACCGGAGAGTTCCTCGCGGCCGCGCGTGCGGCGTGGCGCTCGGTCGAAACCACACCCACCCGACTGCCACAGATCCGCATCCACCGCCTCGCGCACCCATCACGGCCGGGTACAGCCGCGCCGTGACCGATGCCCGCCCCGCGCCTCGCGAACCGAGCGGACCTGCTGGCCCGTCCCTCGGGGTGGCGGGGGTTGGGCGCCATGCCGCCCGGGAGGTGAGCACGAGCACCCCGCGCCGCCGTGTCGTACTGGTCGAACACGTGCGCGACCGGGGCCGGCCCGAGTTCGGCCCGGCCGGTGGTGAACGCCGGGAGCCCGCGATCCCATGGCGGGTGGCGAACCGGTTGACCGCGGCGTCGCGGAGCCGGCCGGCGCGTCCGCGCGGAGAATCCACTCGTCGAGAGTGTCGAGCCCTGACCCGGCCCCCGGCCGTCCGGCAGGTAAGAGGTCGTTCGGTGGAACGGACCGCTGTGAGCACGGGCGGTGGGCGGGGCGCCCGCGCCCGGGCGGCCTAAGATCCGATGGTGTCCCCCGCCGACGGCATCGGTCCCGGCCTGCCCGCCGACCACCTACGGCGCATCCAGGCCCTCACCGACATCGGGCTCGCGCGCCTCGAGGTCGAGGAGCTACTGGATGAGCTGTTGGGTCGGGTACGGGAGCTGCTCGAGGTCGACACGGTGGCGGTGCTCCTGCTCGACCCGTCGGCGAACTATCTCGTCGCGACGGCCACCCACGGCCTCGAGGAAGAGATCCGGCAAGGGGTCCGAATACCGATCGGACGAGGCTTCGCCGGCCGCATCGCCGCGGAGCGCAGGGCCGTGACGATCCCCGAGGTCGACCACTCCAACGTCCTGAACCCGATCCTGCGCGAGAAGGGTGTGCGATCGCTGCTGGGCGTGCCGCTGATGGTCGGCAACGACGTGATGGGGGTGCTGCACGTCGGGACGCTGCGGTCGCGATCGTTCACCGACGACGACGCGATGCTGCTGCAGCTGGCCGCGGACCGGGTCGCACTGGCTACCCGGGCCCGGATGAGCCAGACGGAGCGGACCGCTGCGAGGGCACTGCAGCGCAGCCTGCTGCCCGGGCAGCTGCCCACGGTGCCCGGCCTCGAGCTCGCGGCGCGGTACGTGCCCGGCGGGGGCGGTGAGGTCGGGGGCGACTGGTACGACGTGTTCGGCCTGCCGTCGGGGCGGCTGTGCGTCGTGGTCGGCGACGTGGTGGGCCGGGGACTCCAGGCGTCCGTGGCGATGGGCCGGATACGCAACGCCGTGCGCGCCTACGCGCTGCTGACCGAGGATCCCGCGGAACTGCTGCGATGGCTGGACCGGCAGGTGCAGCACTTCGAGCACAACATCATGGCCACCGTGCTGTGCGCGGTGGCGGAGCCGGGGCACGTCGAGGTGACGGTGTCCTCGGCCGGGCACCCGCCGCCCGTCCTCGCCCTGCCCGGGGTGCCGAGCGAGCTGGTCGAGGTGCCCGCGGACCCGCCCATCGGGTTGACGTTGCCGCGCCGGCGTCGGAACACGACCATTCGGCTGCCGGCCGGGGCGAACGTCGTGCTCTACACGGACGGCCTGGTGGAACGCCGGGGTGAGCCGCTCGACTCCGGCCTCGCCCGGCTGACCGCCGCCGTCATGCCGGGCCCGGCCGAGACGGTGTGTGCGGCCGTCATGAGCAGGCTGATCGGCAACGAGCCGTCGGCTGACGACGTCGCCGTCCTCGTCCTGGCGCGCGAAGCCGAGCACGAGGTCGCGCCGCTGACCCTGGTCGAGCCGGCCGTCCCGCGGGCGCTGCGTGGCGTCCGCCAGGCCGTACGGGACTACCTGCGGCGGGCCGGGGCGACCAAGGAGGAGCTCGCCGACATCGTGCTCGCCATCGGCGAGGCGTCGGCCAACGTCGTCGAGCACGCGTACGGACCCGGTGGCGGGCTGCTGGAGGTGCACCTGGAGATGCACGGCCGCACCGTCACCGCGACCGTCCGGGACACCGGGAACTGGCGCGAGGCGCGCGGGACGAACCGCGGCCGGGGCACGACACTGATGCACGGGCTGGTCGACGCGGTGCGCGTCGACCACGACGGCCGGGGGACCCGGGTCGTGATGGACAAGACTCTCGGCGGAGTGGGGCAATGACGGAAGCGGACGTGCGCACGGAGGAGATCGAGCCGGGACGGCTGCTGGTCCGGCTCGACGGCGAGGTCGACCTGGAGAACGCTCTCACCGTGGAGGAGCGCCTACGCGAGGTGATCACCAACCGCGCCGAGTCCGTGACCCTGGACCTGGGCGGGCTGAACTACCTCGACAGCGCGGGCCTGCGCGTGCTCTTCGCCCTCGCCGACCGCCTCGAGCTGCTGCAGATCGCGCTGGACGTCGTCGTGCCGGTCGGCTCGCCGGCTCGCAAGGCGGCCGAGCTGTCCGGCCTCGGCGCGGTGGTCACCCTCCGCGCGACATGATGCCCCGGCGCCGTCGACACCCCGGCCCGGCAGAGATCGAACATGTGGCCGGGGGCGCGCGGCGTGGGTGTCAGGAGCGGAGGCCGACCAGCCCCAGCACCTCGGTCCGCCAGTCGGCGTAGGCGGCCGCGGAACCGTCGGCCGGCTCCACCTCGGGCCGGGGGCCCGCCTGAACGTCCCGGCCGAGCCTGGCCGGGCGCCGTCCGGGCAGGGGGTCCCCGGTGCGCGCCGTCCGCGCGAGCGCCTCGTCCTCGCGCTGCGGGGGGAACTCGATGGTCCGCATGTCAGGCATTGGTTCTCCCGGATCTCGAACGCCTTCGGCGTTGCCCTCACTCGACATCCAGGCTCCCGGGCGCAGGTGAGAGGCGCGGAGACCGCGTGTAACAGGTGGATGAACCCGGGGCCGCGAGGCGGCCCCGGCGGCGGCACCGACGGCAATTCGCGTCACGGCTTCCGGCGTCGCGCCGGAGGCCGTGAGCCGCACTGGCGCCAGCGAGCCGGGGCGGCGCACCCAGGGGGCCGAGCCCGCGTTGGGCGTGCGGTCCCGACCGGCAGCAGGAGAAGCGCCGCGGGCTCCCGCGCGGGGCCGTCGTTCGTCACCGGCGACACGGGCTCCTTCACACCGTCTCGGTCACGTTCCGGCGAGCTGGAACGACATCGTGATTGTCCGCGGATGGGTAAGGACCCCGACCCGCTCACCGAGGTCGAGTTGCTGGCCGAGTCGCTGATGGACAACGCCGGGGTGTTCCGGCCCGGGAAGGTCGTCAAGTGGGTGCCGGAGGTCGGTGACCAAGATCGGATCAGGTGATCCGATCCAGCTCGACCTTCCTCAGCTCGAGCGCTCGCCGACGCGTTCCTCGCCGAGATCGAGACCCGCTTCGTCACCAGCAGCTCGAGCAGGTGGTTGCGCCCCAGGCTCGCCGCCCCCCGGGTCGGGCGCGCACGAATCCGATACGCCACCCGTTGCACTCCATCGCCGCGGCCGGTGCTCGGTAACGGAGTTTGACGTTTCACCGAACTCCCGGCGGATGCAATGACGCATCCGGCGCAGAGGGGATGAGTTGATGCGCAAGTTGATCGTTCCCGTCGTGGGAGCGTTGGCCCTGATCATGGGTGCCGCCGGTGGCTGTGGCGGTGCCGGCCTCAGCGGCGACGACGAGCCGGCCGCACCCGCTGCGGCGGTCGCTGCGGCCGCGCCGGCCCTGACCGTGACGAGCATCGTGGACGGCGACACCGTCGATCTCAGCGATGGCCGGCGGGTCCGACTGCTCGGGGTCGACACGCCCGAACGCGGCGAGTGCGGGTCCGAGCAGGCGAGCGCCTTCGCCCGCTCGACGCTGCTGAACCGGCCGGTCGTCGTGAGCCCGGACCCGACCCAGGACGACACCGACTCCTACGGCCGGGCGCTGCTCTACATCTCCGTCGACGGACGGGACTACTCGGTTGCGGTAACCGGTGCCGGATGGGCCGAGCACTACATCTTCGACAACAACCCGGTGCTGAAGGCCCCCACGATCGAAGCCGCCCAGGCCGGCGCCCAACGGCAGCGCCTCGGGATCTGGGGCCTCCCTCACTGCACGACGCCGGCCCCGCCCTCGGCGACCCCCGCGCCGACGAGCGAGCAGGCCCGACCTGCCGACACCGACGACAACGTGCGCCGGCCGGCCCCGGTTCGCGCGCCGGTTACCGCGCCGGCTCCCGAGCCCGAGCCCGCGCCCGCGCCGAAGCCCGCGCCCAAGCCCGAGCCGAAGCCCGCGCCCGAGCCCGCGCGGGAGTCGGGCTGCCACCCCAGCTACGTGCCGTGCATTCCTGACGGACCGGATCTGGACTGCGGCGACATCGGGCACTCGGTGAAGGTTGTCGGGCCGGATGCGTACCGCCTGGACGCCGACGACGACGGGACGGGCTGCGACAGCTACTCCTAGCCTCCCACCGCGATCAGGCGACGGCCCCCGCCCCGCTGTTGTGGGCCGGGGCCGTCGTGACCGGCGCCAGTCCCGCTACTCGGTCTTCGTGGCCAGGACGGGCGGCGCGCAGGGCAGGGCGGACGAGCCTCGACGTGGACACCGCAGACGACACGAGTAGCCGGGTCGGTGGCCGGATCGCGGACGAGGAGGACTCGCCGCGGGTGTTCGGCATGGCGGGTGCCGGTGGCAGCCGGGCCGGCGCGGATCCGGACCGGCGGATCACCGCCATGGCGATGCACGCCGACGTCACAGATGGACCAGCACCGCGCCCGGGCTCGACCCCGCTGCTGCTCCGGCGTCCCGACGCGGGAGAGGCCCGGGCGCGGGCCCGCTCAGCGGGCGGGCGTGCGGAGGAACCCCTCGTATCCCGCCGCGGCCACCTCGTCGCACTTGCGGGTGTAGGTGGCGAAGCCGCCGGCGTACGGCATGAACACGCGCGGCTTGCCGGGCACGTTGGCCCCCAGGTACCAGGAGGTCGCGGCCATCGGCAGCAGCGTGCGGTGGACGGCCTCGTCCGCGTGCTCGCCCCAGGCGTCCTCGGCCTCCTCCGTGGCCTCGATCCGCTCCAGCTCATGCCCGCGCATGTACTCGATACAGT
Source organism: Pseudonocardia bannensis (assembly GCF_012911875.1). Classification (GTDB taxonomy): domain Bacteria; phylum Actinomycetota; class Actinomycetes; order Mycobacteriales; family Pseudonocardiaceae; genus Pseudonocardia; species Pseudonocardia bannensis. The sequence continues at coordinate 34,364 of NZ_JAAXKZ010000030.1, read as the reverse complement.
CGGCGATCCAGTCCACGTGCTGCTCGATGGAGGTGGGCATGTTGGTGAGCACCGAGGGACTGCCGGGGCCGGTGATGGTGAACATGTTCGGGAATCCGGCGACCTGCAGGCCGAGGTAGGTGCGCGGGCCCTCCGACCACTTGTCGCGGAGCGTGCGACCGCCCGGGCCCCGGATGTCGATGTCGAGCAAGGGCCCGGTCAGGGCGTCGAAACCGGTGGCGAAGACGATGCAGTCGAGCGGGTACGACGCCGACGACGTGCGCACCCCGTCCCGGGTGATCTCGACGATCGGCGACTCCCGCACATCCACGAGCGTGACGTTGTCGCGGTTGTAGGTCTCGAAGTAGTCGGTGTCGATCGGCGGACGCTTGGTCGCGAACGGGTGATCGCGCGGGACGAGCTTCTCGGCCGTCGCCGGGTCCCGAACCGTCTCCCGGATCTTGGCGCGGATGAATTCGGAAGCCGTGTCGTTGGCCTCCTTGCTGGTGAGCAGGTCGGCGAAGGTGGCCCGGAACTGGAGTCCGCCCCGCTTCCAGGCGGCCTCGTAGACGGCCCGGCGCTCCTCCTCGGACACCGACAGCGCGGACCGCGGGCTCACGTCAAAGGGGTGGCCGTTGGTCGAATCGCGTTGCTTGCGCCGGATCGCGTCGTAGTTCGCCTTGACCTCGCGCTGGAACGCCGGTTCCATCGGCCCGTTGCGCGCCGGGATGCTGTAGTTCGCGGTCCGCTGGAAGACCGTGAGGTGCTCCGCCTGCTCGGCGATGACCGGGATGGTCTGGATGCCCGTCGACCCCGTTCCGACGACGCCCACCCGCCGACCGGTGAAATCGACGCCCTCGTGCGGCCACCTGCCGGTGTGGAACCACTCGCCTTCGAAGGTGTCGAGCCCGGGTATGCGCGGGATGTTCGCCGATGACAGGCACCCCACCGCGGTGATGAAGAAGCGTGCCGCGTAGCGCTCGCCGCCATCGGTACGCAACTGCCAGCGGCCGGTGTCGTCGTCGAAGACCGCCTCGGTCACCCGCCGGCCGAAACGGATGTCACGACGCAGGTCGAACCGGTCGGCGACGTGGTTCAGGTAGCGCAGGATCTCCGGCTGCTCGGGATAGCGCTCGGTCCACTGCCATTCCTGCTGGAGCTCCTCGGAGAAGGAGTAGGAGTAGTAGTAGCTCTCGGAGTCGCACCGGGCGCCGGGGTAGCGGTTCCAGTACCACGTCCCTCCGACGCCGCCGCCGGCTTCCAGGACCGACACCGAGAGCCCGAGGCTCCTCAGCCGGTGGAGCATGTACATGCCTGCGAAGCCCGCGCCCACGACCACCGCATCGAGCACGCGGGCCTGACCGTCCGCTTCGGACTGCGAGATGTTCTCCCGTGGGATGGCCATCGTCTCTCCTCGCTTAGCCTGTGAGCCAGGTCTCTCGTTTGGCATGCTAAGTGATCGTCACGGTGAGCACCTCCCCCGCGAACTCTCGAATCGGCCTGCGGGCCACGAGCGCGCGAGGGGGTCCGCCGTTTCAGATGCCGACCGTCCCCCGTGGAGGAACCAAGTGCCGCTCGACCCACAGTTCCGCGCCGTGATCGATCAGCTCACGACAGCGGGGGCCCTCCCCCTGATCCGTGAGACCGCTCAGGCGACCAGAAGCCACTACCGATCGCTCGCGATGGCCCGGCGCGGCGGCGGCTACAGCCCGGAGCCGGTGGGGGACGTCAAGGACCGCAAGGTCGACAGCCCGGCGGGACCCGTCCCGGTCCGGCTGTACACACCGCTCGAGGACCGCGGACGGGTCATCACCTACCTCCACGGCGGCGGTTGGGTGGTCGGCGACCTCGACACCCACGACCCGGTGTGCCGGCGGGTGGCGAACTCGGTCGGCGCCACCGTTGTCGCCGTCGACTACCGGCTGGCACCCGAGCACCCGCATCCAGCAGCACTCGACGATGCGATGGCCGCGCTGGCCTGGACGGCGGACACCTTCCCCGGCAGGCCGCACGTGGTCGCCGGGGACAGCGCCGGTGCCGCCCTCGCCGCCGGGGCAGCCCTGCGGGCGCGCGACGAGGGTGGGCCGCCGCTCGCCGCCCAGCTGCTGGTCTACCCCTGCACCGATCCGGGCATGAGCATGCCCTCGATCCGGGAGAACGGCGAGGGCTACTTCCTCACCCATGCCGACATGACCTGGTTCTACGACCAGTACGTCCCGGCGCGGAGCCGGAGAGAGGAACCCACCGTCGACCTGCTGCACGCCCCCGACCTGGCGGGCCTGCCCCCCGCCGTCGTCGCCACGGCCGAGTTCGACCCGCTGCGCGACGAGGGTGACGCCTACGCCGACCGGCTGCGATCGGCCGGTGTCCCGGTACGGCACCTGCCCGGCCCGGGACTCATCCACGGCTATTTCGCGTTCCTCGGCGTGGTGGACCGGGCGGACAGGCGCAGCCGAGACGTGCTCGACGCACTCGACGACCTGCTGCCGTGACCCGGTGAGCATTTCCGAGCCGCTCGACGACCGGGAGCGGTCACCTGCCATCTCGGGTGTCGACCGCTTCCCGCTTGTCCGCCGTGAACGACCGGCCTGCAGCCGTTCGTGGATCAGCTCCTCGATCGACAGCGGTCCGACGGCGCGTTCGTGCGCGGGTCACGCCGCTTGCCGACCTGGCCGGCCGGCCGGCGCGTCACCTCGTCGGTCTCCTTCGGACGGACCGTGCCCGGGCGTGCAGATCGGCCTCGTCGGTGCCGCCGGTCACCGTGACCCGCCGGTGAGCCCCCGGATCCGGGTAGCGACTCGGTGCGCTCCACCATCGGCGTGCGCGCCGGCGACGATACGGTCGGAAAAACTTGCTCGTCCGTGTCGATCCTGGCGGCTCCCGTTCGACGAGGGAGCAGGAGGGCGCGAGCCGCGCCCCGGACCCGAGGGAGAAACCCCGTGAAGTACATGCTGATCATGCGTGCCACCGCCGAGGCCGTCGAGGCGTCGAAGACCATGGACTTCGAGAAGATCATCACCGCGATGGGCGAGTACAACGAGGCACTGATGAAGGCGGGGGTGCTCCTCGCCGGGGAGGGTCTCGCCGACGAGGCGGGTTTCGTGGTCGACTTCGACGCCGAGACGCCGATCGTCAGCGACGGCCCGTACGGGGAGACCCACGAGCTGTTCAACGGCTTCTGGATCATTCAGACCTCCTCGAAGGAGGAGGCCCTCGAATGGGCGACCCGTTGCCCGCTCGGCCCCGGTTCCAAGCTGGAGGTGCGGCGCGTGACCGAGGCGAGCGACTTCGCGGAGTTCGCCGACAACGAGTACATCCAGAAGGAGGCCGGGTGGCGCAAGGAGCTCGGCACCGAGTGAGACGGGCGAGCTGAGGGCCCGATGATGTCCGACATCCGGCGCACGGTCGACGCCGTCTGGCGGATCGAAGGCGGACGCATCGTCGCGACGCTGGCCAAGATGGTCCTCGACGTCGGCCTCGCCGAGGACCTTGCGCAGGAGGCCGTCGCCGACGCGCTCGTGCAGTGGCCGGAGTCAGGCGTTCCGCGCAACGCGGGCGCCTGGCTCACCGCCGTCGCGAAGCGCAAGGCGATCGACGGCTGGCGCCGCCGCGAGCGGCTCGACGAGCGCTACCACGCCATCGCCCACGAACTCGACGAACAGATCGTCGAGGACTGGCAGCCGATCGACGACGACCTCCTGCGCCTGGTGTTCGCGGCCTGCCATCCCGTCCTCGGGCGCGAGGCCCAGGTCGCGATGACGCTGCGCGTCGTGGGCGGGCTGACCAGCGAGGAGATCGCCCGGATGTTCCTCGTGCCGCTCGCGACGATGCAGCAGCGCATCGTGCGAGCCAAGAAGACGCTGTCGGCGGCGCGGGTGCCGTTCGAGGTACCGGAGCCCGACGAGTGGGCGGCGCGGCTGGGCGGCGTGCTCGGCGTCGTCTACCTGATCTTCACCGAGGGCTACGCCGCCACCTCGGGCGAACGATGGATCCGGACCGAGCTGGCCGACGAGGCGCTGCGGATCGGGCGGGTCCTCGCCGGCCTGGTGCCCCGCGAGCCGGAGGTGCACGGCCTCGTCGCGCTCATGGAGTTCCAGGCCTCGCGCTTCGCCGCGCGGGTGGCCACCGACGGCAGCCCGATCCTGCTCGCCGACCAGGACCGGCGGCGCTGGGACCGCGCCCAGATCGGCCGCGGGAAGGCGGCGCTCGCCCGGGCGGACACGCTCGGCCGCGGCCGCGGAAACTACGCCCTGCAGGCGGCGATCGCCCAGTGCCACGCGATCGCGCCGAGCATCGACGACACCGACTGGGAGCGCATCGTCCTGCTCTACGAGGCGCTCGGCCGCATCGCGCCGAGCCCGGTCGTCGAGCTCAACCGCGCGGTCGCGGTGTCGATGGCCACCGGTCCCGCGTCGGCCCTGCCCATCGTCGACCGGCTCGCCGAGGCGGGCGCACTCCGCGGCTCACACCTGCTCCCGAGCGTGCGTGGCGAGCTGCTCGCGCGCCTGGGGCGCACCGACGAGGCCCGGTCCGAGCTCACCACCGCCGCCGGTCTCGCCGCGAACCGGCGCCAACGCGAGGTGCTGCTCGCCAAGGCCGCCGCACTCTGATTCCCGCCGTAGCGGGCACACGAGCTGAGCGAGCAGATCATGGAACCTCGTGCGACCTGCGGCGCTACCGACGAGCGCTCTCGTCCCGGACGGTGAACAGGTCTCCAGGCCACGCGAGCACCTCCCTCGCACCCACCCACGTCAGAAACGATGCGCCGGCACCGCCGAGCGCGACACCCTCTACGCCGACCTGCGCGGGCAACAGGCGGCGGCCGGATCGTCCGACGACGTCAGGGCTCTGCGGCACGCGGACAGCGGATCGCCGCCGCTGTTCTCGGCTGGGCCGAGCGCGACGGCTTCTCGGCGCGCGACGCCCCGTTCGAGCTGCGTACCGGCCCCGGGCCGTGGGAGATCACCCCGCCAGGGACCGCACCGGTCGAGCCGCACTGGGGCCCTGCGATGGATGACGATCGCCGCCGATCAGGCGCAGTACACCGTCCTGCGCCCCGTCATCTACATCCAGCGACACCTCGACCCGGCGTGGAAGCCGTTGCTGCGACGCCCGCGCACTCCGAGTCCCGGCCGGTCACACGGCAGGCTCGACGGCGGCCGCCACCGTGCTCACCGTGGTGTTCGGGATCGCCCTGCCAGCGCTGTAGCGCCGACGGGTCGAGCGTCTCGCACTCCGTCGTGTTCACCGGACGCAGGTAGGGCTCGCGACCGGGCACGAGCCAGGCGATCCGGCGGAGCCACGTCGCGAAAGAGTCCCCGTACGGAGACTTCCACTCGTCATCGGTGAACGGCCTCTGCGCTTCCTCGACGTCCAGCCCGGCCGCGCGGGCCTCGTCGGCGATCCACTCGCGGGCGAGCACCGAGAGCGGGGCGCGCCTGCGCGACCGCTCGCCGCCGCCGCCGTCGGAGTGCGCGCCGACGAACCAACGCTGCTCGATCGAGGTCTGGTGGCCCGGGATCGGGATCGGGACGGCGGTCCACAGCGTCGGCTCGAACTCGGGACGCGGCCACCAGCCGGTCGCGGCGCGCGTCCACCTGGAGGCCGGCGCCACCGTGCACCGCGACCTCGACCTGCCGCGGCGTTCGCTGCTCACCGGCACCGTCACGTCGGCGACCAGTGGGCATGCGGTCGCGGAGGCCACCGCCACGCTCGTGGACGAGCACGGCACGGTCGTCGGTTCCACGGTGACGGGGCCGGACGGGGCGTTCGTGTTCGAGGATCTCGCCGAGGGCACCTACACCCTCACCGCGAGCGGGTACCCGCCGGTGGGGCAACTCGTGCAGGTCATGGCGGGTACTTCGGCGATGGTGACGGTGGTGCTCGGCGCGGCGGACGGACTCCCGGCAAGGGCGTACGCGTCTTTCGCCACGACCGCCGACGGCCCAGACCTCGGCTGAGCTCGGGACACCGGTCGAAGGTCGACGCCCTGTGCCGACCCAAGCCACCACATGGGAGGCGGAGAGGCGGACACCACCTGCATGGCTTCGGCATGCGTAGGTTGTGGTGGCGTCGGGTACGCCCATCACACGTTCCGGTGAAGCGACCACGAGAAGAGGAGCACCACGGTGGCCTCAGACGCAACGGGTCAAAGTCCTGGTCAGAGCGTTTCCACGGGGCGTGCCAATGGCCCGGAACAGATCTCTGACGAGGCCAGGGCCCAGTTCGTTCAGCTGCTCGTGGACAAGGTCCGCGAGGCACAGGCCTCCGACGAGCTCCGAACCCAGTTCGTTCAGTTCCTTCTGGACAAGGTCCGCGGGGACCCCTTCCCCAGCAGAGAGCAACTTGACCTCATCGAGGAGTCGCTCCCGCCCGACATGTTCTCCGACTACGCGCAGGTGCTGATGGAGAAGGCCGGCCAGGAAGGCTTCCCCAGCAACGAAATCCTCCGGCGGATCCAGCGCATCTCGGGTGGCCCCCGCGCTCGAGGTTGATCCGCCGTCAATTTCACGGGGCGGGGCCATGTGCGACACATCAGCGGAACAGCCGGCGATTTTCTCCGCCGTCATGCATCGGTAAGGCTCACGCGAGGAGGGTGACGCCATGGGCGACGAGGACCACCGCACGCTCGACGAGCACGAGCGCCAGCAGACCCGGGGGCAACAGCCCGGCGGGCGGTCCAGCCGCGGACCGGCCGTCGATCCCGGCGGCGAGCCCCGACCTCGAGGACCCGTCCCGCCCTACGAAGGGCGCACCGGCGGGAACGGACCCCGCCCCGGCGCCGCGGCGGAAGGCGGCACCAAGGCGTTCGACGCCGACAACGCGGGATCTCCCGGGCCCCCGCCGCCGGTCTCGGAAGAAGAACGGACCGGGATGTCGGCGACAGAGACCGAACCGGAGCCCAGGTTCGGCGTCGGTGAGAGCACCGGGAAGCGCGCCGAGGATCTCGCGCCCGACCGCGAAGACGTCGAGCGCAAAGACTCGTCCGACCGGCCCGCCGGCCTGGCCGACCCCGATGCCGACGCTGAGGACAGGGGCGCCGGTCGCGCCTAGATCTGGGAACCCGGACCGGCGCAGATCCCCGGCTCAGGTGCCCCGCCTCGACGGCGTCAGGGCGCAGGAGACCGTGGACGTCGGTGGGGGCGGTCATCATTCCCGGTCCCTGGGCCGCCGTTGCGGTCGGCGCCGCGGTGCCTCCTCGTACTCCTCATCGTCGCCCCGGGCACGGCGGTCGAAGAACTCCCCGACCTTGCCGGCGGCGGCCTCCAGCATCTCGGGGACCTTCCAGCTCTCGACTTCAGCGGCGCCCTTCTTGCGCATCCCACCCTCGGTGACCTTCTCGACGAGATCCGGCAGGCCCACCGGGCCGCCCGCCTGTAGGTCCAGCCGGTTCGTCGCTTCAGCGAACCGCAGGTAGGTGTCCACGCTGGCGACCACGATCCGCGCGTCGATGGTCAGGATCTCGATGCCGACCAAGGCGACACGCACGAACACGTCGATGACCAAGCCCTTGTCCAGGATGAGCTCGACGACATCCGCGAGTCCACTCGGGCCGCCGCCCGAGGACCGCTGGACAACGCCCCCGCCACCGTGCTGAGCCCCCACAGTCACCGGTCATCGCCTCCGTCCGGCGCCCCGGCACCGGGGCCGCCTACACCGCTCGCCCTCTGCGTTGCGTGTCCCCGGTTTGCAAGGTCCCCTAACCTGGGCGCCCGCTCCTGGGTCAGGTGCGATTCCTCGACGGCAGCTGTATCGCGATGGTCAGCGTCCGGTCACTGCAGGAGGCGTTCCGCCGGCGCCTGGGGCACTTCCCCGATGAGCAACCCTCCCCCTCCGCCGAGAAGCCGAAGAGCTTGGGGAGCTGGCCGACCAGGATCGTCAGGGCCAGGCCGTTCATGTAGCCGATCATGGTGGGCTTCGAGACCAGGTCTGCGACGAAGCCGAGTCGGCCGGGCTCCGCGTAGAGGACAGTGCGCGGGAGGCCTGCCCCGACGCTGATCGACGAATCGGCGGGACCGAGCTGCTGGCTCCTGGCAAGCCGGCGAAGCCGGTCACCTCAGCGATCACCGACGTCCCGGACCAGCTCAGACCCCTTCTTCGACTGCCATCGCTGCGTCGAACGCTCGCAGGATGTTGCCGGCGGCCGACGCCACCTTCGCGCTGCCGACGACCGGCGCGATGGCAATGAGCGCTCCCTGCGCCTGCTCCAGCGTCACGCCTGCATCGGCGGCCAGCCCGAGGTTGATCAGGTACGACACCGGTGCGGCGTCTATCGCGACGAGCGCAGCGAGCCGGACGAGGAAGTAGGACGTCGCGTCGAGCCCCGAGGCCTGCAGCGAGTCGAGATTCATCATGACGAGGCGCTCCAGCACGGGCGCGTCACCCTGGGCGACCCTGCTCAACGTCTCCTGAGGAGTGGCTTCAGTGGTCATGGCTCCTCCTTGAAGTTCTGCTCTGCCTTCGAGTCGGCGGACGCGAACACGGTGGCACTGCGCGACCGGCTCGACCTCATCCGATCCGGGTGAGCGACACGGCTGCAGGACCGGAGTCGCAGGAGCGCCTGACCGTTCTCTCTTCCACGGGATGCGCATGGCTCCCATGGGGGTGATCCCGCTCGTTCGCCGCGGGTGATGCACAGTCCGCGGCCGGCGGCAACGGTGGTGTCTGACGACGTACCGGGCGCCGGCCCTGTGGCGGCGCGGAGGAAGCAGCCATGACCGAGGCTGCGATCGCCGATCACGGGATCAACTGACGGGAGGCAGCCCCGATGTGCCTGCTCTTCCTCCTACTGTTGTTCGGGCCGCGCCTGGTCGGCATCCTGTGGTGGCTGTTCGACCCGCTGCGGTGGGACACGACGTTCGACACGGTCCTGGTACCGCTCCTGGGTCTGATCTTCCTGCCATGGACGACGCTGATATACGTGCTCGTTGCGCCCGGCGGCATCGGCGGGTTCGACACCCTATGGCTGGCGCTCGCCGTCCTGGTCGACCTCTCGAGCTACGCCGGTGGCGGCGTCTACGGCCGTCGCCGCGGCGTCACGGCCCCGTGAGGAGCGCTGTACCAGTCCGACTCGGCGGCCGATCCCTCGGTGGTGGACCGTGCTCCCAAGGGCTGGCCGCGCGCCGACGCCGACCCCGCGCCGGCAATCAGTGCTCCTGCAATCCGGCGAGCGGTGAACGACCGGTGACACCGACGAGCGCGCGGATCCGCCAGAAGGCCGGCCCGCACCGACCGGCGGTTCTCCTGACGGGGCCCTGGGCGCAACGGTGCGCAGTCGGTAGCTGGTACATCCGCCAATGAGTGTGCGGCTACCGCCGCCGGGCCGGCAGGAAGCCGACGAGAGCATCCAACGCGACCATGACGACGAGCAGGAACCAGAGCGGAGCGGTCAGGGACAGCGCGAACAGCTCGATCCGCACCGTGTCGCGGTTCTGCACGATGAACAGCACGACCACCGCCATCACGACCAGAGCGAGGATCTGCCGAGGCCGATGGGAACCGACGTCGCGAGGCCGCGCTGTCAGACTTCTTCGTCACGGGTCACCTCCTGCACGCAGCGCCCTATGCCGCTCCACCGCGCTGCGAGTCAGCGGCCACGCCGGCTGCCCGCTGGTCGTCGTGCGCGGGAGCGGGCCCCTCGCCGGAGACCGACCCGTGGTGGTCGGCGTCGAACACCCGCACTCCGACGCGGCTGCTCTCGACGTGGCCTTCACCGACGCCCGGCGTCACCGCACGCCGCTGGTCGTGATCCATGCCCGGCACGGCGTCGGTCCGTTCAGCGAACACGTCATCGGTCGAGACGCCGAGGCTCAGGCCGAGACGCTGCCTCAGCTCACCGAAGCGATGGCACCGTGGCGCGACCGGACCCATCGACACGAGCGCGGCGGGCTCCGGTGACACTCCCGCCTCGGAGCCCGAGATCTCCCTGCCCCGTCGGCAGGGCGTCACCCCGGTGCAGTCATTGGGTCGATCAATGCAGCAACATCTTCAGCAGCATCACCACAACGCCGAGCATCGCACTGCCCGCGCCCCATGCGATCGCCGCGGCGCGGCTCGTTCCGGCTCGCCGCGCAGCAGCATGACCGAACCCGCCGAGCATCAGGGTTGCCACGACGAGCGCCACCAGAACACCAGTCTGCAGGCGACCGGTCACGAGCACGGCTGCCATGAGCACAACGAGCGGCGTGTACGCCGCCTCGATCATGGGCCATCCCCGGCGTAGCACCGCAACCGATCGGCTCCACCGGCCAGGCCCACGGACCGCCGCCGCCAGCACCGCGGCGTAGCGCTCGGCCGCCCAGTAGACCGCGACGGTGACGAGCACGCCCACGACCACCTCGCCCAGCGACCCGTGCAGGCTCGCGACGGCCATCGCCGCAGCGCCGACCACGGTCCCGAGGATCGCGTGAGCGAGTTCCCGCTCGTCGGACCACCGGTCCCGGTGAAGGCGGGCCGCCCCGAGCAGCCGGCGTACCGGTCCGGGTCGGAACGGCTGCGACGTGGTCGCCGCAGCCTCGTGGCGGGGCTCGCTCATGGTGCTTCAGGTCCCTGGGACGGAGCACGATCGCCGCGCGAGGTCCGGTGGCAAGCACCCACTGTCCCGGCCGCGGGTTCTCCGCACCTCACCCGGAAGGGGTGACGGCATCGCACGCCGGACAGCTCGGCCGGCGAGTAGAGCACCATGAGCACCCCGAGCAGGACCAGCACCGGCCGCGCCGTGCGCACGCTCGGCTCGCCGCCGGCCCTCACGTCGACCGGCCCGATCCGGCCGGGACCCACCTCGCGATCCACTGCCGATTCGAGGTTGGACTGCGTCCCCCTCCGCCACCCTTGTCGCGCCCGACCCGGCAGGGTGACTCCGAGCGACTGCCGAATCGAGGGCGAAACGTCACGGATGCACCAGCGGGTTCAACGTTCCCCGGTGCGGATCGGCCGTCCTCACCCGCGGGGGGCGAGGCGTCCGCCGGGCGCCCGGTCCATCGTGGGCGAGCTGGGGGCGAGTACGTGGAGTGGAGGTCTCGATGGCGGGCGCGCGGTACGCGGTGCGGGTCGCGGGATGGCTGTCCGACCGCGCGCGGAGCCTTCCCGAGCATGCGGGTGGCGGCCGTTCGGCCACAGACCTCCCTCTGTGCGGAGCTCGATGGCTGTCTGAGCTCGATGACCAATCGAGCCTGCACGAGCTCCTCGAACGGTGCAGAGGGATGGGTCTGCGACCCGTGTCGGTGCGACGGCTGGCCCTCCGGGAGCGCCGCGAGGATGCCACCCCGTCTGACGAGGAAGGCTCGGAACGTGCTGAGCCGTGATGAGCAGCGCCTGCTGGCCGCTATCGAGCGGCGGCTCCGCGACGACGACCCGGACCTGGCCGATCGGCTCGCGTGGGGGCCACGGACGCCCACGCGCTGGAGGCGCCGAGCCGGTCCCCTGCTGGCCGTTCTGTCCGTCCTCTGGATCCTGCTCGGACTCGTGGTCGCGGAGGGCATCGTCCTGCTCGGCGGCGTGGCGCTCCTCGGGCTCGCGTTCTGGATGGTCGGCGGCCCCCGCCGAAACCGTGCCCGCGGATCGTGAACACACGCCCACTCGCCAACGCCACCCCGAACCGATGAGGTGCACCGCCGGACGCGGCCGGACACTGCTCCGCGCCACCGCTGCGACGACGGCCGTGGCCCCGGCGCGGGTGCTGCGGGAGGAGTGATGATGATGGACCCCCGGGCCGACCGGCCCGTGCACCCCCGGCGGCTGCGGGCTGTCCCCGCAGGGCCGCCGGACGCGGTTCCCGACCGCCGCGTCGACCTCGCCCCACCCCTCTCGACGGTCGGCGCCTGGGCCGACGAGCTGATGACGTTGCTCCGCTCGGAGATCGACGCCGCTGCTCGCGCAGGTGTCATCAGCACGGCGGAGTCGCAGCAGCTGCTCGCCCGGCTGAACCTGGTCGTCGACCAGGCCCTCACCTCCCGCTGACCGGCGCCGATGCCCGGCCGCGGCAGGACGCTCCTTCCATCGGCCGCGATGTCAGACGTCGAAGTCGCCTACAGGGAACCGGTGAGCCGGGCGGAGGCCGCCCGATGCCTGTCCGCCCTCTCATCGGCCGTCACCGATGAGGGCAAGATGCTCCGACCACCCGCAGGCCTGATCGTGCGGGCAGGAGGACCCGCACGATCAGGCCTGCCGGCCCTGCTGGCCGGTATCGGGTCGAGCGCACCCTGACCGGGCCGACGAGCTGCGGACAGAGGAGATCTCGTGACCGAGCAGACCCCCCATGAACCGCCCGTGGTCGTCGGCGTGAACGGAACCCAGACCGCGTTGCGGGCGGTCCTCTGGGCAGCGCACGAGGCCCGGCTGCGCCGCGCACCACTACGGATCGTGCACGCGGCGCCCTACGCCACCGAGCCGACCGGGCCCGGCCGGCGCCGCGCCGACGCGATCCTGGCCCGCGCCTACACCCTCGCGCGCCGCCAAGGACACGCCGTCGACGTCCACACCCAACGATCCGACCACGAACCGGAGCAGGCCCTGCTCGAGGCGGCCGACCGCGCCCAGCTCCTCGTCCTCGGCATGGCGGGCGGGCAGCGGCTCACCGACGCACTCATCCCGTCCACGGCGCTGCCGGTCAGCAGCCGCGCCGGATGCCCGGTGGTCGTGGTGCGCGGCAGGCGGGTCCCGATGTCCCCGGGCCGCCCGGTGGTGGTCGGCGTCGACGACCCGGCCACCGATTCAGCCGCGCTGCGCACGGCCTTCGACGACGCCCGCCGCCACCGCACCCCGCTGACCGTGCTGCACGCCCGGCACGGCGCCGGCCCGTGGCGCGGGCACCTCCACGAACGCGACACACAGGCCGAGGCATTCGGGCACCTCACCGATGCGCTGTCACCGTGGCGCACCCGCTACCCCGACGTCCAGGCCGGCCTGCGCCTGCTGCTCGGCAACCCGGTGGACCTCCTGCTGCGCGAGGCCGTACACGCGCGGTTGGTCGTGCTCGGCACGCACGGGCGCGGGGCCGCGGCGCGCGCGGTGTTCGGATCCACCAGCCGCGAGGTACTCCGCGCCTGTTCATGCCCCGTCGAGGTGGTACGCCCCAGCGCCTGGCATGCGGTAAGCGGCACCACGCCGGCTACCGCAGCTCCAGCCCCGTCGGCGGTGACCACACCGAGCACACCCGCCTGGACGAACCACCCGCACGACCGTGGCGAACTGTGGTGACGGTTCTGCCCACCGCCGGGTGCGCGGCAGTCCGTGGGTCTCACGTCGGCGTGGTGCTGCTCGGCGACCGCGGCTACAAGTTGAAGGAACCGGAGCGCACGGGGTTCCTGGACTTCAGCACACCCGGCCGGCGGCTCGTCGCCTGCCGTCGCAACTCACGCTCAACCGCCGGCTCTCCCCCGACGTCCGCCTCGGGATCAGCGACGTCTCCGCCCCTTGCGACGGCTCGCTGCGCTACGTGGCCCGGTTGACCGCCGGCTTCCACGCGAGCGCCGACGCACCCCCGCATCACCGCCGAGGGTGGTCGACCTCCGCAGAGAAATCCGAGACCACGTAGCCCCACCTCCGGACGACGAACACTCGAGGTGGCGGTCGAGCAGCTCATCGAGCTGGTGCGGGCGGCCGCGGGTGGCCCCCGCTCATCGACCTCGTCGAGCATCCGTCGTTCGCGACCGACCCTCGGTCCGCGCGCGGGGCTTTCTCTCCGGTTGCACGCCTGCGGCCTCGACGTCGCCGGGTCTTATTGTCAACCTACGGTTGACGATAAGAAGCGTCAACGCATCAATGACGTCATGAGTGGCGTCTGCCGTCGAGATCGAACAGCCTCATCAGGATCATCCGCGGGCCGGCTTTCGGGAGGTCTGACGGCCCTCCCAGCCATGGGCGCAAGAACGGCGCCATCGTCGCGCGTTGCTGACGGGAGGTGGCCACCTCGAACACGGGTCCGAGGTGATCCGGGCCTGCCGTTCCGGAGTCGGACACGTTCCCCCCGGGCCGGTGACGGGCGCAAGATGGTGGCCGTGGACGAACGCGAGACGGTCGGCCGGCGGTACAGCGAACACCTGACCGACCACGACCTGCTCACTCTCGCCGGGGGTCGCGCCGACCAGGTGGCAGTTCTGCGTCGGGAGCCCACGCTGGTCCTGGACCTGCTCGACCGGCCCGGCGTCGCCGACGCCGTCATGGCGGCGCGGTGCGCGGAGGCGGGGCGCTTCAGCTACCTGTCGCCGTTCCTGGTGTTCGCCGCGGCCGTGCACCGGGTGAGCAACGCGCTGGTCGGCAGCTCCTACGTCACCGACCGCGCGGGTCCGCGCTTCCGGGTGCCGGTCTTCGATGGACCGGTCCTGGCGGCCTTCGCCACCCAGCCGGCGCATCGCCTGTTCCTCGCCGAGCTCCTCGCGTCCTACGCACGGATCGCCTCCGGCGTCGTCTGGCGGCGCGACGAGCACGGCTGGCGACGGCAACGCTGGGACGAGCTGGACCTGCCCCGCCTGGCCGCTCTGCTCGGGGCCGTGCCGACCCGGGAACAGCCGGGCATCTGGCGGCGCATCGGCGACGGCGCTCTCTTCCTGGCCGGGGTCTTTCCCGAGTACGCGCGGCGCTCCCTCGGCCTGGTCGAGGTCGCCCGGCTGCAACGAGCCACCGGCCTGCGGCTCGCCACGGCCGAGGGCGACGTCTGCGACCTCCTCGAGGAGCTGGCCGCCGCCGCCTACGAAAGGGTCGGCGCAGGCATGCCGCGGACCGTCGCCGAGGCACCGCGCTCGGCGCGACGGATGCTCACCCTCGTCGCCGACCGCTACCTGTTCCCCGTGGCCGCCGACTGGCTGCCCGCACCCGGCACCTGAGCGGTCCCGGCGGAGACCATGCCTCGACGCCCACTCATGCGGGTTCCGCCGCCGGCCGGGGCTCCACCTACCCGGATCGTCTGCTGCGCAAGTCGCCGGAGCCGACACCGGTTCTGCCCCGGTCTCCCGAACCCAGCAGGTCGTGGTGTCGTGGCCCCGCCGGAGGAAGGGACGGGAGTTTGAGGGTGGAGCCCCTGGGGTCTTTCGCCCTGCTGGCTCTGGATCGTCGGTGGTCGGGCGCCCACTGCAGGTATGCAGGACGGCCTGGGCGGTGCGCCGTACCTGCGCAGCGTTGCTACGCGGCCGGGTTCTGCCGCAGAGCGGACGCCGGTGACGCGGTGGCGGCACTGGGGGTACTACCGTCGGCGTTGTACGCGACACGACTGGTCGCCGTGTGGGAGCACGTAGACCTGCGCCTGGCTCGTGATCTGCCACGCCGCCGGATGGGGTTCTGCCGAACGGAATCGTCGTGCTCGATGCCGAGCTGTCGGGACACACGATCCGCTGGCCTCCCTGAGGTCCTGTGCCCGTCCTGCGCGGTCAGGCCGGCGCGACCTCGTAGATGTGCCCGGCCGCCCGGAGCCGCTCGACCAGCACGCCACCCAGGGCCGTCGCCGGGGTCAACGAGCCGGCGCGCACGGGCAGCCGATCACCGTCGAGGGCCAGGGCGAGCGCGCTCTCCCCGAGCATGACGGCGGTCGCGGCGTACCCCGGGTCGCCCGTGCCGGCCACGGTCGCACGGTAGCGCCGCCCGTCGCCTGTCGTGGCGTCGACGGCCATGTGGAACCAGCCCTTCGCCCGGGACTGCGCGCTCGGTCCGGTACCGGGCGCGGGCAGCACCCGGTCGAGCAGCGCGCGGGCCGGGGGGACGCTCATCGCGGCAAGGAAGCCGACCAGCCCGGCGGTGAGCCCGGCCGCTGCGACGGCCCCCACCGGGCCCCGGCCGCAGCCCATCGCCTCGCCGTACCGCAGCGACCGGCCGTACGACCAGTCCTGCAGCGCGTTGCTGCGCCGTACGATCCGGGTGTTGTACGGCGCCATGACGAAGGGGCCGGTCCACGTGCCATCCGCGGTGCGCGCCGGCGGCCCGGCGTCCGGCGGCTGCGGCGTCGACGGCTCGGCGGCGCGGTCCGGGCTGAGCGCGTACGGGTCGGCGGCGGTCCGGCGCAGCGCCGGGTTCCGCTGGACCTGCTCGATCTGGCCGCGCAGCGAGTCGATCGTGCCGCCGCTGAACCCCCCGCGGGCGGTGGCGACGAGCCGCACGTCGCGCAGCCCGCCCGCGCCGTCGGCCATGGCGCGCTCGTGGAGCAGCAGCGCCGCGAGGTCGGACGGGATGGAGTCGTAGCCGCACGAGTGCACGATCCGCGCGCCGGTCTCGCGCGCCATCGCGTCGAACCGGTCGATGGCCTCGCGGACGAACAGCACCTCACCGGTGAGGTCGGCGTAGTGCGTGCCGGCGCGAGCGCAGGCCTCGACCACCGGCAGCCCGTACCGCGCGTACGGGCCGACCGTCGTGGCGAGCACGCGCGTCGAGGCGGCCAGCGCGGCGAGCGAGCCGGCGTCGGTCGAGTCGGCCGTGACCAGCGGCCACGCCCGCCCGGCGGGCGGCAGCCCGTCCCGCACCCTCTCCAGCTTGGCCCGCGACCGGCCGGCGAGGGCGATCCGCACCTGCGGCGGCGCGTGCTCTGCGAGGTAGGCGGCGAGCAGGGCGCCGACGAACCCGGTGGCGCCGTAGACGACGAGATCATGCTCGCGCGGTGCGTCCGACATGGTGCGATCATCGCGTGCCCGTGAGTGGCGATGGTGGGCCAGGGCAACCCTGACACTCGCCCGTGGCGTAGCCCGCACTCCGGCACACCACCACCCGGCACACCTCGCGCCCCGCCGGGTCGGCTGCTCAATCCATCGTCCATGGCCTGTCTATTGGGCGCATAAATTCCGAGGCCACTGGGGCCGACGGGCTCCGTTCTGTTCAGCTCAGGAACGCGAGATGATGCTGGTACCGATATCGGTGATGTCCCGCTTTACCGTTGCCGGATTGGACAGGACCGCACTGACCATATCGACACCGCATTCCTGCATCAGCTGGACCTTCTCCTGCAGGTCGTCCGGCGACCCGTAGAGGCACCAGTAGTCGACGAGTTCCTTGGTGATGAGCGGAAGATGATCGGCATGGAAACCGCGCATGTAACTGCGCCACACGTCGAGGTAGTGTGGCGGGTTCGGGTCGTTGGGGTCACCGAGGTAGGCCATGGCCGCCTTGCGCGAGGCCTCGACGATGACCGGATCGAGCTTGTCCTCGTGCGCCTTCATCATCGGGAGATTGGTCAGACAGGAGCTGATCGGGCCAGAACCGAAACCCTTGGTGATGGCGTCCACCCAGGTCTCGCCGTTGCGGAGCAGGTAGAACCACGAGACCCCGATGAGCTTGACCGAGCCGGGGGCCCGTCCCGCTTCGGCGACGGCCCTGTCCAGCTCGGACCGAACAAGCTTGATCATCTCCGGGTCCGGCCCGAGGCAGAATGCGACCGCGTCGGCTTGTTCAGCGGCGATCTTCAGGCCCTTCGGGCCGCCGGTCGAGACCCACATCGGCACCTCGTCCTTGATGTTGTACCAGCCACTGTCCGGATCCAGGAACATGATCTCACGCTCCTGGCCGAGCCAGGTCTGGGTCAGCCGCTCGCCGTTGAGCAGACCCTTGCTGATCCGAACCGCATCGCCGAGCTCGGACATCCGAGCCACGCGATTACCCATAGACCTCAGGGCATTATTGGCCGCGCCCAGACCCAGAAAGGTCCGGCCCGGGGCGAGCGCGTTGAGCGTCGCCATCGAGTTGGCCGTCACGGCCGGAATCCGAGTGAGCGGATTGGTGACGTACGGACCCAGCTTGATCGACGACGTCTGCTGCGCCGCCAACGCGAGGTACTGGTACGGATCACTGAACAGCAGCGGCCCTTCCCCCGCTCCGAAGTGGGTGACACCCACATCCTCAGCATGACGGACGGTATCTACTTCATCGATCTTGGCAAGGGAGCAGACGACAAATTCCACGGGGCCTCCTTCTGCGGACGGGAGGTCCAGCCGGAGGAGAGTCGGTCCCCACCCGGATGGCGCTGCATCAGTTGTGCGCGACTGCACTGGATCAGCCGCGGGCGGCAGTAACGGCGAACCCGGAGATCCCCTCCGGGTCACTTCGCAAGACGTTCGGGATTGCTTCATGAAACGTCGAACTGGCGTGGTGGGTGCCGTCGACGGAGGATGACGGACTACATATCTCGCCCAGCTCGACGGCCGAGCAGTTCTGACGCACCGCTCGGCGGCAACCGCCGCCCATCAGCAGAGTGCGCGAGAGCGCACATGAACGCCAGCAGCATGTTCACTCCCCCAATAGCTAGCATCCTAGCGTTCCAATGAATCGTAGGGGTGATCCACGCCACTGGCAAGAACTCTCGTCCCAACCGTGCTCGCGTCGGCCCTCCGGACTCCGCCGCGCTTCCTGACGAGGTGTGCGTGATCGACGGTGCAGTGCCAGTTGCCGACGGCGGATCAGGGCGCAGGCGAGTTGAAGCCGGCCCAGGTGGATGTCGGCGGGGCGCTCGTAGCGGGTGCATAACCGCTTGACGGCGTGCAGCTACACCAAGCCGCATTCGAGGACCCTGCCTGTGGGTGATTGCGGAGCTCGTTCCGGACTCACGGTGGCAGCGGGTGGCGCCGCTGCTGCCTGCTCGTCCACCGCGCTGTCGCCGGTTTCCGGGGCGCAAGCCCGTCGACGATCGTGTCGCCCTCTCGTTCAACGTTGCAGGAAGGCCAGAACGGCTGCGGTGAGCTCGGCGGGGTTGTCTTCCTGCACGAGGTGCCCGGCGTCGGGGGTGGGCTGAAAGCTTGCGTTGGGGAATGCGGCCGGCGAGTTCGGCAGGTCGTACGCCGTCGCCTTCGCCACCCGGGGCCTGCCGGCGCTCGCCTCGCCGAGAAGGTCGCCGTCGGGCCTGCAGCGGAGGCGGTCGCGGCTCATCCCGCTCGGGTGACGACGGCGACGGCGCCACGCGCCCAGGATCGGCAGGTGCCGTCGCCACCAGAGATGGCGCGGCCAGAGATGGCGTGAGAGCCGACAGGGGTGGGCCAGATGATTGTTCCCGACGCGCCCGACGTCCTCGACGAGATGGGCCCGATCGACTACCTGGTCGTCGAGTTCCCGGGGGGCCGAATGACCGGCGAGGGGTTGCCACTGCTCGTCGACCTCGTGGAGCGCGACATCATCCGCATCCTGGACCTGGTGTTCCTGGCCAAGGACGCCGACGGCACGGTGGCCGCGCTGGAGATCGACGACGCCGACGCTCTCGCCGATCTGGACCTCTCGATCTTCGAGGGCGCCCGGTCCGGTCTGCTCGACGCCGACGACATCACCGAGGCGGCCGATGTGCTGGAACCGGGCAGCGCGGCGGGGATCATCGTCTACGAGAACCGCTGGGCCGCGCCGCTCGCCCGGGCGCTGCGCCGCACGGGGGCGCAACTGGTCGCCGGCGGCCGGATCCCGGTGCAGGCGCTGCTCGCATCGCTGGACACGGTCGAGGCCCAAGTCTGACCGCCTGTCGGTCGATCACCGATCAGAGGAGGGGAACATCATGCCGGGTCTGCTGCGCGGAATCGCCCGTACCGCCGTCGTCGCCGGGACGGCCACCGCCGTGTCCAACCGGGTGTCCCGCCGACAGGCGGGCCGGTGGGCCCGGCAGGAGCAGGCAGTCGCCGAGTCGCCACCGCCGCAGCAGGTTCCCGATCAGGGAAGTGGCGACGGCGGCGGAGGCATGGCCGACACCCTGGCCCAGCTCAAGCAGCTGGGCGAGCTGAAGCAGCAGGGCATCCTGACCGAGGAAGAGTTCGAAGCCCAGAAGGCCCACATCCTCGGGAGTTGACCTGCTGACCCGGCCTGCCCTCGACCGCCGCTGACATCGAGCCTGAGCCCGTCAGGCCCGGCGCCGTCCGCCGGGCCGGACGCCTGCGCCTTCGCCGTCTTCTGCTCCGCCCGGCCCGGCCGGTCCGGCGACCGGATCAGCGCCGTGACCCGGCCCGGCCGTGGATCGGTGTCGACGAGCAGCACCTTGACGAGCAACGTCATCGGGATGGCGGCCGGCGTCGGTGGCGTCGGTGCTGTCGGCGGACGGCACCGGACGGAGCAGCGGGATGAGCGGGCGGACCGGACCGTTCGGGGACGGCGTCGAGGGCCGGCGCCGATGCCACGGGCCGCGCAGACGCTCGGGCTGCGGCTTCTCGCGATCGATCCTGACGCCGGCACGATCGAGCTGTCGTTCGAGGCGGTCGAGGACTGGACGAACCCGGCCGGCAACGTGCTCGGCGCGTTCGTCGCTGCGGGCATGACTCAACGCGACTGTCGGAGGCCGAACCACCGGTGCTTTGCTGTCGCTGCCCCGGTGGTTGCCCTCCGAGGAGGCAACACCGGACCGGCACGGAGGGGCGGAGGTCAGCGGTGGCCTCGAAGTACCTGTCCACCGTACGGCGGCGGACGAGGCCGTGTCGCTGTAGCCCGAGGGGCGCACGCGGGCCAAGGGCGATCCTGGCCTCTCGGTAGTCCGGCGCAGGATCGCGGTCGCGCGCAGGCACGCGGTGGCCGGCCTCTATTCGGTCGCCGCTCGCCTGGTCGGGTTGGGTGTGACCGGCAGCCGGTACGCAATTGCCCTGCTCGGGTGGCAGGTCCCCGCCTCGGTCGCTACGCGGGCGTCGCGGGAAGCACCGGTGCCGATCACTGTGACCAAACGGGGCGCGCTCATGGTCGCCCGACAACAGCGATAATCGCCGAGTCACTCATCGCCAGCCGGCTGGCCTGAGCTGGGATGGGGCGTTCGCACAGGAACGCGATGGCCAGCGCGACCGGGATCGCTGGGGTACAGGACAGTCACGGCACCCCCGGGATCAGGCTCGACGCCGGACGAGCGGCCCACCGGGTGTGGGGATGAACCGCGGCATCCAGCTTGAGGGCGCCCCCAAGGCACAGCACACCGTGCGCCACTACCCAGCCGCACAGCAGCGCGAACCGGGAGCCGAACCGGTGAGTGACTCGCCCGAGGGCGGGTACCGGGTGAACGCCACACGTGCCACCTGTGAAGGACTCGCGGGTGCAGCGCGCTTTCCGGTCCGGACGTGGCTCGTCGGAAGAGGTGGGTGATGCAATGCCATCGTCGAATCATCGTTCCGGCAGCGGCGCGGACGACGAGAACCGGGAGTTGGTGCTCGGCCTGATCGCGGCTCCCGGCCCAGCGACCGAACTCGCGAGCAGTCTGTTGCCCGACCTTCCCGATCAGCTGGCCCTCCGCGTGCCGAACGTGCGCTGGGTCGTCCAGCTCGTCTCGGACCGGCTCGTCCAACCGCCGGTCGACCCCGATGGTGTCATCCAGGCCGCACGCGAGAAGCTGCTCAACGAGGGTTGGCACCTCGCGGTGTACATCACCGACCTGCCACTGGAGACGGACCGACGGCCGGTCATCGCCTACACCAGTCCGACACACGGTGTGGCAGTGCTGTCCCTCCCCGCGTTGGGCCCGGCTGACGTGCGCCGACGCGCTCTGCGGGCCATCGTCCGCCTGGTGTCGGCCCTGCTCACCCAATACGGCGATACCGGCTGGGGCACAGGCGCCGGGCATGAGCGGAGGCCCGTCTCAGCCCAGGAGCTGGCAGAACTCGGCCGCCACGTCGAGGAAGACCAACACGGGATCCGGCTACTCGCCAACGTGATCAGCGGCAACTTCCGACTGCTGCTGGGCATGCTGCGTGCCAACCGTCCTTGGCGAGCCGTCATCCGGCTGTCGTCCGTCGCGGTCGCCGCGCTCGGCATTGCGGTGCTGTCGTTGGTCAACGGCTTCATCTGGATGATCGCCGACAGTGGGGGTGTGCTGCGCCTGACCGCGCTCACCATCGCGTCCGTTCTCGCGCTGGTGCTGACCCTCGTCATCGGCGGCAAGCTACCGGAGGAGATCCCTCGATCCGAGGATCGAAAAGAGCTCCCCGGGGCCAAGGAGCAGGTCATCCTGTTCAACGCCGTCACCGTCATCACCGTCGTCATCGGCGTGGTCGCGCTCTACCTCATCCTGTTCGCGCTGACAGTCATCGTCAGCCTTCTCCTCCTGCCTCCCGACCAAATCGCCAGACAACTCGGCCACCCCATAGACGCGGCAAACCTGCTGGCGATCGCCTGGCTGACCGCCTCACTTGCCACCGTCGGCGGTGCGCTCGGTGCGGGGCTGGAGAAGAGCAGCCGGATTCGGGAGGTGGCCTACACCTACCGCCCGGACAGGGAGCTCTCCCGGCACGGCTGACCGCTGCTGCTGCCCCCCTGCATCGGTTCGCCCGGCTGCGAAATTCTCACGCGACCATCGACCCGGATGGCGCCGGGGAGCAGCTCGTCGCGCAGGCGACGCGCCCGCACCACCGCGGACAGTTCAGCCGGGACGGTTCGTGCCGCGGGCTGCGGTGTCAGGCGTGCGTCGCCGCTCGCGTAGATGTCGGGGACGGCGTCGGCATCGCGTGCCTCCTCGGCGCACAGCCGCCGGTCGTGACGATTGCGGATGCGCAGCAGCACAATCGCGAACAGGGCGGTGAGCAGCGAGCCGACCAGGACACCGGCCTTGACCTGGCCGTCGCGCCCGGTGCCGGCACCGAAGGCCAGCTCACCGATGAGCAGGGAGACGGGGAACCCCGATCAGGCTCAACGTGATTGAGAACCGACAGTCGGCACTCGCTCACGCGGGGAAGGGAGGCGTTGGGTGAGGCGGTGTACGGGTGGGCAACCGGGCGG
The DNA here is from genome assembly GCF_012911875.1 of Pseudonocardia bannensis. Classification (GTDB taxonomy): domain Bacteria; phylum Actinomycetota; class Actinomycetes; order Mycobacteriales; family Pseudonocardiaceae; genus Pseudonocardia; species Pseudonocardia bannensis. The sequence goes on along the minus strand of NZ_JAAXKZ010000030.1, from coordinate 11,759 downwards.
GATGTGGGCAGCATGGTCGGCATGCCCGAGGTGCGTGTGGTGGGGATCGGGGTGAGCCCGTCCGAGACCGGGGCGGTGCTGGTGTTGCAGGAGATCGCGGGGCTGGGCCGCTACGTGCCGGTGTCGATCGGCCGGCCGGAGGCCGAGGCCATCGTGCTGGGCTATGAGCGTGTCGTGACGCTGCGGCCGTTGACCCACCAGCTGATCCTCGCGGTGCTGAGAGCGCTGGGCCACCAGGTGGAGCGGGCGCGGATCACCGAACTGCGCGGCGGGGTGTTCCGTGCCGAGCTGGGCGTGACCGGCGGGACGGTGGTGTCGGCCCGGACCAGTGATGCGGTGGCCCTGGCGCTGCACGCCGGGGTCGGAATCTGGGCCGAGGACACAGTGCTCGACGCGGCGGGGGTGGCCGGCGTCGAGTGGGTCCTGGACGAGGATGTCGCCGGCAGTGGCCCGGATGCCGGTGGGGGCATGCGGCCCGATGAGGAGGAGGTGTCCAAGTTCCGCCGGTTCCTGAACTCGATCTTCCCCGAGGACTTCGACCCGAGCTGAACCGCCCTCCCCATCAGAGCCCGCACGGGCGCCCCGGCGGGGCGGGCCGGCTCTCCGGAACAGTCACGAGAACGCCTCCGTGCCTGGCGGGCCTCGACGACAACCGCCAACCCAGGTGGCTGTGCTATCCGGCCGTTCGTCGGTCTGCTCGGGGCAGCGCCGCCGTGGCCATCGAACCGTCAACAGTCCCGCCCTGGCTCAGGGCGCGGGGACTGCCGGGAGCCGGATGAGGGGGTAGCCCGATCTCCCAGCGACCGCTTCAGCGCGGCGCTCGCCGGACACCGGAGCAAGGACCTCCCACCCCGCCCGGTGGTGGACGGCACCGAGCACTGGGCGACTGAAGAGCGCACTGGCCACCACGGGCCGACCGGGGCGATCGTCATCGAACCGGACGGCTACGACCCGGACCGCTGGATCGGGCCGGAGGCCGTGCTCACCGGCCCCGGCGGTCCGGGGCACGAATGCGTGCTGTTCTGGCAGGGACGGACTGCGGCTCTTCCTGGCCGGGAACCCCGGCGCGCCGGTGCCCGACGTCGAGGAGCACGTCGACGCCGAGGACAGCGGGCAGCGGGGGTCAACTACCGCTCCGCCCTGCTGGGCCGCCGTACCGCGCTCCGGGATCTCGCGCCGCCCACGCCGGTGTGGAGCTCGCCGGCCGGTGGCCGCATGAGCACTGCACGAGGGTAGGAGCTCAGGAAGATGGCGACGAAGCACGATCCCATTGTCGGTCGTTACGTTTACGTTCCTCACGATGGCACAGAATACCGGGTCTTCTACGAGGAGGCTGGCGAAGGAATTCCTCTGGTGTGCCTGCACACGGCCGGAACCGATTCTCGTGAGTACCGCCACCAGCTCGCCGATCCCGACATCACGGGCCAGTTCCGAGTGATCGCACTGGATCTTCCCCGGCACGGCAAGTCAATTCCCCCGCCGGGCTTCCAGAATGATGAGTATCGGCTGACCGCGAAGTTCTACTACGAGTTCGTCATGGCTTTCTGTGACGCCCTCGGATTGGAGCGACCGGTCATCATGGGCAGCTCGATGGGCGGCAACATCTGTTTGCACCTGGCACTCAACTTCGAGGAGAAGGTGCGCGCCCTGATCGCGATCGAGGCGTGCGACTACTCGCCCGGCTGGTTCATCGACTGGCTCTACCACCCCGAGGTACATGGCGGGGAGGCGTGCGCTACATCGGTGTTCGGGCTGATGGCGCCGCAGAGCCCGGAGGACTACCGCTGGGAGACCTGGTGGTACTACGCCCAGGGTGGCCCCGGCATCTTCCGCGGCGACCTGTACTTCTACAGCGTTGACCACGACTTTCGGCAGTTCGCCGAGAAGATCAGCGGCAACGTGCCGGTGTACCTCATGACCGGCGTCTACGACTTCGCCTGCACGCCCGAGATGACCGCCCAGACAGGGAAGAAGATCAAGGGGAGCGAGACCATCATCATGGAGGAGATCGGGCACTTCCCGATGTGCGAGAACCCGGTGACCTTCAAGAAGTACCTCATGCCCGTTCTCGAGCAGATCACCAAGCGGGAACTCGAGGCGCAGCCGAGCGTCTGAGTGACGGCACCCTCTCCCAGTTCACCCTGTAGCAGCACGGCAGCCGCCCCGTTGAGCTCGCGGCCCGGTCTCGGCTCATGCCCGGCCGGGCAGTGAGTGGGCTCGCCGGCGCGGTTCCACGCCCCCGGCGGGACCGTCTGATCGGACACCGGATCAGCGGCCGCGCACTGCTGGCCGATGGGGGGCGCGGAAAGGCGACATTGCGCCGCTCGCCTCCCGAGCTCCCACCCGGTGGGCCGCGCCGGCCCGACCTGACCGCGGACACGGTGGCACCGGGGAACCGGTCGTCGCGTCACGCAGGCCGTACCTGCTCGGGCGGACGGACGACGTCGACGCGATCGAAGCCCTCCTCCGTCGACGGCGCGACGAGGCGGTTCCGGGTGGCGAGCACGCCGACGACCGGCACTCGGGCCCGACCCTTCCGACCGGCGTTGCGCTGGAGGCAGAGTTCGAGCGGGACATCGAGGTGCACGGCGCGAACCGCGGCGCCGTGTCGGCGCGCGAGGGCGATCAGCGGCGCCCGGTCCTCGAGCGCAGGGTTCGTGTTGTCGACCACGACGTCGCGTCCAGCGGCGAGCAACTCGTCGACGACCCGTTGCTGCCGAGCCTCACGGCGCCGCGCGTTCGGCCAGTGGTCCTTGCTCACCACCGCGTGCGTCGGAGCGAGGTGCTCCCGGACCCACCTCGACTTCCCGCACCCCTGCAGGCCGACCATGACGACGAGCTCCATCGGCCCGTGCTTCCCACCGGCGCCCAGGAGAAACGTGTCCAGCTCGCCGAGCTCCGGCCGTGCGGTTCTGCGCTGCTCGCGCCACGGCCACGATCACCCGCCCCCGTTTACTCGTGGGTCATTCGTCCCGGTCGGCGGGGCGCTGATGGCGCGGGCAACGCCGAGCAGGAGCAGTGGGTGATCGGGCAGGCCGGCCTGCGGCGGGGCAACGGGTTCCGGTCCTCGGCCCGGGCCCCGGGGTGGTGCTGGCGCCGGCCGCGGCCGGTCCCACCAGCCAGGTGATCGGCGTGGACCCTTCGGCCACCCTGCGGCGGATGGCTGCGGCCCGCTGCGCCCCCTTCGTCGCCGACGGCGTGGTGGAGGTCCGCGAGAGCGGTGCGGAGGCCGCCGGCGGCCCGGTGGCCTCGGTAGAGGCGGTGATCTCGGTCAACAACGTCATGCTGTGGGACCAGCCCGTCGCCCTACGGAGCTGCATCGGGTGTTGCGTCCGGGCGGCCGGCTGGTGCTCAGCGTGCACCGGCATGTGCTGGGCGTTCCACCCGAGCAGCTGCAGGCCGACGTGGAGGCCAGCGGGTTCGCCGAGCCGCTGACAGCCCGGCAAGCCGTTCGGGTCACCGGGACCTCAATCGATCCCCATTGACCGGCATGTCTTGAGTAGCGGCGGCCGGTACCAGGTCGCCCGGCACTCCCCCGCCCAGAACGTCGTGGTGCGGTGGCCGCGGCAGCGACAGGGCCGCCACCCGTTGAGCTCCCGATTCGGCCCCAGCTCATGGCCTGCCGGGCAGTGGGTGGGCCAGCCCGTTCGGTTCCATGCCCGCGACTATCAACCGGCCGGACGCCGGCTCGGTGGCCGTCCACTGCCGTCCGGGCGGCCTACGGGACGGCACTGCGCAGCTCGCCTCCCGGACGATTCCGTACACGGCCGTGCCCGCGGCAACATCCGGGCGTCTTGACCGAGGATCGCGGTGGCAGGGTTGCTTCCCCCAACCCTGCCACCGCGACGCCGCCGACCGTAGCCGGTCGAACATACGTTCGCAATTCCTGCGTTCCAGTGAGTCAGACCTTCTGGCAGGTCCCGAGGTTGGGGCCGTCGGGAAGGATGGCGTTGATGAGCCGGTTCAAGGGCCGGCCGCAGCTGCCGATCGAGGACAAGGTCCGGGTCGTGCTGGCGGCGCCGGTCGGGGAGCTGTCGCTGGCCGAGGCGGCGAGGCGGCGAGGCGGCGAGGCGGCGAGGCACCTCACCGCAGGCGGTGGCCAAGTGGCGGGATCGGTTCGTCGAGGCAGGCAAGGCCGGGTTGGAGAGCGGGCTGCCGGGTGCGGCTGGGCGGGCGGCAAGCCGGTGATCGACCGCATCATCCGGCTCCGTGGCGGCGTCGGCCCCAGCCGATGAGCTGCTCACCGAGCACGAACGCCCCCTGGCCCCGAGACGGGCTGGGTTCTGGCCGCCACTAGCGCTCGCCGCGGGCTGGTTGCTCGACTGGCCCAGCTGGGTCGCGGCCCTACTGCTGGTCTTCGAATTGCCGTGCGCGGGCGCATCGGGAAGCTACAGCACGGTCATGTCGAAGGCGACCCGGTCGGCGAGGCCGCCCGAGCCGTACCAGGCGAACATCACCAAATAGCAGTTGGCGACGTAGACACCCGGGGCGAGGCCCGCGGGCACCACGATCGTGAATGTTGTGTCCGCGCTGCCACCGGCGGGGACCCCCAACCGGTGCAAGTAGCGCGGGAACCGCGTGTCCACAGCCGTGAGTGACAGGTCGGTGGACTGGACCAAGTTGGCCGGCCCGAAGAACAGGTAGCCGTAGAGGAAGTTCCCGGAGTAGCTCCACGCATCGGGGTTCTGGATGAAGACCCTGAAGTTGGCCGTGCCTCCCGGCGGAACGCTGCTGCTCCAGGCCGCCCCGCTGATGAACGGAGTGTTGGCCTCGTCTCCGGCGAGCTTCCTCAGCAGGGTCTCCTCGTCGAGGCGCTCGAACCGCTCACCTCGCGCCTTGGCCTCCGCTTCGTAGAAGTCCAGCTGCTGCTTCACCCGCTCCGCGGCGGCGCGGATCTCCTCCTCCGACTTCCCGGCCATCCCGACCCTCCTCCGGGCGAGCCTCCACGGTGGCGGCCCGGGCGGCCAGCGCGGAAGAGCCATCCGGACTACCGCGTTGAGGCGGTTCCAGACATTGCGGGCAGCGATGCCGAGGATCAGTCCGGCGAGTTCCTTCTCGTCGTAGTGGTCCGTTCCGGGGTCCCAGAAAAGGTCGGGGGCCGTGTCGGGCCGGGTCGGCAAGGCGGCGCCGCCTCGGCGAGCGCGGCGCCCACCAGCAGTCACCCCGGGACGTCCGCGTCGCCATCCCGGTCTGAACACGACAGCCGCAGCAGGGTCGCTACGGATGGCGCTGCGCGGCATTGACCTCGAGCCCACTTCAGGTTTTAGCGTGTCGAACCGGGAACCCCGGCTTCGTCGACCTGGTGAGGGCTTCGGGCGACCGGCCCGGAGATCCGACATCCGGAAGGGAGCACCATGCCCACCGGGGCTCAGTCACCGCGACCGCGCCGTGCTCCACGCCGTGGCCGCCGTCCCTGGCTGCGACCGCTGTCCCGCGATCGCCCGGTACAGGGCGGTGCTGCCCGCCGGCGAGCTGCTGTTCTGCGGCCACCATACCCGCGAGCACCTGGCCCGCCTGCTCGAGATCGGGCCCGGCTGGGCCCGGTTCCCGACGCACCACCCCGTCGGCCGATGCAGTCGGTACGGACCCGCCCGATGCACGCGACCGGCTCCACCAGGAGAAAGGACTATGAACATGACCACCACGGACATCACCGGCGTCCGGAACACAGCCCTCGTTCAGATGGCTCGTGATCTCGTCCTCCTGGTTGCCCGGGTCGGCCTCGGGGTGATGATGGTGGTGCACGCCAAGCTCGAGTACGACTTCGGCGGCGGCAGCCTCGCGGGAGTGGGCAAGCTCTTCGAGCAGGCCGGTGTCCCGCTGCCCGCGATCACCGGGCCGGCCAACATGCTCGGGGAACTCATCGGCGGCATCGCCATGATCCTCGGCCTCGCGGTGCCGGTGGTCGGCGTCCTGATGGCGCTGAACATGGCAGGGGCCTGGATCTTCGTGCACACCAGTGGCCTGTTCTCGATGGACCACAACGGCCCCGAGCTGGTCATCGCGCTCGGCCTGCTCAGCCTCGTGCTCGCCGTGACCGGTTCGGGCCGGTTCGGGCTCGACCACCTGATCGTCCGGCGCCTGCGCCGGAGGTCGCGGACGACGGCCTGACAGCGGCCGGCCCCGACCGGTGGATGCGCGGCTCGAAAACCACCAACGGCTCTGAGGTGGTGTCACGAGTGCGGGGTAGGTCCGCGAAACCGGGCTGTTCCCGACGATGGTCCAGGTGGCGTCATCGGCGAGCAGGGCGAACGGCCCACCGGCGCCGGCCGCCCGATCGTCGAAGGCGGCCCGCACCCGGTCCTGGTTCGCCTGCTTCACTGCGAGATCACGGGTTCTCATGGCTCTCCTGCACGGGAGGCTCCACGGATGTCGATGGCCTCCAGGAGTCGTGGCCCTTCGCTCCGACACGGTCCACTCGTCAGCGACCGGCTTCCGTGGAAGCCGACCGGAACCCAGGGCGGCAGGTGTCGCGGCGACCGGCTCACCGGTGAGGTCCTGGGCCAGGACGTAGCCGCCGTGCTCGGCGGCGGCTCCGCACCTTCGAACGGCCCATGCGGATCGTGTTCGGCAAGCCGGTAGTCATCTCCGTCGGCTCGTCCCCCTGACGGACCGTTGAGGCAGTCTCGCCCCCGCGGAACCATTCGATAGATCACTGTCGTTTCTCCGTCGAAGCGCGCCGATGAGGTACGCATCGAGGAGGGTTGCATGACCGACACAGTCATGACGGAGAAGTCGGAACTGCCCGTCCACATGCGCCGCGCCGAGTTCGACCCGGTGCCGGAGCTGGCTGAGCTGCGTGACGGGCCGGCGATCGCCCGCATCCACACGGTGGTCGGCTCGCAGGCCTGGCTCGTGACGCGCTACGCCGACGTCCGCGAGGTGCTCGGCGATCAGCAGCGATTCAGCCATGCCCGCTTCTTGGAGCGCCGGCCGCCGGGGATGGCGGATCTGAGCGATGAGGAGATCGCCCAGGCCCGCGCGGGGAACCTGCTCGCGCAGGATCCGCCGGACCACACCCGGCTGCGCAGGTTCCTCATTCCGGAGTTCACCGTTCGTCGCATGAAGCGACTGGAACCGCGCATCCGCGAGGTCGTCGACGAGAATCTCGACGCGATGGAGAAGGAGGGGCCGCCGGCCGATCTTGTCGCGAACTTTGCGCTTCCGGTGCCGTCGCTGGTGATCTGTGAGCTGCTCGGCGTGCCGTACGTCGACCGGGCCGAGTTCCAGGCGCGCAGCAACCGCATGCTCGACCTGTCCGTGCCGCCGAAGGAACGGACGCGAATCGCCCGGGAGTCACGGGCGTACATGGCGAAGCTGGTGGCGAAGGCCCAGGCCGAGCCGGGTGAGGACATTCTCGGGATGCTGGTGCGCGAGCACGGTGACGATCTCACCACCGACGAGCTGATCGGCATCGCCTCGCTGCTCCTGATCGCGGGCCACGAGACCACAGCCAACATGCTCGGCCTCGGCACGCTCGCGTTGCTGAAGCACCCGGACCAGCTCGCGCTTGTCCGCGACCACCCCGAGGCCGTGGAGCCGGCCGTCGAGGAGTTGCTGCGCTGGCTCAGCATCGTCCACTCGGGCATCCCCAGGGTGACCACCACAGAGGTGGAGATCGCCGGGCAGAAGATCGGCCCGGGTGAGCTGGTCGTGCTCGCGCTGCCCGCGGCGAACCGGGATCCGGCGCTGCTTCCCGACCCGGAGCGGCTCGACGTCACCCGCGGCGAGATGGGGCACATGGCGTTCGGCCACGGTATTCACCATTGTCTCGGGGCGCCGCTGGCGAGGATGGAGATGCGGATCGCGTTCCCTGCGCTGCTGCAGCGGTTCCCGACCCTGCGCGCCGCCGGCACCGAGCCGGGTTTCCGCTCGTTCAACGTGATCTACGGTCTGACGTCGCTGGAGGTGGCGTGGTGAGCGACGAGCAGCTCCTCCGCGTGCGGGCGGATCGTGATGTCTGCATCGGGGCCGGAATGTGCGTGCTGACGGCGGGCGCGGTGTTCGACCAGGACGACGACGGCGTCGTCGCGGTGCTCGACGAGACGCCCGAGGACATCGACGCCGTCCGCCGGGCGGTGGCCAACTGCCCGTCCGGCGCGCTCTCGATCAGCACCGGCACCCCTGCTGGGGCGTAGCCGCCGGATGACCAGCATGTCCGGCTCGCGCTGTCAGTGTGCTCCGGTGCAGGTGACCCCGCCCCGGATCGACGCGCAGCGCAACTCCGTCCGCCTTGCGACCGAGGTCGGCCATTGCCGACGCTCACCGCTGGCGCGGCGTGGACGAGCTGCCGCGTTCCTCGACGCCAGGTCGGTGTTCTTCGACGAATCACACGAGCTGCTCCAACTCATCGACACCACTTGCCCGGGCACGGGCATCATCACGGTACGAACCCGGCTTCGGTTCTTCCTGCGGCGCCACGAACCACCCGCGGCAAAGAGCGAGGAGTAGGCGGTTGTCCGACACCCCGATCGCCGGCCGGGAGGTGCTGGTTCGGCTGCGGGTCCGCCGGCTGTTCTCCACCCGTCGTGGACGACCCAGCAGCTGGCGAACGCGATCCTCGAATGGATCAAGACCCGGTACGCCCGGGCCCGGCGGCACCCCGCCCTGGACTACCGCTCGCCGGTCGGCTACGAACGACACCGGACCTCGGCCGCTCCCGCGGCCTTGTTGGCATCTGGATCGCCGCTCACGATGACTCGCGCTCCGGTTACCACCGCTCGCGGTGGACGACCTCGTCGAACGGGCGCCGGTTCGGTCGCTCGATGGGTGTGAGTGGCCGGTCGGCGGGGTAGCCGAGCGCGACGAGGTAGGCACAGAACCTGCCTTCGGGGAACCGAAGGAGAGTGCGGGCGAGATCCTGGTCGGCCACCGACGCGTGCCCGGTCCCGATTCCCAGGTCGGTCGCCTCGAGCATGAGGCTCATGGTGGCCTGGCCCAGGTCGTACTGGATCAGCTCCCGCTGCCGGTCATCCTGGGGGACGGGAGCGACGATCGCCACGGTCGCGGCCGATCGCGCGACGTGCGCCGCGCCCTGCCAGACCCGGGCCAGTTCCGTCAGGCGGGCCCGGTCGGTGACCAGGACGAAGTCCCAGGGCTGCCAGTTGTTCGCCGACGGCGACCGGCGCGCCGCCTCGAGCACTCGATCCAGGTGTTCTGTGGGTATGGGCCGGTCCGCGTAGTTGCGCACATTGCGCCGGGACCTGATCGCATCCCATGTCTCCATGTGTCCGATCCTCCTTCCATGGCGGTCGCTGGTCGAGGGGCGAGGACAACCCCTTCAGCCAGAGCTCGAAACGAACGTGTCACGATCTGAAGATCCGCGTTCAAACCTTCGTGGTTGGCAGTTGCCGCCGCTGGACCCCCGATCCGGCCGCGTCGTCGGCGACCGTAGTTCAGTCGAACAGCTCGCAACGCCGGTGGCGGCGGGGCGCGCCGCCCGCTCGCCGGTGCCCTTGCTCGGGTAGGTGCCCGACACCGTGGTGATCCCGCCGGCGGTGCGGCCGGGCAGATCCACCTCCGCGAACACCACGCCGCGCGACCGCAGCTCCGCGACCATCGCCTCGATGTCGTCGACGCCCCACGCCATCTGGGTGTGCGAGCCGGAGGGAGCTCCGGTGGATTCGAACAGTGCGAATGTGCCGTTCGCGCAGTGGTAGAGCAGGCCGCCCGGGCGCTCCTCCGCGAGTTCAAGGCCCAGCTTCTCCGCAGAGAACGCCCGCGCCCGGTCGAGGTCCTGCGCCGGCAGCCTGGTGGCCACGCGACCGTTCGCCAGCGCTCCCGCACCCGCCTCACGTCGTCCCGTTCTCGACTCCATGCCAGGTAGACCCCGCGGAAGGCCCGGACTCATCGACGCCGGCGCCGGTCCCTGCTCCTGCATGACACCCGCCGCGGTGGTGATGCGCTGGTCGACCTGGCGCCGCCGACGGCACAGGACTGCACATCAACTACCAGCGGCGAGGCGGGCGGGGTCGGAGCCGGCGGTAGCCCGGGTGCACTCGGGGGCGAGGCCGTGGTGGGCAGCGAGCCGATCGAGTCGCGCGCGCAGGGGCGTCCCGCTCGTTCTCGTCGAGGGCGGCGCAGACCGTGTCGTCGTTGGCGCCGGCGACATCGGCGATGCGGCGCAGCAACTTCTCCCCGGCTTCGGTCAGGTGCAGCGCGTGCAGCCCGCCGGTCGTCGGGGTTGCGGCGGCGTTCGAGGACACCCCGCTCGTCCAGTCCGTCGACGAGGGTGACGAGCCTGTTCGGCGGCGTGCCCAGCAGCTTCGCGAGTGCCTGCTGGGACTGCCCGGGCTGCGCCGCGACCGCGCGGCGCAAGCCGGTCTGCGGCGGGGTCAGGCCGAGCTCTGCGATCCGCTCGCCGAACCCCTCCGCGGCATAGGAGCCCAGCTGGGCCAGCAGGAACGCGGATCCGGGGCCCGGCCCGGGAGCTCCGGGGGTGGGCTCGGGAGTGCTGTCGTCCGTCGTGACCACGGCGCCCCCGGCCACCGCCGGTCCGCCGCACCCCCGCCCTGCGGAGGCCGACGCATGCACCCCTTCCGCTTCGGCGCCATCGCCGCGCCACACGGATCCGGCGAGCTGTGGCTCGCCACCGCACGCCGGACCGTCGAGCACGGGTTCTCCACGCTGTTGGCACCCGGGGCACCCCACAGCACGCCCCGTTCCCGGCGCTCGCCCTGGCGGCGCCGGTATTCGCAGTTTCGCCGGTAGGCCGTGACGGCAAGCCGGCCCACCCGAAGCGAACGCCGGGTCCAGGGCAGAGCCTCGCCGATGGCACCCAGCCAGAGGTTGTTGAGGTGTCGGCGCATCCGAGCGAGCTCGCGCGGGAGATCCGCGCAGAGCGCGGCACCTGGCGCCTCGCCGACGCGCTATCCGGCGGCCAAAACCAGTTCGCCCCGAGGCCGCGGGCCCCCCTCGACTATCGAGCGGACTGCGCCTGGCGGCGTGGGAGCACCCAGTCGGGCCGCACGAAGTGACAGGTGTAGCCGGCGGGATACTTCTGCAGGTAGTCCTGGTGCTCCTCCTCGGCCTCCCAGAACGGGCCGGCCGCGGTCACCTCGGTGACGACTTTGCCCGGCCACAGACCCGAGGCGTCGACATCCGCGATCGTGTCGAGAGCAACCCGCCGCTGCTCCTGGCTCGTGTAGAAGATCGCCGAGCGGTAACTCCGGCCCACGTCGTTGCCCTGACGGTCCTTCGTCGACGGATCATGGATCTGGAAGAAGAACTCCAGCAACTCCCGGAACGAGATCACCTCGGGGTCGAAGACGATCTCGACCGCCTCCGCGTGATCACCGTGATTGCGGTACGTGGCGTTCGGGGTGTCGCCTCCGGAGTATCCGACGCGGGTTGAGATCACCCCAGGACGCCTCCGCAGCAGCTCCTGTGCGCCCCAGAAGCAACCGCCGGCGAGGATCGCTGTCTCAGTACTCATCCTGTGCCTCCCTCGGTCTCGCGCGCTGTCGGAAGAACACCCTGATCCGGGCCGGTGTTCCGACCTGGCCACCACACGACAGTACCGTGGCCCGCTGCGCGGTCCGGCAGACAACGGCCCGCGGCGCCGTCAGGGAGCCCAGGACCATTTGCCGGAGCCGACGCCTCGTGGTGAGCTTGGCCCCTGACGCCGGACACCTTGATGTTGACCCCGCTCAGCGGACACAGACGTGAGGAGACATAGGGTCCGACGATCTTGTGAAGGAGATCGTCCGTCGTGCCGAAGCCCTACCCGCCGGAGTTCCGGCGCCGCGCCCTTGATCTGC
>NZ_JAAXKZ010000002.1 GCF_012911875.1 Pseudonocardia bannensis | reverse complement strand
GATCCGAGCGGCCCGCTCCGCCCCGCCCCCACCCGCTGATCAAGGGGAGAAGGGGGCTTGTTGATCGCGCGGAGCGCCCCTCTGCCCTTGATCAGCGGGTTACGGGGCCGGTGCTGTTTCCCGGCCGGTGCCGGGGGTACCTCGGCAGCACCGCGCTCCCACCGGGTTCGCGGCCGACGGATCCTCGCCTGGACGGAGACGCTCATGGGCGTGCGTACCTGGATCGAGTCCTGGCCCGTCTACCGCCAGCTCACCGGCCCGGACCGGCTGGGCCGGGGCGCCGCGGCGGAGTCCCCCCGCTCGACGGCGATGCGGGCACGGGTCGTCGAGGCGGACCGGGTCGCGAGCTCGGTCTGCCCGTACTGCGCCGTCGGTTGCGCCCAGCGGGTGTACGTCTCCGACTCCCACGTCATCCAGATCGAGGGCAACGTCGACTCCCCGATCTCCCGCGGCCGCCTGTGCCCGAAGGGCTCGGCGAGCAAGCAGCTGGTCACCGGACCGCATCGGATGGAGAAGGTCCGCTACCGGGCGCCGTACGCCACCGAGTGGACCGAGCTCGATCTGGACACGGCCATGGACATGGTCACCGACCGCGTTCTCGACGCCCGGAACAAGGGCTGGCAGGAGCGTGACGAGCACGGCAACCGGGTGCGCCGGACCATGGGTATCGCCAGCCTCGGCGGGGCCACGCTGGACAACGAGGAGAACTACCTGATCAAGAAGTTGTTCACGGCGTTGGGAGCCATCCAGATCGAGAACCAGGCCCGTATTTGACACTCCGCCACCGTCCCCGGTCTGGGGGCCTCGTTCGGTCGCGGCGGCGCCACCGACTACCAGCAGGACCTGGTGCACTCCGACTGCATCGTGATCATGGGCTCGAACATGGCCGAGGCGCACCCGGTGGGTTTCCAGTGGGTGATCGAGGCCAAGGAGCGGGGGGCGAAGGTCTTCCACGTCGACCCGCGCTTCACCCGGACCAGCGCGCTGGCCCACCACTACGTCCCGCTGCGCGTCGGCTCCGACATCGCCTTCCTCGGCGGCGTGATCAACTACATCCTGGCCGGCGAGCACGACTTCCGCGAGTACGTCCTCCCGTACACGAACGCGTCGTTCCTCATCCGCGAGGAATTCCGCGACACCGAGGACCTCGACGGGCTGTTCAGCGGCTACGACCCGGCGACGGCGAGCTACGACCAGAGCAGCTGGCACTACGAGAGCTCGGGTCCGGTGCTCCCGGCGAACCTGCGTCCCTGGGCGGAGGAGAAGGAGCAGGCCTCACCCGACCAGCACGGTTCGGGTGGGCCGAAGCTCGACGGGGTGGCCGGATCCATCCCCTCGGACCCGACCCTGCAGCACCCGCGCTGCGTCTACCAGATCCTCAAACGGCACTTCTCCCGATACACACCCGAGATGGTCGAGCAGATCTGCGGCACCCCCCGGGAGCAGTTCCTGGCGGTGTGCGAGGCACTGGTCGAGAACTCCGGGCGGGAGCGCACCGCGGCGTTCGTCTACAGCGTGGGGTGGACCCAGCACACCGTGGGCGCGCAGTACATCCGAGCGGCCTCGATCATCCAGCTGTTGCTGGGCAACATCGGTCGTCCCGGTGGCGGCATCCTCGCCCTGCGCGGGCACGCCAGCATCCAGGGCTCCACCGACGTGCCGACCCTGTTCAACCTGCTCCCCGGCTACCTGGTGATGCCGTCCGCGGCCTCGCACCCGGACCTCGCGACGTACACGAGCACCATCTGCGGCAAGGAGCAGAAGGGGTTCTGGTGCCACGCCGACGCCTACCTGGTGTCGTTGCTCAAGGAGTACTGGGGCGACGCGGCCACCCCGGAGAACGACTTCTGCTACGACTACCTGCCGCGGATCACCGGCGACCACGGCACCTACCGCACGGTTCTGGACATGGTCGACGGGAAGGTCTTCGGCTACTTCCTGCTCGGCCAGAATCCCGCGGTCGGATCGGCCCACGGACGGATCCAGCGTCTCGGCATGGCCAACCTGGACTGGCTGGTCGTCCGCGACCTCACGATGATCGAGAGCGCTTCCTTCTGGAAGGACGCGCCGGAGGTGGAGACCGGCGAGATCGTCCCCGAGCGGTGCCGCACCGAGGTGTTCTTCTTCCCCGCCGCCGCGCACACCGAGAAGGACGGCACGTTCACCCAGACGCAGCGGATGCTGCAGTGGCGGGACAAGGCGGTGGATCCGATCGCCGATCAGCGCTCCGAGCTGTGGTTCTTCTACCACCTGGGCCGTCGGCTCCGGGAACGGCTCGCAGGGTCCACCGACGAGCGCGACCGGCCGCTGCTGGACCTCGCCTGGGACTACGAGGTGCACGGCGACCCCGGGGACGAGGAACCGTCCGCCGACCATGTGCTGCGGCGGATCAACGGCTACGACCTCACCACCGGCCGGGTGGTCGACGGCTACACCGACCTGAAGGCCGACGGCAGCACGTCGTGCGGCTGCTGGATCTACAGCGGGGTCTACGCCGGCGGCGTCAACCAGGCGCGGCGGCGCAAACCGCGTTTCGAGCAGGACATCTACGCGCTGGAGTGGGGCTGGACCTGGCCGATGAACCGCCGGATCCTGTACAACCGCGCCTCCGCCGATCCGGCGGGCCGACCGTGGAGCGAACGCAAGGCGCTCGTGTGGTGGGATCCCGAACGGGGCAGGTGGACCGGCTACGACGTGCCGGACTTCGAGCCCACCAAACCGCCCGACTATGTTCCCCCCGGCCCGACCAAGGGGCCCGACGCCCTGCACGGTGACGATCCGTTCATCATGCAGGCCGATGGCAAGGGCTGGCTGTTCTCGCCCCGGGGCCTGGTCGACGGCCCGCTTCCCACCCACTACGAGCCGCACGAGTCGCCGGTGCGCAATGCGCTGTACGTCCAGCAGGGCGACCCGACGCGCAAGGTCTACGGCCGGCCCGACAACCCGTCCAACCCGTCCCCGCCGGAACCGAACGTCGACGTCTTCCCCTACGTGTTCACCGCGTCCCGGCTCACCGAGCACCACACGGCGGGCGGCATGAGCCGGACCCTGCCCTACCTGTCCGAGCTGCAACCGGCGCTGACGGTCGAGGTCTCTCCCGAGCTCGCGGCCGAGCGCGGGCTGGAACACCTGGGCTGGGCGCACGTCATCACCAGCCGGACCGCCGTCGAGGCCCGCGTCATGGTGACCGACAGGCTGGCCCCGCTGCGGGTGGGCGGCCGCCTCGTCCACCAGATCTGGATGCCGTACCACTGGGGCCCCACCGGGCTGGTGCGGGGTGATGTGTTCAACGACCTGCTGGGCATCACACTCGACGCGAACGTCTTCATCCAGGAGAGCAAGGTCGCCACCTGCGACATCCGGCCGGGCCCCCGGCCGCGCGGACCCGCGCTGCTCGACTACGTCGCCGGCTACCGCGAACGTGCCGGGATCACCGCCGCGACCGGGGCCGTGGTCTGCACGACGTGCGGCGTCAAGCACATCGAACAGGAGGTACGGCGATGATCCGCGAGAACAGCCTGTACGGCCCGCTCGACGACGTCGCCGCCGACGCCGGGCATCTCGAACACCCACCGCGCGTGGGCTTCTTCACCGACACGTCGGTCTGCATCGGCTGCAAGGCCTGCGAGGTGGCGTGCAAGGAGTGGAACCTCGTCCCGGACGACGGATTCGACCTGCTCGGGATGTCCTACGACAACTCCGGGATGCTGGGTGCGAACACCTGGCGGCACGTGGCGTTCGTGGAGCAGGACATTCCGCTGGGCGGCCAGCGGACCGGGATCGCCGAGCTGCCGACCGGCCCGTCGGGCACCCCGGTGATGACCGAGGTGGTCGCCGCCCGGCTGCGGCATGCCGAGCGCGGAGGCAGCGAGCTGGGCACCAACCCGCTGGAGGTCCACGAGCCGCCGCAGGACCTCGGCATGCCCTCGTTCTCCCGCCCCGGCGACGACGGTGCGGACGGCCACGGCGCCGAGGGCCGTACCGACTTCCGGTGGCTGATGGAATCCGACGTGTGCAAGCACTGCACGCACGCCGGCTGCCTGGACGTGTGCCCCACCGGTGCGCTGTTCCGGACCGAGTTCGGCACGGTCGTCGTCCAGCAGGACATCTGCAACGGCTGCGGCTACTGCGTCTCCGGCTGTCCGTACGGCGTGATCGACCGCAGCCCGCTGGACGGCAGGGCGCACAAGTGCACGCTGTGCTACGACCGGCTGCACGACGGGCTGGAGCCGGCGTGCGCCAAGGCCTGCCCCACCGACTCCATCCAGTTCGGGGAACTCGACGAGTTGCGCGAGCGCGCGAACCGGCGGGTCGCCACCCTGCACGACCGCGGCGTCACCGAGGCGCGGCTCTACGGCGAGGACCCGGACGACGGGGTCGGCGGCACGGGTGCCTTCTTCCTGCTGCTCGACGAGCCCGAGGTCTACGGCCTGCCACCGGACCCGGTGGTGCCCACCCGCGATGCGCCCGCGATGTGGCGCGCCGCCGGGATCGCGGCCGCAGCCTTCCTCACCGCCGCGGTGGGGTCGTTCCTCGGGAGCCGACGATGAGTGAGATCGCAGGCGGATCATCGGTCCGGCGCTGTCGTGAAGTGCCGGCCGGGCGCGGCGAGGGGGAGCGATGAGTACTTCCGACGTCGACCCGGCCCGGCTCGTCAGGCACGGCCGCGACGGCCGGCGCGCCGGCGCCGTGCAGCGCGAGGTGGTCCCGGCGGCGGACTTCCGGTCCTACTACGGGCGTCCGGTGATCAAGGCGCCGGTGTGGGAGTGGAAGGTCCCGGCCTACCTGTTCACCGGTGGGCTCGCGGCGGGGTCCGCGGTGCTCGCGGCCGGTGCGGACCTCAGCGGCAGGCCGGCGCTGCGCCGGGCCGGGTGGCTCGGCTCGCTCGCCGCGCTGCTGGCGAGCGTCGTCTTCCTCGTCACCGACCTGGGGCGGCCCGAGCGCTTCCACCACATGCTGCGCGTCGCCAAGCCGACCTCCCCGATGAGCGTCGGCACCTGGATCCTCACCGCGTTCGGCCCGGGGGTCGGGCTGGCGGCGATCGCCGAGCTGCTGCCGCGGCGCCTGCGACCGACCGTCCTGGGCCGGCTGTTGCGCAGATCGGCCCGGCCCGCCGGGCTGGCCTCGGCCGTGTTCGCGCCGGGGGTCGCGTCCTACACCGCGGTCCTGCTGTCCCACACAGCGGTGCCGGCGTGGCACGGGGCCCGGGAGCAGCTGCCGTTCGTGTTCAGCGGGTCGGCGGCGGCCGCCTCGGGCGGACTGATGATGGCGCTCACGCCGGTCGAGGAGGCCGGCCCGGCGCGGTGGTTCGCGGCATCCGGCGCGGTGGGCGAGCTCGCCGCGTCGAAGGTGCTGGAGGAGCGGCTCCACCCGGTCGTCCGGGAGGCGTACACGACCGGCCGGGCGCACCGGTTGCGCCGCTGTTCGGAGGGGCTCACCGTGGCCGGGCTCGCGGGCACGGTGCTGGGTGCCCGGCGGAGCCGGGCGGTCTCCGTGGGATCGGGGCTCGCCCTGGTGGTGGCCGGCGCGCTGCAGCGGTTCGGGGTGTTCGAGGCCGGTATCGCCTCCACCAAGGACCCCCGCTACGTCGTCGTCCCGCAGCGGGAGCGCCTGGTGCAGCGATCACACGGCTGATCAGGCGAGGACGGCGTCGACCGCCTTCGCGAGGGCCCCGGGCTGCGCGGGGCTGCGCGGGGCCTTCTTCTTCATCTCGAGCATCTCCGCGCCGATCTCCTGCAGCTTCTTGCGGCCGAGCCCGTCACGCACCTTGGGGAACCACTCCTGCTCCTCCTCCTCGATGTGGTGCAGGACGTTCTCGATGAGCACCGTGGTCTTCGCGTCGAAGCGTTCGTCGTCGGCGCTCATCGCGGCCAGCTCGGAGCACAGCACGTCGGCCACGTGGTGCTCCTCGTAGGACTCGAGCACGTCGTCGGAGAGGTCCGGGAGCAGCTCCCGGGTCGCCGGGTACAGGCACTCGTTCTCGATGTAGGTGTGGACCGTCAGCGCCTCGAGGATCTTCTTGACGGTCTTCTCCTTCGTCTTGCGCGCGTTCTCGCCCGCACCCCGGAAATCCCGGAAGAGCTTGCGGATCTGCTTGTGGTCCTCTTTGAGCAGCACGATCGCGTCGGTCGACACCGGTGTTCCCCTCGGTTGGCCGGGCTCGCGCGCCGGACCGTCTGAGGTGCCGCGCGCGAGCTGATCCTGCGCCCGGCGGTGGGCGCCTCGAGCAGCCATTACCCCGAAGCCCCCGTCCGGTATGCGCAGATCCGCCACCCCGGGTCAGCCCCGCGGTGTGACGTGCTTCTCGAGGTGGGCCCGCCGGGAGGGGGCGTCGGCCCAGGATCCCGGCCAGCTCACGACCGCGACGGAGGACGTCTTCATGACGCGTTCCTCGCCGGTGAGGAGCGCGACGAGGTCCTCCAGCCCCGGGTTGTGGCCCACCAGCACCGTGGTCGCGGCCCCGGCCGGCAGCTCCCGGACCACGGCGAGCAGCTCCGTCGCCGACGCGGCGTACACCCGTTCGTCGAAGCGGCGCTGCGGCTCCGTGCCGAGGGCGGCGGCGGCGAGCTCCCACGTCTGGTCGGCCCGCACCGCGGGGGAGGACACCACCGTGTCGATGTAGGACACGTGGTCGTGCAACCAGCGGCCGATCGCCGGCGCGTCCCGCCGGCCGCGCGGCCCCAGTGGCCGGTCGATGTCGGCCACGCCCTCGGGCCAGGCCGACTTCGCATGCCGGACGATCACCAACCGGCGCTTCGCGGGAGCCATGGCCAGAGCCTGCCAGGACGGCGCCGCGCAGGACACGCACACGCCGGCTTCAGGCCGCCGAGCTCTCCCCGACGAGGCCCCACGTGTTCGCGAGGAGTTCATAGGAGCGCCGCCGCTGCGCCGGGTCGTGGGCGTAGGTGACGACGAGCAGTTCATCGGCCCCGGTCCGGTCCACGAACTCGTCCAGGCCGTGACGCACCACATCGGGGGTCCCGACGAACGAGACCTGCAACGGGGCGTCGACGGCGGCGGCCTGATCGGCGTCGAGCCTGGTCCGCAGATCCGGCATCGGGGGGTCCAGCGGTCCGGTGGCGCCGGCCGCGAGCCGCAGGAACATCTGCTGCACCGTGGTGAACAGCTCCTCGGCTCGCTGCTGGTCGTCGGCGACGAGGACGTTGACCCCGGCCATCACTGTCGGCTCGGTGACCGACGCCAGCGGACCGGAGGGGTCGAAGGTGGTGCGGTAGACGGCAAGCGCCTCGTCGAGCTGGAACGGAGCGAAGTGCGAGGCGAACGCGAACGGGAGCCCGAGGCGACCGGCCAGTTCCGCGCTCGCCGTGGACGACCCGAGCAGCCACAGCGGCACCTGCGTCCCCTGTCCGGGGATCGCCCGCACCGGGCCCTGTCCGGGCCCGGCGGGTGCCAGGTAGGCCGCGAGCCGGCGGACGTCCTGGGGGAAGGAGTCGATGCTGGAGGCGCCCCGGCGCAGCGCGTGAGCCGTGCGCGGGTCGGTGCCCGGGGCGCGCCCGAGACCGAGGTCGATCCGGCCGGGATGCAGCGTCGCGAGGGTCCCGAACTGCTCGGCGACGGTGAGCGGCGCGTGGTTGGGCAGCATGATGCCGCCCGAGCCGACGCGCATGCGCTCAGTGGCCGATGCGACCCGTTCGATGAGCAGGGCGGTGGCGGAGCTGGCGAAGGTGTCGCTGTTGTGGTGCTCGGCGAGCCAGAAGCGCCGATAACCCAGCTCGTCCGCCGTCCGGGCGAGACGCATGGTGTCCTCGAGGGCCTCCGCGACGTCGTGGCCGCTCGAGACGGGTACCAGGTCGAGAACGGAGAGCGGGACGCGCCCGGCCGCCGCACCGCGGGACGTGGACATTGAGGTCATAGGTCGACGGTTACCCCGGTGCCCGCGGGGCACGCGACGGCCCTGGTGCCGGGGTCGCGCCGGGTGTCCCATGGGGGGATGCAGCCGGTCACCGTCGGAATCGGTCCCGTGAGCGGCGACGACGTCCTCGCGGTGGCCCGGGACGGAGCCGCCGTGGTCCTGTCGGACGAGGCGGAGGCCGAGATCCGGCGTAGTCGCGCCGTGGTCGAGGCGCTGGCCGGTGACGTCGAGCCGCACTACGGGGTGTCGACCGGTTTCGGGGCCCTTGCGACCCGGTACATCCCCTCCGAGCTGCGCACGGACCTGCAGCGCAGCCTCGTGCGCTCGCACGCGGCCGGGTCGGGCCCCGAGGTGGAGCGGGAGGTCGTCCGGGCCCTGATGCTGCTGCGTCTGAGCACGCTCGCGAGCGGGCGGACCGGGGTCCGGCTCGAGACGGCTCGCGCCTACGCGGCGATGCTCTCCGCGGGCATCACGCCGACGGTCCGGGAGTACGGCTCGCTCGGCTGCTCCGGCGACCTGGCGCCGCTGGCGCAGTGCGCCCTGGCCGTGATGGGCGAAGGGCTCGTGCGCGACGCCGACGATGTGCTACGTCCCGCTGCCGAGGCACTGGCCGCGGCCGGTATCGAGCCGGTCGAGCTGCGGGAGAAGGAGGGTCTGGCGCTGATCAACGGCACCGACGGCATGCTCGGCATGCTGGTGCTGGCCTGCCACGACCTGCGGCTGGTGCTGCGCACCGCCGACGTGGCCGCGGCGATGAGCGTCGAGGCGTTGCTCGGGACCGACGCGGTGTTCGCCGCGGACCTGCAGGCGCTGCGCCCGCACCCGGGGCAGGCCGACGTCGCCGCGAACCTCCGTGCGCTGCTGGCCGGCTCGGCGATCATGGAGAGTCACCGCGGGCCGGAGTGCACGCGGGTGCAGGACGCCTACTCGCTGCGCTGCGCCCCGCAGGTGCACGGCGCCGCGCGCGACACCGTCACCTACGCCGAGACGATCGCGTCCCGGGAGCTGGCCAGCGCCATCGACAACCCGGTGATCACGCCGGACGGGCGCGTGGAGAGCAACGGCAACTTCCACGGCGCACCGCTCGGCTACGCCCTCGACTTCCTCGCGATCGCGGCCGCCGACGTCGCGTCGATCGCCGAGCGGCGCACCGACCGGTTCCTCGACATCGCCCGCAGCCACGGGCTGCCCGCCTTCCTGGCCGCCGACCCGGGCGTCGACTCCGGCCACATGATCGCCCAGTACACCGCGGCCGCGATCGTCTCCGAGCTCAAGCGGCTGGCCACACCGGCGTCGGTCGACTCCATCCCGTCCAGCGCGATGCAGGAGGACCACGTCTCCATGGGCTGGTCGGCCGGCCGTGAGCTGCGCCGGTCGGTGGACGGTCTGAGCCGGGTCGTCGCGATCGAACTGCTCACCGCCGCCCGCGGGCTCGACCTGCGCCGGCCGCTGGAACCGGCTCCGGCCACCGCAGCGGTCCGCGACGGGCTGCGCGCCGCGGTGGCCGGTCCGGGCCCCGACCGTCATCTCGACCCGGAGATCGAGTCCGCACTGGCCTACGTCGTCTCCGGCGGGGCGGTGGCCGCCGCCGAGTCGGTGACCGGCCCGTTGCGCTGAGGGATCTACCGAGAGAAGGGATCGATCATGGAAGGCGCCCGCCCCGTCCGTGCCGCGCGCGGTACCACTCTCACCGCAGGGTCCTGGCAGACCGAGGCCCCGCTGCGGATGCTGCAGAACAACCTCGATCCCGAGGTCGCCGAACGCCCGGATGATCTGGTCGTCTACGGCGGCACCGGCCGGGCCGCGCGGGACTGGGCGTCCTTCGACGCGATGGTGCGCACGCTGACCACACTGGCCGGCGACGAGACCATGCTGGTGCAGTCCGGCAAGCCGGTCGGCGTGCTGCGCACCCACGAGTGGGCGCCGCGGGTCCTGATCGCCAACTCGAACCTGGTACCGGACTGGGCGTCCTGGCCCGAGTTCCGCCGCCTCGAACAGCTCGGCCTCACCATGTACGGCCAGATGACGGCCGGGTCGTGGATCTACATCGGCACCCAGGGGATCCTGCAGGGCACCTACGAGACCTTCGCGGCCGTCGCCGACCGGCGGCCCGACGGGACGCTGGCCGGCACGCTGACCGTGACCGGCGGCTGCGGAGGGATGGGTGGCGCGCAACCACTGGCCGTCACCCTCAACGGCGGAACCTGCCTCATCGTCGACGTCGACGAGGCGCGGCTGCGCCGCCGGATCGACCAGCGCTACCTCGACGAGCTGGCTCCCGACCTCGACGACGCGGTCGCCCGGTGCGAACGCGCCCGGGACGACCACCGCGCCGTGTCGGTCGGGGTGGTGGGCAACTGCGCGACGGTGCTGCCGGAACTGCTGCGCCGCGGTGTGCGCGTCGATGTCGTCACCGACCAGACATCGGCCCACGACCCGCTGTCCTACCTGCCCGAGGGCGTCGCCGTGGCGGACTGGCACGACTACGCCGAGCGCAAGCCCACGGAGTTCACCGAGCGGGCGCGGGCGTCGATGGCCCGGCACGTGGAGGCGATGGTCGGCTTCGCGGACGCCGGCGCCGAGGTGTTCGACTACGGCAACTCCATCCGCGACGAGGCCCGCCTGGGCGGTTTCGACCGGGCGTTCGCGTTCCCCGGGTTCGTCCCCGCCTACATCCGCCCACTGTTCTGCGCGGGCAAGGGTCCGTTCCGGTGGGCCGCGCTGTCCGGGGACCCGAAGGACATCCACGCCACCGACGAGGCC
The DNA here is from genome assembly GCF_012911875.1 of Pseudonocardia bannensis. GTDB lineage: Bacteria > Actinomycetota > Actinomycetes > Mycobacteriales > Pseudonocardiaceae > Pseudonocardia > Pseudonocardia bannensis. Next base: position 105,071 of record NZ_JAAXKZ010000002.1, on the reverse strand, counting down.
GTGCTCGACCTCTTCCCGGATGACGATCACCTGCACCGCTGGATCCAGGCGGCCCGGGAGCGGGTCGTGTTCCAGGGGCTGCCGGCCCGGATCTGCTGGCTCGGCCAGGGGCAGCGGGATCGGGCCGGGGCCCGGTTCAACGACATGGTCGCGTCCGGTGAGCTGTCCGCGCCCGTCGTGATCGGCCGCGACCACCTCGACAGCGGCTCGGTCGCGTCGCCCTACCGGGAGACCGAGGCGATGGCGGACGGCTCGGACGCGATCGCCGACTGGCCGCTGCTGAACGCGTTGGTCAACACCGCCTCCGGGGCCACCTGGGTGTCCATCCACCACGGCGGCGGCGTCGGCATCGGCCGTTCGATCCACGCCGGGCAGGTCACCGTGGCCGACGGCACCGACCTGGCCGGGGAGAAGATCGAGCGGGTGCTCACCAACGACCCCGCGACCGGCGTCATGCGACACGTCGACGCCGGGTACGAGATCGCCGCGGAGGTGGCCGCCGAGCGGGGGATCCGGATCCCGGCAGGGGAGGGCGCGTGACATCCGAGCACACGTTCGAGCAGATGTGGGCGGACCTCGAACCGGTGGGCGGGACCCGAGGACGGGCGGCTATCGCCGTTTCGCCCGGACGCGGGAGGACGCCGGCCTGCGCGAGTGGTTCGCCGGCGAGGCGGAGCGCCGCGGACTCGACCTGACCACCGACCGGGCCGGTAACCAGTGGGCGTGGTGGGGTGCTCCGGACGTGCGCCCGGGCCTGGCCATCGGCTCACACCTGGACTCCGTGCCCGACGGCGGTGCCTTCGACGGTCCGCTGGGGGTGGTGTCGGCGTTCGCCGCCCTGGACGCGCTGCGGGATCGCCGGTTCGCACCCGGCAGGCCGATCGCGGTGGTCCACTTCGGCGACGAGGAGGGCGCCCGGTTCGGGGTGGCGTGCGCCGGCTCGCGGATCATCACCGGCGCGCTGGACGCCGACCGGGCCCGCGGCCTGACCGACGCCGACGGGCTGTCGATGGCCGAGGCGATGGTGAAGGCGGGTCAGGACCCGGCCCGGCTCGGGCACGACGAGGAGGCTCTGCGCCGGGTTGCCACCTTCGTCGAGCTGCACGTCGAACAGGGCCGGGCGCTCGCCGATCTCGACGCGCCGGTGGGCGTCGGCTCCGCGATCTGGCCGCACGGCCGCTGGCGGTTCGAGCTCCCCGGCGAGGCGAACCACGCCGGGACGACCGGGCTCGCCGACCGGCACGACCCCATGCTCGCGTTCGCCTCGGTCGTGCTGGCGGCGCGGGTGGCGGCGCTGCGGTACGACGCCCTGGCAACGTGCGGCAAGGTCCGGGTCGAGCCGAACGGGGTCAACGCGATCCCATCCCGGGTGACCGGCTGGCTCGACGCTCGCGGTGCCGACACCGATCGCGTGCGGGCGGTCGTGGCCGAGTTCGCCGACCTCGTCGCCGGGCACGGCGGCGTGGTGTCCGAGGAGTCCTGGACCGAGCTGACCACCTTCGAACCGGAGCTGACCGGCCGGATCGCCACGTTGCTCGGGGACGCGCCGGTCCTGGGAACCGGGGCCGGTCACGACGCCGGGGTCCTCTCCGCGGCCGGTGTCCCGACGGCGATGCTGTTCGTCCGCAACCCGACCGGCATCTCCCACTCGCCCGCCGAGCACGCCGAGCGCGCCGACTGCCGGGCGGGCGTCACCGCCCTGGCCGCGGTCGTGCAGGAGCTCGCCCGGTGACCCCCCGACCGCACCATGTCTCCACAACGCGTCCTGCGCCGGTCCCCGGACTGCGTTATGGCTCCACAACGCGGCGTGGGCCGGCGCCCTGGGGGGTTGAGGGGTGAGGTGGTTCGCGGGGTACGCGCTGTTGCCCGGGGGGCCGGCCACTGACGTGACGTTCGAGATCGCCGACGGGCGGTTCGCCGCGGTCACGGCGGGCACCGACCCGGCGGGCTCGGCCCGGCTGCCCGGTGTGGTCCTGCCCGGCTTCGCGAACGTCCACAGCCACGCGTTCCACCGGGCGCTGCGCGGACGCACCCACCACCGGGGCGGCACGTTCTGGACCTGGCGCGAGCGGATGTACGCCGTCGCGGCGCGGCTCGACCCGGACTCCTACCTGGCGTTGGCCCGGGCGGCGTACGCGGAGATGGCGCTGGCCGGTATCACCGCCGTCGGAGAGTTCCACTACCTGCACCACGGCCCGGGCGGACGGCCCTACGCGGACCCGAACGCCATGGCCGAGGCGCTGCGCGAGGCCGCGGCCGACGCCGGCATCCGGCTGACCCTGCTCGACACGTGCTACCTGGCCGGCGGGCTCGACCCGGCCGGTCACCGGCCCCTCGGCGAGGGGCAGCGGCGGTTCTCCGACGGCGACGTCGGCGCCTGGGCGGCGCGGGTGGCGGATCTGGAGCCGTCGCCGGGGATGCGCGTCGGTGTCGCCGCGCACTCGGTCCGGGCGGTCCCGCGCGCGGCGCTCGGCACCGTGGCCGCCGTCGCGGGCGGGCGGCCGCTGCACGTGCACCTGTCCGAGCAGAAGGCGGAGAACGACGCCTGTCTGGCCCACTACGCCGCGACCCCGGCCGCGCTGCTCGCGGAGGAGGGGATGCTGGGCCACGGCACGACGGCGGTGCACGCGACCCATGTGTCCACAGCGGACATCGGCCTGCTGGGCCGGGTCGGCTCGGCGGTGTGCCTGTGCCCGACCACCGAGAGCGACCTCGCCGACGGCATCGGACCGGCGCGGGCCCTGCACGACGCGGGCGTGCGGCTGTGCCTGGGCAGCGACCAGCACGCGGTGATCGACCTGTGCTCCGAGGCCCGGGCGCTCGAGATGCACGAGCGTCTGGCCTCGGGCCGCCGCGGCCGGTTCACTTCGGGTGATCTGCTGTCCTTCGCCACCGCGCACAACGCACTCGGCTGGCCCGACGCAGGCCGGTTGGCGGCCGGCGCGCGCGCCGACCTGATCGCGGTCCGCACGGACTCCCCGCGCACCGCAGGCGGCGACCCCGGACAGATCCTCTTCGCCGCGAGCGCCGCCGACATCGACACCGTGCTGGTCGACGGGCGAGTCGTGGTGGCGGGTGGCCGGCACCGTCTCGGCGACGTGGGCGCCCTGCTCCTCGCCGCGATCGAGCCGCTGTGGGAGTGCTGGTGACCGCGACCCTGATCACCGGCATTGCCGAGCTGGTGACGAACGACCCGGCCGCGGGGGACGGCTCACCGCTCGGCATCGTCACCGACGCGGCCGTCGTCGTCGACGAGGGCGCCGGCGGGAGCCGGATCGCGTGGGTCGGGTCGAGAACCCGGGCCCCGGCCGCCGATGCCCGCACCGATCTCGGTGGCCGGGCCGTCGTGCCGGGGTTCGTCGACGCGCACACGCACCTGGTGTTCGCGGGGGACCGGTCGGCGGAGTTCGCCGCCCGGATGGCCGGCACCCGCTACGACGGTGGCGGCATCGCCACGACGGTCGCGACCACCCGCGCCGCGAGCGAGGGCACCCTGCGTGCGCTGCTCGCCGAGCGCATCGCGGAACTGCGGCGGCAGGGCACGACGACCGTGGAGATCAAGAGCGGCTACGGCCTGACCGTCGCCGACGAGCGGCGGGCGCTGCGGCTGGCCGCCGAGGTCACGACCGAGACGACCTTCCTCGGCGCGCACGTGGTGCCGCCCGGGTCGGCCCGCGGTGAGTACGTCGATCTGGTGACCGGCGACATGCTCGCGGCCTGCGCGCCGGACGCGCGCTGGATCGACGTGTTCTGCGAGCCGGCCAGCCCGCACGCCTTCGACGGCGACGAGGCCCGCACCGTGCTGGCAGCGGGCCGGGCCGCGGGGCTGGGGCTGCGGGTGCACGGCAACCAGCTCTCCGCAGGTCCCGGGGTCGCGCTGGCCGTGGAACTCGACGCGGCGAGCGTCGACCACTGCACCCATCTCACCGGCGCCGACGTGGACGCCCTCGCCAGCAGCGGCACGGTGGCGACCCTGCTGCCCGGCGTCGAGTTCTCCACCCGCTCGCCCTACCCCGACGCCCGCGCGCTGCTCGACGCCGGCGCCACGGTCGCGCTGGCCACCGACTGCAACCCCGGCACCTCCTACACCTCGTCGATGGCGTTCGTCATCGCGCTCGCGGTCCGGGAGCTGGGCATGACCCCAGCCGAGGCGCTCCGGTCGGCGACCGCGGGCGGCGCGCTGGCGCTGCGACGGACCGACATCGGGGTGCTGGCGCCGGGCAAGCGGGCCGACCTCACCGTCCTGGACGCGCCCAGCCACGTGCACCTGGCCTACCGCCCGGGTGTGCCCCTCGCGCGGACGCTCGAGGTCGGCGGTACCCCGTCACGTCGGGCCGGGCCCGCCCCGGGTTGAGCGCGCGGCGGCGACGATCGCGTCGAGGCGCCGGCCGTGCGCCCCGTGCCAGTAGACCCGCCCGCAGCAGCGGCACCGCGTGAAGCGGTCGTAGCGGCGGCGGGTGCCGGGCGGCAGCCGGTCCATGACCTCCTCCTTCACCACGGCGTCGACCTCACCGTTGCACGCCGTGCACCGCGTCCACGGCGCCAGCGCGGGGGCGAACCGGTCCAGCACATCGGCCAGTTGCTCGTTGCGCTGCGTCCCGCGGATGTACGCCCCGGCCCACAGCGCCCGGCGCTTGAGCAGCCCGCGGTCCTGGGTGAGCAGCACCCGTCGCTGGTCCGCCGCCTGTTCGACCAGCGCGTCGTCGTCGGCGTCGTTGCGGTAGGCGGTGTCGATGCCGAGGATCCGCAGCCGCCGGGCCAGCGCCCCGAGGTGCACGTCGAGCAGGAACCGCCCGCTCCAGCCCGGCACCCGCTGGGGACGCCGCACCGGACGGACCTCGAGCAGGACACCCGGAACCGGGCGGTGTGCCGCGGTGACGGGTACGCCGCCCGCCAGGAGCGCCCCGACCTCGGTCAGCGGCACGCCGAGTGCCTGCACCACATGACCCAGCGACGCGTCGCTGTCGTAGCGCACCTCGACTTGCTCGCGCCGCCGCCGCGGTTCGACGAACAGCCACAGCTCGGGGGGCAACCGCAGCGGGAGCGCCGTCCGTGCGTCGGAGTCCATGCCCTCCACACTCCTCGTCGCCGAGGGCGTGCTCGAGGTGGACCTTGACGGTGTCGGCCCCCGACCTGCGGGCAGGGAGCCGTGGTGGCCTCGGTGGTGCAGTTCATGTCCAGGTCCTGCAGGCTGGACGCATTGGCACCACAGCTCGTTCCGCCAAGCGGCATGCGCCCGATTGCGGTGCGCTCCGTGCCCGACGCCGCATCGCCGTGGTCCCGTCCTCGTTGACCCGAACGGCTCGGCTGTTCGTCGACCGCGGCGCGGTCCGTCGTGCCGCCGCAACGATCGCAGGAACGAGTGGGTCGACGAGTGCGGAAGGACGTGGCTGTGCGCGGTGCCCGGTTCCCCTGGCCGGAGGAGTGGCCCCCGCGGAGCCGGGTGGGCCGGCTGGTGCGCACGCTTCTCCTCGTGGCACTGAGCATCCTGGTGGCATGGACCGGCGTGGTGAGCCTGGCGAGGGGCCCGGAGGGCACGGTGATCGGCTCCGGTCTGCTGCTCGTCGCCGCTGCGTTACTGGCGGCTTCGGGCCTGGGCGTGCTGCGGTTGGCCCGCTCGGCGCCCGGCCGGGTCGTCGTGCGGCGGTGTCGTTCCGAGTGGTCGGGTGAACCCGCGCTGGTCGTCCCGGCGGATGCCGGTTCCGTCCTCGCCGGGGCGCTGCCGGGGACGGTTCTCACCGGTGCGGGGCTGCTGGTCGTCGTCGCCGGTTCCGGTGCGTCCCGCTTCGTGGGTGTGGGGATGGCGGCGGCCGGGGTGGCCCTGACGGCCTTCGCGCTCCGGGACGCGCGACGGCCCCGTGGCCTCGTTCTCACCGCCTCCGGTGTGGAGTTCCACCGTGGCCGGACCGGCACGGCCGTGGCCTGGGAGGACGTGGACGGGGTGGCGACCCGGGCGCCCTACCGGTCGCTGATCGTGCAGTTGAGCGCCCCGTCGGTGCTCCGGCGCAAGGGACGGGCCGACACCTGGACGCCGCACGGGGTGCTGCCGGGGGAGGGCGGACTGAACGTGCCGATGGAGGCGCTGCGGGCCGATCCCGCCGTGGTGCACCGTCTGCTGACGCTCTACCTGCGGGACGCCGTCGCCCGGGCCGAGATCGGGACGCAGGCGAGCCAGGACGGCATCGCGCGGGGCGACCTGTGTCCGGGTCCCGCATGACGCTCCCCGCGGGCGAGCCCGGCCGGGCCGCCGTGGAGCGCGGTCCCCGAGGTCAGTCCCGTGCGGCCGAGCCGTCGCGCAGGCGGCCCGCCAGCGCACCGGCGATCGCGCCGACGGCGACGGCCGTCCCGGCCGCCGAGACGAGATGCTCGACATCCACCCCCGCGGACTGCCCCGGCATCCACAGCACGAGTGGCAGGACGAGCAGGTAGCTGCCCAGCGCGGCGCACGCGCCGTGCAGCGCCGGGATGCGGGCCGTGCCGATCCGCCGACCAGCCACGGCGAACGCCACCACTGCGGTGAGGAGCAGCCAGAACCGGCCGATCACCGGTAGGTAGGTCGCGGCGATCGGCGTCAGGAGACCGCCGAGCAACAGGATCGTGAAACCCGTGGACGCCGCCCGTACCGCGGTGGGCCCGTCGATGGTTCCGTCGGCCGATCCGCGTCGTCCGCTCCCGGCACCGGTGGTTCGCACGCGGGGAGGCTACAGCGACCCGGCGCGGCGTCCGGACCGCGCCGACCCTGGATGGCCGGTCGTCGGCCCATGAGAGATGGGATCGTCCGGCCTGGCCTAGTCGTTTCACCTACTGGCCGGTAACCCCCAACTGGGGGTCGTTACCACCCCCAGGTGGAGCCGGATCCTCCCCCGGATTCCGGCCGTTATGCCGTTCAACACTCCGTAAGCTCCGCGTCACGGTGCGTGTCATTCGCACTGGTGCGTCGCTGCCGGGTGTCCCGCGGCGAACAGCCGACAGTCGATCACTTCCCACCCCCAGCGTGGCGCAAACGAAGGCGAGGCGATGAGCGCTCCGACGAACGACGCAGCCGCTCCGCGGCAGGCCACGAAGGTCGTTCGCCGGCCCCGGGCTCTCCTGCGGGGCGTCGACGGTCCGCTCGTGCAGGCCGGCGAGATGACCCGGCTGGCGCTCGAGGTGCTCTGGATGGCGATCCGCCGGCCCTGGGGTTACTGGGCGGAGGTCCGCGACCAGAGCTTCGACATCCTGAAGCTGTGCTGGATCCCCATGGCGGTGTCCTGCACCGCCTTCGGCCTCGGTGCCCCCGGGCTGCAGGGTGGCAACCTCTTCAGCCTCTTCGGCATCCCGGAGCGGCTCGGCTCCTTCTTCGTGATGGCGAGCATCCGCGAGTTCGCCCCGTGGGTGAACGCGATGGTGGTCGCCGGCGTGGTCGGCACGGCCATCACCGCCGACCTCGGCGCCCGCCGCATCCGCGAGGAGATCGACGCCATGGAGGTGCTGGGCGTCGACCCCGTCCGGACCCTCGTCCTGCCCCGGGTGATCGCGCTGTTCATCATGACGGGCCTGCTCGACCTCGTCGCGCTGATGTTCGGCATCCTCGGCGGCTACATCGCCGCGGTCCCGATCCTGGGCGCCAACCCCGCGGCCTTCGTGGACAGCCTGTTCAACAACCTGACGACGACCGACGTCTGGGGCAGCGTGATCAAGACCGCCCTGTTCGGCCTGATCATCGGCGTCGTCTGCTGCTACAAGGGCCTGCACGCCTCGGGCGGCCCGATCGGTGTCGGGCGTGCGGTCAATCAGGCCGTCGTGATCGCGTTCGCGGCCATCTGGATCTTCAACATGGTGTTCACGACGATCCTGCTCGGCCTCAACCCCGACATCCAGGTCTACCGGTAGGAGCCACGATGACCAGCACCCTGGACCGGCCGGGGCCGGACGGGCCGAACCCGGATCACCCGCGGCCGAAGCGTCCGCAGCAGCTCGGGCCGATCGTCGGTCTCGGCACCATCGGCGGAAAGATGCGCGACGCATTCGCGACCGGCGGTGAGATCGCGCGGTTCTCCGGCAGGATCACCCGCGATCTCGTCGACGTCCGCCATTACGCCTCCGAGGTGTTCCACCAGAGCGGCATCCTGATCGTCTCGAGTGGACTCATCATCTGGGTGATGCAGTTCGTCATCGGCTACCAGTGCGGCCTGGAAGCGAACTACACCCTCAAGCAGATCGGTGCCCCGCTCTACTCGGGCATCTTCACCGCGTGGTGCGCGATCCGCGAGATGGGGCCCTACATGTGGGGCTACATCTTCGCCGCCAAGGTCGGCTGCGGCCTGGTCGCGGAGCTGGGCTCGATGCGTATCTCCGACGAGATCGACGCCATGGAGGTGATGGGCGTCCGCTCCCGGAGCTATCTGGTGGGGACCCGGATCATCGCCTGCTGGATCGCCATGCCGTTCCTCTACACCGTCGGCCTCGGCGTCATGTACATCGCCGAGTACCTCACCGTCGTGGTGCAGCTCGGCGGGGTCTCGTCCGGTGGCTACTCCTTCATCTTCTGGCTCTACCAGAACCCGCTGGACTTCGTGTACTCACTGGCGAAAGTCATGGCCATGGGCACGGTCATCATCTTCGTGGGCTGCTATTACGGCTACAACGCGAGTGGTGGCCCGGTCGGGGTCGGCCGAAATACGGCGAAATCGATGATGCTGAACATGGTTCTGGTCCATGTCGTCGGCGTCCTGGGGACCCAGTTGTTCTGGGGTCTGTCCCCGAACGCGCCCATCGCCAACTAATCACTGCTTCCACGTTCGTACCATGCTGGGGAGGTCTCGTTGCAGAGCCAACGGGAGTCGATGAGTGTCGCGCCGATGCCGCCGAATGCGATTCCGCAGGCCCCGGCCGGCAGGCCGGCGCATTCGATCCAGGTCAAGAACCTGCACAAGAAGTTCGGCAGTTTCGAGGTCCTCCGAGGCCTGAACCTGGAGTTCGCCGACAACGCGGTGACGACCATCCTCGGCCCGTCCGGTACCGGCAAGAGCGTCCTGATCAAGCACCTGGTCGGGCTGCTGGAGCCGGACCAGGGCGAGGTACTGATCTTCGGTCAGGACATCTGGCGGATCTCCGAGCGCGAGCGCTACGAGCTGCGCAAGCGGTTCGGGGTGCTGTTCCAGGACGGCGCCCTGTTCGGCTCGATGAACATCTACGACAACACGGCCTTCCCGCTGCGCAAGCACACCGACAAGTCCGAGGACGAGATCGAGGACATCGTGCTCGCGCGGCTGCGCGAGGTCGGGTTGGAGAAGGCCCTGACCAAGTTCCCCAACGAGGTCTCCGGCGGCATGCGCAAGCGCGCCGGGTTCGCCCGGGCGCTGGTCATGAACCCCGACATCGTCCTGTTCGACGAGCCCGACTCGGGCCTGGACCCGGTCCGCACCAGCCTGCTGAACGACCTGATCCTCGAGGTCCACCGGCAGCACCGCGGCACGTACATGCTGGTCACCCACGACATCCGGACGGCCCGAAAGGTCAGCGACTACGTCGGGCTGATCTGGAAGGGCCAGGTCGTCCACTACGGGGAGGCCGAGGAGGCCTTCGCGTCGGACGACCCGTTCGTCCGGCAGTTCCTGTCGGGTGACTCCGCCGGGCCGCTGGGGATGGACTGACGATGCGGCGTGTACTCCTGGCCGCGACCGCCGTCCTGCTCGTCCTCGCCACCTCGGCGGCGGGACTGATGACGTTCAGCGGGCCGTACCGCGTGAGCGTGGTGCTCGACAACGCGACCAACGTGATCATCGGCAGCATGGTCAAGGTCAACGGGTTCGACGCCGGCGAGGTCGAGTCGATCGCGGTCCGGGACGGCCGTGCCGAGCTGGTGCTGCGGCTCGACAGCGACTTCGCACCCCTGCACGACGGGGCCACCACCAAGATCATCTGGAAGGCACTGCTCGGTGAGCGGCTGGTCGAGCTCACCGACGGCCCGGTGACCAACGCCGAGATCCCCGACGGGGGCATGCTGCGCGCCGAGCAGCCGTCACCGGTCGAGCTGGACACCGTGCTCGCCGCCCTGGACCAGCCGACCCGGGACCAGGTCAACTCCCTGATCCGCAACCTGGAGTCGACGCTGAGCGGCAGCGAGGCCGGCCTCAACGCGACCCTCAAGACGGCCGGGCCGGCGCTGGCGGCCACCGGCGACGTCCTGCGCGGGATCGGCACCGACGGCGAGGCGATCCGCCAGCTGGTGACCCAGCTCAACGCGACGATGGGGATCCTCGCGCGGCGCGACGGTGACGTCGAGCGGATCGTGCGCCAGCTCGGTGGCGCGGTCGGGCAGGCGGTCGCGCAGCGCGAGGCGCTCGGCCAGGTGGTGCAGGAGCTGCCGGGAACGCTGCGCCAGGCGCGGACGACGCTCGGCAACGTCCCGGACAGTGTCGATGCGGCACTTCCACTGCTCGATGCGCTCGCACCGGCCACCGGCCGGCTGCCCTCGGTGGCGCAGAACCTGCAGCCCCTGCTCGCCGACCTGCGGCCGGCGATGGCCGACCTGCGGCCCACGCTGGGCTCGGCCGCGGAGCTGCTGCAGTACACCCCGGGCCTGCTCGACAGCGGCGCCGCCACCTTGCCCGCGATCGACGAGACCCTCGTCGGGCTGACCCCGGCGCTGGACTACCTGCGTCCCTACAGCCCCGAGCTCGCGGGCTTCCTCACCAACTGGGGCTCCGCGGTGGCCAACTACGACGCGAACGGTCACTACGCCCGCATCTACATCACGGGCGGCCTGGAGAACGGCAACATCAACCCCGGCGTCCTTCCCCCCGGCACGTCCAAGAACCTCACCCCGCTCCCCGGTGAGCTGGTCGGCCAGCCCTGGTCGGACGCCTTCGGCGAAGGAATGCGATGAGACGGCCCAGTGTGCGCGCGGCCGCCGTGGCGGTCGTCGCGATCATCGGCACGACGGGCGCGATGAGCGGCCTCGCGGCCGAGAACCCCGCGACGAAGGGGATGACGATCGTCGCGGAGTTCGCCGACGCCGGCCCGTTGCTGCCCGGCAACGAGGTGAAGATCGACGGCGTCATGGTCGGCGAGGTCTCCGAGATGCGGGTCCGCGACGGCGTCGCCGACATCGCGCTGCGCCTCGACCCGGCAGCGCTGCCGGTGTACCGCGACGCCCGCTTGACCATCCGCCCGGTGAGCCTGCTCGGCGAGCGCTACGTCGACCTCGAGCGGGGGACGCCCACCGAACCGGAGCTCGAACCGGGCACCATCGTCCCGGCCGCGCAGACATCGGTGAACGTCGACCTCGACGAGATCCTCAACACCCTCGACGACCCGACGGGGGAGTCGCTGGCCTTCCTGGTCACGACTCTGGGCGAGGGCCTGCGGGACAACGGCGGGAACGTCGACGAGGCCATCCGGGCGCTCGCGCCCTCGCTCACCGACACCCGGGCGCTGACCTCGGTGCTCGCCGACCAGAACGTGCTGCTGGGGACCCTGCTCGATCGCGTGGAGCCGGTCGCCGGTGCGCTGGCCGCCGACGACGGCCGCTCGCTCGACCAACTCGTCGGGGCGGCGGACCGGCTGCTGGCCGCCAGCACGGCGCAGCAGCAGGCGCTGGACGAGACGCTCGCCGAACTGCCCGGCGCGTTGCGGTCGGCGCGGACGACGCTGGGCACCCTCGCGGCCACCGCGCAGGAGACCACTCCGACCCTGCGCGCGATCCGACCGGTCACCGAGGACCTCACGGCCATCTCCGGTGAGCTCATGACGTTCGCCGACGCGCTGGACCCGGCGCTGGTCCAGGCCCAGCCGGTGCTGGAGCGGGCCGAGGCGCTGCTCGAGGAGGCCCGCCCGGTCGCGGCGGACCTGCGCCGCGCCGGCCCCGAACTGCAGACCACCGCGGCGTCGGCGCGGCCGCTCACCGAGGACCTGACCGGCAACCTCGACAACGTCCTCAACTTCATCCGGTACTGGGCGCTGGCGACGAACGGGCACGACGGCCTCTCGCACTACCTGCGGGTCGTGATGCTGCTCAACCCCGACTCCGTGACCGGTCTGGCGCCCGCCGGGGCGGTGCCCGACGTGCTGCCGCCGGCGGCGGAGATCGGCGGCGAGCAGCCCGGCACCGAGGTGCCGGGCGCGCCCGCAGCCGACGCCCCGCCCGCGACCGGCGGCCTCCTGCAGGCCCCCACCGCCGACCCGGCGGAACCCTCCGGCGCGACCGGACTGTCTCCCGAACAGGAGAGCGGAATGCTCGGCTTCCTCGTGGGGGGTGGATCGTGAGGTCCCTCCACAAGGCCTGGGGGTCCCGCGGTACCGCCCTCGTCATCGGTCTCGTCGTCGTGGTGCTCTTCGTCGCCTCCGTCGTGTTCGCCTTCCGCGCGCAGTACGGCATCCCCGGCGCGCAGGTCACGCTCGTCAAGGCGGCCTTCGGCGACGTCGGCTCGCTGCGGGTGGGTGACGACGTGCGCATCGCCAGTGCCCGCGTGGGCTCGGTCGACGACGTCCGCTACGAGGACGGGCGCGCCGTCGCGATCCTCAAGCTCGACGGCGACCGGCCCGTTTACCAGAACTCGAGCGCGACCACCGCGTCGGTCGGCGCCCGGTCCGCGCTGGGGCAGAAGTTCGTCGACCTCGACCCGGGCAGCCCGGAGGCGGGCGCCCTCGGGTCCGACGACGTCATCCCGCAGCGCGACACCCGCGGCGCGCAGGAGGTGAGCGACCTGTTCACGGTGTTCGACCCGCCGACCCGCGCGGCTCTGGGATCGACCCTGCGGGAGGTGGGCGGCGGGCTGGCCGGCCACTCGCAGGATCTGCAGGACGCCTTCGCGGCCTCCCCGCAGATGCTGGCCGACATGGGCACCGTGTCGCGGTCGCTGACGGCCGACGGCGGGGACGATCTGGTCGGGCTGCTGCAGTCCGCGTCCACCCTCTCGGAGCGGTTCGCCGGCCGGGAGCAGGAGATCGCCTCGTTGCTGACGAACATGAGCGCCACCTTCGACGCGATCGCGGTGGACGGGGCTGCGCCCTTCGAGCAGACCCTGCAGGCCTCACCCGAGACGCTGCGCGACGCGCGATCGGCCCTCGACGAGCTGAACGGGCCGCTCGCCGACACCCGGGACGCGGTGCTGGCGCTGCGGCCCGGGGCCGAGGCGCTCGGTTCGGCCACGCCCGACGTGCGGGGCGTGCTCCGTGAGGGTGTGGCCCCGCTGCAGCGGGTGCCGGGCGTGGCCGACGTGGCCGAGCCGGCTGTGGAGGAGCTCACCGGCCTGATGGCCGATGCCCGTCCGCTCACCCCGAGGCTCGCGGACACGGTGGCCGAGACCGCTCCGCTGCTCGCCGACCTGGCGCCGTACTCGCCGGAGATCGCGCACTGGTTCACCAACGTCTCCAGCGCCCTGCACGACGGTGACGCGGCCGGCAACTGGCTGCGGATCTACCCGATCTTCCAGTCCGACACGGTCAGCGGCACGGCGCCGGTGGAGGATCCGCTGGTGGCCCGGAACGCCAATCCCGAACCGGGCGAGTCCGCACAGGACATCAAGCCCCTGCCGGGGATCGGAGGGCGACGCTGATGGCGTCCACGACGCGCAGGCCGATCTCCACCCCGTTCCGCCTGGGGCTGGTCGCAGCCCTGGTGGCGCTGGTCGTCGGGGCCGCCCTGTTCGCAAAGAACCAGATCCTGACCATGGTCACGCCGGGCGAGAGCATGGCCGCCGAGTTCGGTGACCAGTACCGGCTGAAGGAGTACGTCACCAAGGTGAAGGTGGCCGGTGTGCCCGTCGGGGTGGTCACCGGTGTGGACCGGACCGAGCAGGGCACCGCGCTGGTCGAGTTCAAGGTCGACCACGGCATCCGGGGCAAGCTCGGGACGGCGCCGTCGGCGCTGATCGCCCCGACGACGCTGCTGGGCGGCAACTACTACGTCGAGCTGGTGCCCGGGGGAGCCCCCGGGGAGTCCGAGGCCGTCATCCCGCGGGAGCGGACCGAGGTGCCGGTCGAGCTGGACAAGGTGGCGGCTGCCCTGCAGCCCGACGCCCTGACCGGACTGCAGAGCAGCACCCGCAACCTGGACGGCGTCCTCGCCGGCGGCGGATCCGAGGCCCTGCAGGACCTGGCCCGGACGGCTCCGGGCACGCTCGGTCCGGCGGGCGGCGTGCTGGCCGCGGCGCGGGGCACGCGGCCGGACACCGACCTGACCGAGCTCGTCCGCGGGCTCGAGAGCACCTCTCAGGCGCTGGCCGAGAACCAGGGGCAGCTCGACGACGTCGTCACCGGGCTCGACTCGCTGTCCGGCGTGCTCGACCGGCGCGGCGGCGACATCGCGGCCGCCCTCGCGGACCTGCCTCCGACGCTGCGGGCCACCGACACCGGCCTGCAGCGGCTCGACGGGACGCTCGCGGAGCTGCGCGACACCGCGGACGTGGCCGTCCCGGTCGTCGAGGAGCTCGACGGTCTGCTCGAGCGGGTCGACCCGGTGCTGGCCGAGGCCAGGCCGGTGGTGGGCGACCTGCGGAGCCTGCTGACCGATGCCCGGCCGCTGGTCGGCACGCTCTCGCCGGTCAGCCAGGACCTCACCGCGGTCTTCGACAACCTCCACGGCCCCGTGCTCGACCGGGTCAACGGCCCGATCCTCGAGACCGTCAACTCCCCGTACCAGGGCAGCGGACCCTACGCGGGCAGCGGCGGCGACCGGCCCCTCTACCAGGAGCTGGGCCACATGGCGGCCAACGTCGACAACACCGCGGCCATGACGGAGTCCAACGGTGCGGTCATCGGCTTCAACCCCGGCGTGAACGGCGGCACGGTGGCCGGGCTGCCGGCGGGCGTGAGCCTCGAGCAGATGTTCGCCAACCTCGCCCGATTCCAGGAGATCCAACGATGAGCAACCGGATCGCCCGGGCCTGGGCGCGTACCCGCAGCGAGCCCGGCCTGTCCCGCAACGTCGCGATCCTCGCGGGGCTGCTGGTGCTCGGTGTGGTCGCCGGCGGCATCATCCTCGGCAACCAGCGGTTCAACCCGCCGTGGGAGAACAAGCAGATCTTCTACGCGACCTTCGAGTCGACGCCGGGCATCAGCCCGGGGAACGGCCAGGAGGTCCGGATCGCCGGGATCTCGGTCGGTGACATCCGGTCCGCGTCGGTGTCCGACGACGGCAAGGCGGTGCTCGAGCTCGCTGTCGACGCCGAGCACCGGGTGTACGACAACGCCCGCGTGGTGCTGCGGCCGAAGAGCCCACTGAACGAGATGTACGTGGCGCTGAGCCCCGGCGGGCCGCCCGGTGCGCCGCTGTCCGACGGCGACGTCCTTCCGGTGACCAGCTCCGACCGGCCGGTTCAGATCGACGAGGTGCTCGGGCACCTCGACGACAACGCCCGGCTGGCGCTGACCAGCCTGCTGTCCGAATCGGACACGGCGCTGGCGAACGCCCCCACGTCCCTGCCCGACGGTCTGCGCGGGGCCGACGCGGTGCTGCAGGACCTGCAGCCCGTGGTCGCCGAGCTCGACGGGCGCCGGGACAAGCTGGCCCGCCTGATCACCGCGCTCAACCAGATCTCGACCGCGGTCGGTGGCAACGACGAGCGGATCTCGCGGCTGGCGGCGAGCCTGCAGCAGACCCTCACCGTCGTCGCGGGCCAGAGCGGGTCGCTGGACGACGCACTCGGCCAGCTGCCCGACCTCTCCGCCCAGCTCCGCGCGTCCATGGAGGGCGTGACCGAGCTGGCGGGCGAGCTGGACCCGGCCCTGGGCAGCCTGCGCCAGGCCAGCGACACGCTCCCCGGAGCCCTGTCGCGGCTCGACGACTCCGTCGGCGCCCTGGACTCCACGCTCGACGTCGCGGCGCCCGTCATCGCCGCGGCGCGTCCCGTGGTCGCGGACCTGCGGCCCGCCGCGGACGACCTCGACGCCTCCCTGGCGGACCTGGTCCCGATCAGCGAGCGGCTGGACCCGGTCACCGCGGGCCTGGTGCCGTACCTGAACGACCTGCAGGCGTTCGTCTACAACACGAACTCGACGACCAGCCTGCGTGACGCGAACCGGGGCATCCTGCGCGGCCTGCTCCAGTTCGCACCCTCGAGCGTGCCGGTGACCCAGTCCGCTTCCGCGAACCCGAGCCCCCGGTAGGTGGTGACGATGCGTATCCCCCTCTCCCTCCTGCCGGTGCTGCGCACGGTGACGGTGCTGGCCTTCGGCGGGCTGTGCGCGCTGGTGTTCGGCTACCTCTGGGTCAACGCCGGCGGCAAGATCCCGCTCGTCACCCAGGCCGGGTACCAGGTGAGCATCGCCATGTCCGATGTGGACAACATCGTGGCGCAGTCCGACGTCCGGGCGGCGGGTGTCACCGTCGGCCGGGTCGACAAGGTGGAGGTCGACGGCGCCGACGCCGTCCTGCTCCTCGACCTCGACCCGGAGATCAGCCCGCTGCACGACGGCGTGTCCGTGACCGTCCGGAACAAGACGCTGATCGAGGAGAGCTATCTCGACATCGTCGACGGGACCGGCGCCGAGATCGCCGACGGGGGGATCCTGCCGCGTTCGGCGGGTCGCTCCAGCGTGCAGCTCGACGACGTCCTGACCAGCCTCGACCAACCCACCCGCGACGCGCTCGGCAGCGCGCTGCGGGCTGCCGGGACGACCACGGAGGGCACCCGCGAGGACATCGGCCGCATCGCCGGCGGTCTCGGTGCGCTCGGCCGCGAGGGTGGTACCGCGCTGGAGGCCCTGGCGGCGCAGTCGCAGGACCTGGCCGAGGTCACCGGCAACACCACCGCGCTGCTGCGGGCCCTGGACGCCGACCAGGGGCGGATCACCGCGCTGGTCGGCGACGCGGACCGGCTCACCCAGGTCCTCGCGACCAACCGCGGGGACCTGGAGGCGGTGCTGCGCGAGCTGCCCGGCGTGCTGGACACGACCCGCGAGGCGAGCGGCAGCCTGAGCACCCTGGCCGGCTCGCTGGCGCCGGTGGCGGCCAACCTCACCGCCGCGGGGCCCGACCTGTCCGCCGCGCTGCAGGAACTGCCCGCGACCTCGGCGGACCTGCGCGGGCTGCTGCCGTCGCTGGACCGGACCCTGGAGCAGGCGCCGGACACGCTGGACCGGGTGGCCGGCTTCTCGGACGCGGCGCGGGCGCTCTTCCCGACGCTGCAGGTCGTCCTGTCCGACGTCAACCCGGCACTGGGGTACCTGCGCCCGTACGGTCGGGATGTCGGCATGATGTTCGCCAACTTCAGCCAGGCTCTCGCCGGGCAGGACGGGAACGGGACGGTGCTGCGCGTCTTCGTGGTCATGAACGAGAAGTCGCCGAACCAACCGACGAACACCCAGATCGGCCCGCTGGAGAAGTACGACCCGTACCCGGCGCCCGGTGGCAACGCGCACCCGGACCGGTCGTTCGACGGTCCGTACCCGCGGGTGGAGGAGGAGCCGCAGCCCGGATGAGGATGAGGTTGCGCGGCGGTCGCGCGGTACTCGTCGCGGTCGCGCTGGTGATGCTCGCACTGGTCGGGGTCGGGATCGCCCGCCTCGAGGTGGATGCCGGCACGGACTCCTTCCTGTCGCCGGACGACCCGAGTGCGACATCGCTCCAGCAGGTCGGTTCGGCCTTCGGCGGAGATCCGGTGGTCGTCCTCCTGGAGACCGACCGGCCGGGCGGCCTGCTCAGCGGCGAGCAGGTCCCGGCACTGCTGGAGCTGGAGGGCCGGCTGGCGCGGCTCCCCGACGTCGCCGCGGTCTACGGGCCGGCCACCGTGCTGAACCAGGTCGCGGGGCGGGCGCAGGACCTGCTCGCCGAGCTCAGCGGCTACCGCGACGGGCTGCGTGCCGCCGCCGAGCGACGGGCGGCCGACGCGGGCGAGTCCCCCGCCCAGGTGGCCTCAGCCGGTGCACAGGCGGTGGCGGGGTTCGACCAGCGCTACGGAGCGCTGCTGGTCCAGGGGCTGCCTGCCGGTCTGCCGACGCTGCGCAACGAACGCTTCATCCGCACGGTCGTCTTCGACGAGGCCGGGGAGCCTCGTCCGCAGTGGAGGTTCGTCGCCCCCTCCGGCACGGCTGCGGCCGTCCTCGTCCGGCCGCGGCAGGACATGGACCAGGCGGCGCTCGAGAACCTGGTCGACGCCGTCACGGCCGAGGTCGGCCGGGCCGACCTGAACACCACGCGGGTCACGGTGTCGGGGGCGCCGGTGATCGCGGCCGCTCTCGGGGAGCGCGTCCGCGCCGAGGTGCCGCTGCTCGGGGCGATCGCGCTGCTCGCCGTCGGGGCCTGGTTCGTCGCCGTGCGGTGGACCGGACTGCGCCGGCGGCTGCTGCCGCTGGCCGCCAGCGCGATCGGCACGGCGGCCACCCTGGCGCTCTACGGATGGGCCGACCGGCCGCTGTCGCTCGGGGTGATCGCGTTCCTCCCGGTGCTCATCGGGGTGGGCAGCGACTTCACGACGTACCTGGCCCGGCGCGCGCCCCGGCGCATGGTGGTGGTCGTCGCGCTGGCCACGGCGGCCGGCTTCGGGGCGCTGGCGGTCAGCCCGGTCCCGACCGTGCGCGATCTCGGGATCACCCTCGCGATCGGCATCACGCTCGCCGCGGCGGCCGGCATGGTCCTGGCGCGGCGGATGCCGGCCGAACCCGCCGGGCCTACCCCGGCCGCTCCGCCCCCGGGCCCGGCCGCGGCGGTGGGACCGCGCCGGTGGACCCGGCTCGGCACCGCGGCGGTCGCGGGCCTGCTGGCCCTGACGGGATGGCTGGTGCTTCCCCAGGTACCGCTGCGGGCCGACATCGAGAGCTTCGCCGGCGGGCTGCCGGCACTGGAGGCGGCCCGCCACGTCGAGGAGGTGATCGGATCCAGCGGGGAGTTCACCATCGCGCTGTCCGGGGCCGACACGACGAGCCCCGAGGCGCTGCAGTGGATGCGCCAGGCCGAGGACGCCGTCGTCACCGCGCACGGCGACGAGCTCCGGCCCGCGGTCTCACCGCCGGGCCTGCTGCGCTTCCTCGGTACCGAGCCGACGCCGGACCAGCTCGACGCGGCGCTGCGGTTGCTGCCGCCGTACCTGACCGGCAGCGTGCTGAACCCCGATCGGACCCTCGCGGTGCTGACCTTCGGCACCCGCCTCGACAACGCCGAGGCCGTGCGCGACCTGCGGGCCGATGTCGAGCGCATCCTGCCGGCGGCGCCCGCCGGGATGCGCGTCGACGTGACCGGTCTGCCGGTGGTCGCGGCGGCGGCCTACGAGCAGATCTCCGCGGACCGCTACCTGGCCAACCTGGCCGGTATCGCCGCGGCCGGCCTGGTGCTGGCGGTCGGCCTGCGGCGGCGCCGGGACGCGGTCCCGGCCGTGCTCGCGGCCGTGGTGGCAACCGGGCTCGGGCTGCTCGGGCTCTGGGTGACCGGGATCGGGCTGACGCCGGTGACGGTCGCCCTCGGCTCCCTGACCGCGGCGGTGGGCTGCGAGTTCACCGTGCTGCTCGCCGAGGCGGCCCGCCGGGGCGACGCGGGCCTGCGGCGGGCGGTGCTGCTCGCCGCGGCCGCGTCGGCCACCGGCTACGCCGTGCTCATGCTGTCCGAGCTCACCGTGGTCGCCGAGTTCGGAATGTTGCTCATGCTGTCGGTCGGGCTGGCCATCGGCTCGGCTGCCCTCGTCGTCTGGGCAGGGCGCGCCTCCGGGCCGTCTGACTCGTTGGACCCCATGCCGACCGCCGGAACTCTCGTGGGAGCAGCTGAATGCGCAAGTCGAACCTGATCGACGACGGGCCCGCCGCCGACGGCAAGCACGACGCCGACGGACCGACCGCCGCCGGGGCCGCCACGGGCGACACCGGCGAGACGCGCGGCGAGGCACGAGGCGATGCGGCCGGCGAGGCGGCCGGCGAGGGCGATGCGGCGCGACCGGCCGGAGCCGATGAGCCGGGTTCCGACCCCGAACCCGGCTCGGACGGGGCGCGGGACCGTGAACCCGCTGCCGACACCGACGAGCCGGCGTCATCCGGCAAGCCCGTCGAGCCGGCCGAGCCCGTCGATTCCGTCGATTCCGCCGAGTCCGCCGAGTCCGCCAAGCCTGTCGATTCCGTCGAGTCCGCCGAGTCCGCTGCGCCCGTCGATTCCGCCGAGTCCGCTGCGCCCGTCGAGCCGGCCGAGTCCGCCAAGCCCGTCGAGTCCGTTGAGCCCGTTGAGCCCGTTGAGCCCGTTGAGCCCGTTGAGCCCGTTGAGTCTGCCGAGCCCGCCCGGTCCGCCGGGTCCGCCGAGGGAGATCGGGCCGCGACCGAGCGGAGTGGCCTGCTCTCTCGGATCGCCGTCCCCACCTCGAAGCGCGGCCGGATCATCGCCCTGGCGGTGGTCGCCGCGCTGATCGCGGGTCTCGGAGGTGTCGCGTGGTGGCAGCTGCGCGGCCTCCCGGACGGGGCCGCGTTCCGCTACGACGGCCGGGTGTACACCACCGAGGAACTCGACCAGCGCGTCGAGACGCTCCGGGCCTTGTACGGGGTCACCCCGCCGACCGACCCGGCCCAGGCCGACGGGTTCCGGCGCGACGTCGCCAAGTCGGTGGCGCTGAGCGAGATCCTGGACCGGGCCGCGGCCGATCGGCAGATCGTCGTCGCCGACAAGCAGGTCAGCGACACCCTGGACCGCTACATCGAGCAGCAGTTCGGCGCCGGCGGCCGGGAGCCGTTCGTGCGGGCACTCGGCAACGTCGGCACCTCGGAGACGGCGGTCCGCGACGAGATCCGCAGGCAGCTCGGGGTCGGCCGGCTGATGCAGCAGGTCGTCGGCCCGGTCACGGTGTCCGACGACGACCTGCGCGCGGTGTTCGAGGAGCGCAAGGACCAGCTCGGCACACCGGAACGGCGCGTGCTGCGCAACATCGTGGTGGCGAACGAGCAGGACGCCGCCGCCGCGCTCGACGCCCTGCGGTCGGGGACGCCGATCGAGGAGGTCGCCGCGCAGCGCACCCTGGACGCCAGCACCCGGCAGACCGGCGGTCTGCTCGACCCGCTCACGCGGGCCGACCTGGAGCAGCCCGTGGGTGACGCCGCCTTCACGGCCCGGGCCGGCGGGCTCTACGGACCGGTCCAGGGCCGGCACGGCTGGAACGTCGGGCGCGTCGAGTCGGTCGAGGCGTTCGTGCCGGCGACGTTCGAGCAGGTCAGGGACGGCCTGCGGCGCGCCGTGGAGGTCGAACGCACGGTCGCGATCTGGCGGGACTGGCTCGCCGAGCAGATCCGCGACGCCGACGTCGAGTACGCCGCCGACTTCCTGCCCGCAGACCCCGGCGCCCCGCCGGCCATCGGGCCGTCGGGCGCCGACGCCCCGGCTCCGCGATGACGGCCGTGGCCGATCTCGCCGTGTGGTCGGGCCTCGGCGTCGTGCTGGTCCTCATCGGCCACTGGGGGAGACGCAACGCCGCCGGCCTCACTCCGCCGACGCTGCCGGCCGACGAGCGCCACCGGCGCGAGGGCGTGCTGCGGCGAGGGGGTGCGGCCTGCCAGATGGTGGGCCTGTTGTTCGTCGGGGCCGGCATCGTGGCGACCGTCCTGTGAACGCCGCGGAGAAGCTCGGAGAGACCGCCGCCGAGACGGGTTCCCGGTCGCCGTCGGTCGTGCTGATCGACGACCACGAGCTCGTCCTGGAGGGGCTGACCCGGGCGCTCACCGGCGACGGCATGCGGATCGCCGCGGCGTTCCTGGACGGGACCGCGGCGTTGCGGTTCCTGACCGGCGGCGCGCCGGAGGCCGCGGCCGTCGACCTGGTCGTGGTCGACCTCCGCCTGGGCGACCAGTCCGGTGTTCAGCTCGTCGAGCAGATCACCATGCAGCGCCCGGATCTGCAGGTCGCGATGCTGACGACGTTCGAGGACCGGGCGGCGGCGTCCGCGGCGGTCCGGGCCGGAGCGCGCGGGTTCCTGCTCAAGGACAGCCTGTGCGCCGAGCTGTGCACCGGACTGCGGAAGGTGGCCGAAGGCCACCTGATGATCGACTCCCGGCTGGCCGCAGCGGTCTTGACGCCCCAGCGCACGATGCTCACCGACCACGAGCTGGCCATCCTGAACCTCGTCGCCGAGGGCCTGTCCAACCGGGAGATCGGCGCGCAGCTCCATCTCTCCGCCTACACCGTCAAGGACTACCTCTCGCGGGCCATGCGCAAGCTCGGGACGACGACGAGGACGGCAACGGTGCTGCGTGCCGTGCGCGAGGGCCTGCTGCAGGAGCCCGTCTGACCGGCCCGGTGCCGGCTGCCGCTCATCGCATCAGCACGCCACCGCCGAGCTGGCGGCAGATCACCAGGGCGACCTCGACGTCGAGGCGGCCGTCGCCGAGTGGCCGCCCCCGGATCTCCTCCGCCTTGCGCACCCGGTAGTGCACCGTGTTCTTGTGCAGGTGCAGGCGTGCGGCGGCGTCGGTGAAGCTGCCGCCGGTCTGCAGGAAGATCCGGACGGTGTCGCGCAGCTTCGCCATCGCCTCGTCGTCGCGGGCCAGGTCGCCGAGCGTCCGCCCCACCCAGGTCCGCACCTCGTCCAGCCGATCCAGGAGCAGCGCGGAGATGCTCACCGTGGCGAACCGCGTCAGCCGTGCCGTCGTGCCCCCCGACATCTGCGCCACGGCCTTCGCCTTGAGCGCCTCCCGGTGGGAGGACCGGAATCCCGCGAGGTCCGGGCCGGGATCGCCGAGCGCCAGGTGCAGGTCCGGGTGGCTCACGAGGGCCCGGTCGAGGACCTGCTCGTCGAGGCGTGGACGAGACGTCCCCGAGACCCACGCCCACAACGTGTGGTCGTCGGCCAGGACCGTGAGCGGGCTGCGGCCGTAGGCCTCGGTGAGCAGCTGGGCGGCGCTCTCCACCCGGCGGGCCGCGTCGGACGGATCGCTCTGCAACCACGCCACAGCCGCGACGTGCCACCCCCGCAGCCGGGCGCCGATCATGGCCTCGGCGGTCCCGACGTCGAGCGTCTCGTCACCGAGGACGGTGCGCACCGAGGCGGCACGGGCCGCGTCGGCTCGTTGGCCCCAGAGCCTGCGCTCGGTCTCGTAGATGTCCACCAGGTGCTCGCACACCTGGTCGATGTAGCGCGCCGCGACGGACGTTATCTCCTGTACCGCCGCGAGCAGCTCGGCGGCGTCGAGCGACCGGGCCGCCAGCAAGCGCAGGCACCACTGCACGAACTGGCTCTCGCCGAGCCGGTACGCACGCAGCAGGGCCTCCACCGGCAGTTCCCGCTGGGCGAACCGGCGGGCGTGCGCCGCGGCTGCCGCCGGGACGCTGATCTGGTGCAGCGGTATCCCGTGCTGCAGGACGTCGATCACCGTCGACAGGTTGGACGACGTGCTCGCGACCACGAGCTGCGTGACGGCGTCGTCCCCCTGCAGCGCCGGGATCTGGTTGAGGAACGACGAGGCCATCCGCGAGCTCAGGGTGGGCAGCTCGATCTCCAGCTCGCGCGCGACGTCGGCGACGACCCGCGATGTCGTCACCCCGTCGCTGGTCATGGGCGTGACCCTAGTGTCCGTTCGGCCGATCGCAGCAATGTGTCCGGCCCCGGTTCATGCCCGGCACACAAACGGCGCTCCGATCATTGGATCGTCAGCCCGATGCGCGATCCGCCGCGCGCCCCCACCATCGACGATCTGATGATCCTGACCTTCGAGTACCCGGGACTCCCGCGGCCGTTCGGCGTGGGCGGTTTGCGGCCGCGGTGGTTGGGAACCGATGCGGCGGGCCGGCCTGGCCCGGAACCCGCCGAGCCGGTACGGGTCCAGGGGGAGGGGCCGATGGCGTCGGTGGTCCGCCCCGCATCCGGCGCCGCTGCCGTCCGACGTGCCGACGAGCTGGGGCGGCTGCTGTTGCAGACCTCGGATCCGGACGACGTGCTGCGACTGCTCGCGGCCGGAGCGGCCGAGCTCACCGGCGCGACGCGGGTCCTGGTCGTCCACCACAACGCGGCCACGGGCCTGGTGACGGGCCAGGCGGGCCACGGCCTGCGCCAGGAGGACGTGCTCAAGATCCGGGTCCGAGCCGCGTCGCTGCCGGCGCTGGACCGGTTGCGGCGCGACGGCCGGGCCGTGGTGCTGGGGCCCTCGCTGGTCCGGGAGGGGGTCCCGCGCGAGTACGCGGGCCTCTTCGGCGCGCTGGGCACGGTCCTGGCCGCCCCGCTGCGCGGTGATCGACGGGGTCTTCTCGGCGCGGTGCTGGTCGACCGGGGCGGGGCGCTGTTCGTCCCGGACCGCCGCGAGCTGGACGGGCTCGAGCAACTGGCCGGCGTCGCGGCGCTGGCGTTCGAGAACGCCGAGCTGTTCGCGGAGTCGGCCACGCGTGGCGCGGCGCAGGAGCGCAACCGGATCGCGACGGAACTGCACGACGGTGTCACCCAGGAGTTGTTCTCCGCGGCGGTCGAGGTGTCCGACCTGCTCGCGACCCCCGGGTTGCCCGCGTCGATGGTGCCGGCGCTGCAGCGGCTCGCGGCCCGGCTCGATACCGGGTCCCGCCAGCTGCGCGCGGTCCTGGCCGAGACCCCCCACCCCGCGCCCCAGCTCGTCGAGGGCAGATCGGTCGTCGACGAGGTGAAGGACCGGCTCGCCGACTTCGGCCGGCGCACCGGCGTCACCGTGGACGTGCATGTGCGCGGAACCGGGCCGCCGCCGGTGCCGCAGAGCGCGAAGGTCCTCGTCCGCGCGGTGCGGGAAGGGCTGGCGAACGTCGCCAAGCACGCCACGGCCACCGAGGTGGCCGTGGCCATCCATCGCGGGGTGACCTGGTGGTCGGTCGAGATCGACGACGACGGCCACGGCGACGCGCAGGCGGTGCGGCTGGGGATGGCCCGCGGCGGTACGTCGTCGTTCGGCCTGGCCAGCCTCGCCGCCGAGGCGGCGGCGCTGGGCGGCCGGCTCTGGATCGACACCTCGGCCCGGCTGGGCGGGTTGCGCCTCAGTGTGGCCGTCCCGCAGACGCCTGGGACCTGATCGACGACAGCGGTACGGCTACCCTGCGATGATCGTGTCTCGGGCGACGGTCACCGCGTCGAGCACGTCGGGCAGCGGATCGACGCCGATGCCGGGACCGGCCGGGACCTGCACCCGGCCGTCCTGCAGCCGGTGGGGAACGGTGATGTCGGTGGCGAAGTACCGGTCGGAGGCCGAGGTGTCCCCGGGCAGGGAGAACCCCGGCAGGGCGGCGAGGGCGAGGTTGGCCGCCCGGCCGATCCCGGTCTCGAGCATCCCGCCGCACCAGACGGGGACCCCGTGGGCCGCGCAGACGTCGTGGATGCGCCGGGCCTCCAGGTAACCGCCGACCCGGCCGGGCTTGATGTTCACGACCGAGCACGCGCCGAGGGTGATCGCGGCCGCGGCCGCCCGCGCCGAGGTGATCGACTCGTCGAGACAGATCGGTGTGCGCAGCGCCCGGGCGAGCCTCGCATGGCCCAGGAGGTCCTCCTCGTCGAAGGGCTGCTCGATGAGGAGCAGATCGAAGGCGTCGAGCTCCGCGAGCCGACGGGTGTCCGCGGCTGCGTAGGCGGTGTTCGCGTCGACCTGCAGCGGGATGTCGCCGAAGCGCTCGCGCACCGCGCGCACCGGCTCGACGTCCCACCCGGGCTCGATCTTCAGCTTGATCCGGACATAGCCCTGGGCCAGGTTGCTCTCGACCGCGTCGAGCAGCTCCGGGAGGGAGTCCATGATCCCGACCGATACGCCGGAGGGGACGCTGTCGTGGACCGCGCCGAGGTACCGGCCGAGCGAGGTGCCGGTGGCCCGCAGCTCGGCGTCGAGCACGGCCGTCTCCAGCGCGGCCTTCGCCATCCGGTGCCCCTTGAACGGGGCCAGCGTGCGCGCCACGACGTCGGCGCGCAGGTCCGGTGCGGCCGCCACCGGGCCGATCAGGTGGTGGCGCAGCACGTGCTCGGCGGCGGCGTTGTACTCCGAGGAGTACAGCGGCGCCGGATCGGCGACGCACTCGCCCCAGCCGCGGGCCTCGTCCGTGACCACCTCGAGCAGCAGGACCTCCTTGCCGTACTCGGTCCCGAACGACGTGCGGAACGGTGCCACGAGCGGGATGCGGATCGTCCGCAACTCCACGGCCTCCAGCTTCATCCCCGGGCCCGCCCGCCCGTGTCGCCGGCGGCTGCCGTGTCGTCGCGCGCGACGACATAACAGCCGGGCCGCGCGAACGCGACCACCCGGGCACCGGACGCCAGCAGCCCGCCCAGCACCGACCGCAGCGCGGTCCGCCACCGCGCCGCGAGCGACGGGTCGTCGAGCTGCCAGGAGACCAGCAGCCGGTCGGACTCGTCGCCCGCGTTGATCCCGTCGTCGATGGCGCCGTAGAGGTTCGGCAGGTACGCCTGCGCCGTCGCGGCCAGCTTGGTGAGGTTGAACCGCGCGTAGCGCCGGACCAGGCGCCGGCGGCGTAGTTCCCGGTCAGGACCCGCAGGATGTCGACGGTCACGGCCGGGCTGGCGGGAGCCGAGTCCCAGAGGCGGGTGAACAGCGCACACGCCTGCTCGACCTCCGCCAGTTCGGGCAGGACCCGGACGTCGATCTCGGACGGCCCGTTCACGGCTCCTCCTCGCTGCCGCAGCGACGGCGGTGCTGTGCGGGACGGTGGCCCCGCATGCCTCCCACGTCCAGATCCGGGGGGTGTCGTCCGGCGCGCGGCGCGGGGACACTGCGTGCTCGCCGGGCGTTCCACGGACCGGGAAGGGAGACCGCGGCCCGCCACCACCGTGGCCCGCACCTGATGCCACCGTGAGGAGGGACCATGGCGAGAACGTTGCTCCAGCAGGCTTTCCGCCGCAAACCGGTGACGGCGATGTCCGCCGAGACCGGGCCGACACGGGAGGCGGTGAGCTCGCCTGATCCATCGGGCTGTTCCAACTCTCCCTGATCGGCATCGGCGCGACGATCGATACCGGGATCTTCTTCGTCCTCTCCCAGGCCGTGCCCGTCGCCGGCCCGGCGGTCATCTGGTCCTTCGTCGTCGCCGGAGCCGTCGCGGGGCCGGCCGCGGTCTGCTACGCCGAGCTGGCCAGCACGGTGCCGGTGTCCGGCTCGTCGTACTCGTACGCCTACACGACGCTGGGCGAGGTCGTCTCGACGTGGGCGCGCGGTCGGGGCTAAGCCATTCACGGTTTCACCGACGCCTTCCGCGAGTCGGGCCGGCCCGAGCTGCTGGAGGGCGCCCAGCGCGCCGCGGACTGGCACCTGGCCAGGCTGCCCGAGGACCACGTGCCCTACTGGGACTTCGACGCCCCGGACATCCCGGACGCCGAGCGCAACGCCTCGACCGCGGCCGTGGTGGCCTCCGGGCTCTAGGAGCTGGCCCGGCTCACCGGTGGGGAGCGCGGGGACGGCTACCGGCAGGCGGCCGACGCGATGGTCGCCTCGCTGTCCACGAACTACCTCGCGGAGGGCGACGCCGTGCTGGCGCACTCGGTCGGTTTCCTGCCCGAAGGCAGCGAGGTCGACGCGGGGCTCGTGTACGCCGACCACTACTTCGTGGAGGCGCTGGTTCGCTCGGATCGGCCGGCCTGAGCGCCGGCAGAGGTCGGTGGCGACGCCCCTGCGGATGGTCGGGGGCCGCACCACCGGATGCGGCCGCGGTCGATCTCGGACCGCGGTCGATCTCGGATGCGTGATCGCCGCCCGTTCCGGCTGCACCGGTCTGCGCCCTCGGCGGATCCGGCCGGCCGCACCGGCGCCGCTGCGACGGGAATGGTCTCACCGGCAATGTACTGGTCGATCCAATGCGGCTACGTATCGCCTCAGATTGTCGCAATCGCGCCGGGCTCGCCGGCCTTGTGTCGCTCTACCAGCGACCGGCCAGGGTGTACCGGCCCCGCGCCGGATCCAAGGGCGAGAGGCCTGGTCGATTGCACTTCTCGTCGGTTCGAAGCTGTCCGGGGTGAGGTTCCTGCGGCCGGGTAGCGGTCGCTTCCCGGCCGCAGGAATCCTAGCATTCTAGCTGGACCGGTACTCGGATGGGAAGCCCGAGAAGTGAACCGGATTTTCATCGGACCGAACGTTCCAGTCTTCTTGTCCGGCCGCATCGTGAAGTGCTAAACATGTGACGCCTCACACGGAGCGCAAGGGTCTGTGTCCGCGGACGGAAGAACCGTGCGGCGCCATGAGCTCCGAGGGGGACGCGTTCGAGTTCGCGCGACCGCGGCGATACCTCACCGCGCGGAAGGACGGTCGATCTTCGTGATCATCAGGCACGCCAAGGGCGTCACGTCCAAACAGGCCCGCACGGGCTGGCCCGAGGGGACCTACGAGGACGAGCACGGCCGCGACGGGTTCGCCGGCGAGGTGTCCATGCTCTACCGAGCACACCCTCCGACCCGGTGGACCGGGATAGAAGGCCCCCTGAAGCCGCGGGCGATCGACAGCGCGGCGGTACGGCCGACCGACATGGGCGATGCGGCCGGGGTACCCACCCGGCTGCTGTACAACGACGACGTCCACATCTACGTGTCCCGGCGGCGGGCGCCCATGTCGTACTACATGAGAAATGCCGACGGCGACGAGATCTACTTCGTGCACGAGGGCACCGGCACGATCGAGAGCGACTACGGCCCGCTGGAATACGAGACCGGCGATTACGTGGTGATCCCCAAGGGGACGAACTACCGGGTCGTCCCCGGAAGCCCCGACAACTTCTTCATCATCATCGAATCGCGCAAGGGCCCGACGGGCTTTCCTGAACGAGGCATGCTGGGCCAGCACGTGCCGTTCGACTTCGCGCTCCTGCAGTGCCCGGATCCGCAGCCGATCCTCGACGAGGGCGGGGAGTACCAGGTCCGCATCAAGCGAGCGGACGAGTGGACGACCGTCTACTACGACTTCTGCCCGCTCGACGCCGTCGGCTGGACCGGCAACCTCTGCCCCTACAAGATCAACGTCAGAGACCTGCGGGCTCCCTACTCCGAGCGCACCCACATGCCGCCGACGACGTACGCGACGTTCCAGTGCCCGGGGTTCTGGGTCGTGACCTTCCAGCCCAAGCCCTTCGAGACGGCGCCCGACGCCGAGCGCGTGCCCGCCTACCACCGCAACGTCGACTACGACGAGGTCGTGTTCACCCATTCCGGACGGTTGATGTCCCGCGCGGAGGACCAGGGCGCCGCGACGCTGACCCTGCACCCGGCCGGCATGCATCACGGGCCGAACCCCCGTGCCTTCGAAGCGGCGAAGAAGGCGGATCGGATGGAGGCCTTCCTGGTGAACATCGACACCGAGAAGCCTCTGAAGTGGACCGACGCCTTCACCGGCGCCGAGGACCCGAACTACTGGGCGACGTTCTCCGACCGGTTGGTGCCCGTCGCCCCGTAGCGACGGAGTGCCGCCGCCCGCCCGAGCCGAGAGGAAGGCTGCAGCCCGCATGGCGCAGGGAGCGAGTCAGGACCAGACCGAGGCGTATCTGAAGCGGACGCGGTACACGACGTTCTCGTCGTTGCCGCCCGGCTGCTCCGGCGAGCTGGTCAGCCTGTTCACCAGTGACGGCGCCGAGATCCGCGCCATGCTCTACACGCCCCCGCGTCCGTCGCGCACGGTGGTCACGTTCTCCCACCCCCGCGTGGACGTCCACCGGCACTTCCAGATCCTCGACTTCCTCGAGGCCGGATACGCCGTCTTCGCGCACAACAGCCGGTGGCTGAACAACGACGTCGCGACCACCCACGAGCACCTGCTGTTCGACGTGGCCGCCGCGCTGCGGTACCTGCGCACGGATCGGGGGTTCGAGCACGTCGTCCTGCTGGGCACCAGCGGCGGCGGCTCGCTGTACGCCTTCTACCAGGCCCAGGCCGCCACCCCGCCGAATGGCCGGTTGCGCGACCTGCCGTGGGGCGACCCGCTCGACCTGGCCGCGGAGGACATGCCGCAGGCCGACGGGATCATCCTCTCCGCCGCGCACACCGGCCAGGGCAAGCTGCTCCAGCGGATCATCGATCCCTCCGTCGTGGACGAGAACGACCCGATGGCGGCGGACCCGTGCCTCGACATGTACGACCCGGCCAACGGGTTCCGCGAGCGCCCCGAGGAGAGCCGCTACAGCGAGGAGTTCCTGCAGTCCTACCGGGCCGCCCAGCTCGCCCGGGTCCGACGGCTGGACGCGCTGGCCCTGGCCCGGATCGAGGAGCAGCGCACCTTCCGGGCCATGCTGGCCGACCCGGCGCTGCAGCGCGCCGGTGTGCGCAGCCAGATCGAGGTCGGGCGCCGCGCCGCGGGCACGCGCTACATGGTGGTCTACCGGACGACGGCGAACCCGGCCTATCTCGACCTGCGACTCGAACCCAGCGACCGGGTGCAGGGCGGCATCTGGTCACTGCAGCCGGAGATCGACAACTTCGGTGAATGGGGGCTGGCCAGGCTGGTCACCCCGCGTGCCTGGTTGAGCACCTGGTCCGGGACGACGTCGCGCGCGTCGCTGGTGGACAACGCGGCCGACCTGCACCTGCCGACGCTCGTGATCACCGGCACCGCCGACCGCGACATCTACCCGTCCGACAGTGAGGCCGTCCATGCGGCGGTCCCGCATCCGGACAAGTCGCTGGTCATGCTCACCGGCGCCGATCACTATCTCCTGCCGTCCGGACCGAAGGGTGCGGGGAAGGACACCCGCGCGGAATCCCGCGAGCACACCCGGAAATGGATGCTCGAGCGGTTCCCGGTGTAGGCCCCTCTTTCTCGACCGCAACCATTCGGACGTCGTTCAACCGGGAGAAGTACATGCGATTCGGCATGCTGAGCATCTGCGACAACGACCCCGCCCGGCGGAGCACGCAGCAGTTCTATCAGGAACTGCTCGACGAGATCGTGCTCGCCGAGGAACTGGGTTTCGAGGACTACTGGGTCGCCGAGCACCACTACAGCGACTACGGGGTCGTTCCGTCGCCGGCCGTCCTGCTGTCCGCGGCGGCGAGCAGGACGAGCCGGATCGGGCTCGGTTCCGGGGTCAGCATCCTCCCGTTCCACGATCCGCTGCAGGTGGCCGAGGACTACGCCATGGTCGACGTGCTCAGCAACGGGCGGCTGACTTTCGGCGCCGGCCGTGGATTCCTCATCCACGAGTACGAGGCCTTCGGCATCAAGAACCAGCAGGACAGCCGGGAACGGTTCGACGAGGCGCTGGCGATCATCCGGAAGGCGTGGGAGGGCGAGCGGTTCAGCTTCCACGGCAAGCACTACACCGTCGACGACGTGAAGCTCAACGTGCTGCCGGTGCAGAAGCCCGGACCGCCGATCTACCAGGCCGCGCTCAGCCCGTCGAGCTACGAGAAGGCGGCGGCCCTCGGGGTGCCGGTCGCCGGCGTCGCGACCACCCTGCGCACCCTGGACCGGATCGAGGAGCGGGTCGGCAGCTTCAAGCGGCTCTGGGCCGAGTCCGGCCGCGACGCGGAGACGGTCGACGTGCCGATCACCTGGTACACGTTCGTGGTGCCCGACCAGGAGCGGGTCTACGAGGACGCCGGGCGGCACCTGATCAACTACTTCCGCAACATCGGGAACATCTTCGACCCGGAGAAGGTGGACAACCCGGAGGCCCGGCAGGTCTACGAGGAACTGCACGAATGGAACAACACCGTCACCTACGACCACATCGAGAACAACACCGACGTGGCCCTGTTCGGTGACCCGGACACCGTGATCGCCAAGCTCGAGCGGATCCGGGCCGCGGGCGTGGAGAAGGTGCACTGCCTGATGAACTTCGGGAACCGCGCCCACGAGGAGGTCGTCGCCTCCATGGAACTGTTCGCGAAAGAGGTCATGCCCGCGCTCCGATGACGCGCGGAGAACCATTTTCCGGGCACGACTCAGAGAAGAGGATCGGGAAGTGGAGAACGGGCTCTTCTACACGCCGCTGACCGGCGCGTCCCGCGCTGAGCTCGAACTCGGTATGGCCGGCAAGGACGAAGGCTACTACCAGCGGATGCTGCACGAGCTGACCGAGCAGGCCCAGCTCGCGGATGCGCTGGGTTACGACAAGCTCGCCATCTCGGAGCACCATTTCCAGGTCGAGGGGTTCGAGGTCCCGAACAACCCCGTCCTGTTCAACGTGTACCTCGCCGGCAGGACACAGAACATCAAGCTCGGGCAGTTGGGCATCCTGGCCGCCGCGCGGCATCCGTTGCTCGTCGCCGAGGACATCGTGCTGCTCGACCACATGACGCAGGGCCGGTGCTTCGTCGGCCTGGCGCGCGGCGCGCACACCCGCGCAGTCGACGTCCTCGCGGACAAGTACGGCGTCAAGGCACCGCACCCGGGCTTCACCGATGCGGCTGCCCGGCAGGTGAACCACGACCGGTTCGTCGAGAACTTCGAGCTCATGAAGATGGCCTGGACGCAGGACACCCTCAAGTTCCGCGGGAAGTTCTGGCGGATCCCGCCCGACGACGTCGTCTTCGGCCACGCGGGCACCGCGAAGTACGGCCGCGGGCAGGACGACCAGGGCCGGATCGAGGAGGTCGGGATCGTCCCGAGACCGTTCACGAAGCCGCACCCGCAGGTGTATGTGCCCTTCACCGCGAGCCCGGCGACCGTCGAGTGGTGCGCGCGCAACGAGATCCGGCTGGTGGCGTTCACCTCGATCCACGAGCAGATCGACGAGATCCTGACCCGGTACCGGCGGGCGGCGAACGAGGCCGGCCACGAGATCGGTTACGGCGACGAGGTCGCGCACTTCAAGACGATCATCGTCGCCGACACCGAGGAGGAGGCCCGCGGGCACGCGGAGAACGTCGCCTGGGCCTGGGCGGAATGGCTCGGCGGATACGGCTTCAACGAGGCCTTCCGGCTGCCGGGGGAGACGACCCCGATCCCCAACGACTTCGCGGCGACCCAGCGGGGCCACGGCTTCATCGTGTACGGCACCCCGGACCAGGTGCTGCGGCGCCTGCAGCCGTTCGTCGAGCAGTACAACGTCGGCGAGCTCTTCAACTGGGTGTTCAACGGGGTCATGCCGCATGAGGCGGTCATGAGATCCCTCGAGCTCTACGCGGACAAGGTCGCACCGAAGCTCGGATGACGGAACGAGTGGGAGCCGGCGCATGAGCACATCGACAATCCACAGCTCGGAACCGCGGAAGGTCGCGGTCGCGAGCCTCGTCGGCACCACCGTCGAGTGGTACGACTTCTTCATCTACGGAACGGCTGCCGCACTGGTCTTCCCGCGGCTGTTCTTCCCCGAGGTCGGCCCGTTCCTCGGCACGGTGCTGGCGTTCGCGACGTTCGGCGCGGGATTCCTCGCCCGGCCGCTGGGCGGGATCGTGTTCGGCCACTTCGGCGACCGGCTGGGGCGCAAGCCCATGCTGGTGGTGTCGCTGCTCACGATGGGGGTGGCGACCCTGCTGATCGGGTTGCTGCCGACCCACGCCACGGTCGGCGTGCTGGCGCCGGTGCTCCTGGTGCTGCTGCGGCTGGTCCAGGGCATCGCCGTCGGAGGGGAGTGGGGCGGCGCCGTGCTCCTGGCCGTCGAGCACGCGCCACCCGGGCGGCGGGGCTTCTTCGGCAGCTTCCCGCAGGCCGGCGCGGCCGCCGGCACGGTGCTGGCGACCGCCGCGTTCTACGTCGTCGCCCTGCTGCCCGACGACCAGTTCCTGGCCTGGGGCTGGCGGCTGCCGTTCCTGGCCAGCGCGGTGCTCGTGGTGGTCGGGCTGTACGTGCGGCTACGGATCGCCGAGAGCCCGAGCTTCCGCCGGCTGGAGCAGCGCCGGGACACGGCGCGGATTCCGCTGGTGGAGACCCTGCGGACGCACCCCCGGCAGGTGATGCTCGTCGCCGGTGCGTTCCTCGTTCAGAGCGCCTTCGCCTACATCTTCATCGCCTACCTCGCCACGTACGCGACGCAGGTCGTCGGCGTCTCCCGCGACGCGATTCTGCTGATCATCGCGCTGTCCGGGGTCGTGTCCTTCGCGATGCACCTGTACTTCGGCTCGCTGTCGGACCGGTTCGGGCGCAAGCCGGTCTACCTCACTGGGGTGGTCGCGATGGGTGTGCTGATCTTCCCGGCGTTCGCGCTCATCGACACCGGTGTCTTCGTCCTGATGCTGCTCGGACACGTGATGATCTTCGGCGTCGCGCAGGCCATCTCCGGTGGCGCCACGGCCACCATGTTCGCCGAGATGTTCCGTACCGGCGTCCGGTACACCGGTGCCTCGGTCGGCTACCAGCTCGCCGGGGTCGCCGGCGCCGCACTGTCGCCGATCATCGCCGCCTCGCTGTTCGAGGCGACCGGGTCGGGTTACGCCATCGCCGGCTACCTCGCAGCCATGGCCGTGGTCTCGCTGGTGAGCGTGATGCTCACCGGGGAGACCCGGGACCGGGACCTGGCGGACGCGTCCCACGCATCCGGGTGAACAACCGATCGGGGAGTACTCCAACCCGAACTACTACCAGCGGGCGCCTGGCCGATCGTCTTCACGCCCATCGAGGAGACGATCACCGCGCGCCTCGACGCGTACCTGGAGGAGGCCCGGAACCGTGAGCCGGACATCGCCTGGGGCGAGAACGCCGACCGCTTCCGAAAGATCGTCGTCGCCCACACCGACGAGGAGGCGTTCGCGATCGGCTCCGACGCGACGGGCTTCCTGTGGACCACGTGGCACGAAGTTCGAGACGCCGAAGCGGACGGAGGCCGCCCTCGCGTAGCCGATCCGCCGGCACCCTGTCTCGTCCGAGCCCGTACCGCCGGCGGCAAACGGTGTCGGACGCACCTATGGCCCGATGGCCCTGGTACCGCCTGGCGCTGCGGAGGACCGTGCCGGCCACGGGGGCGCAGGGTGCCCCGCGGGACGGGTGAAGGGGGAAGCGCATGTACGTCCGGTTCATCATCATCAACGGAGACCCGGCCAAGATCGACTCCTCCGTGGAGTACCTCGAACAGACCGCCCGCCCTCAGGTAGAGGCGACTGCGGGCAACAAGGGGTTCGCGACACTGACGGGAGCCGACGCCCGGATCACGATCGCGGCGTCCTACTGGCAGGACGCCGAGGCGCTGAAGGCGTCGGGTACAGCGCTGACGCCGCTGCGCGAGCAGGTGGAAGCCGCGGCGGGCGGCCCGCTCAGCGTCGAGGAGTACGAGGTCGCCCTCGGTTTCCGCCGGTCCATCCCGGCCCGCGGCGCCGTCGTGCGGCTCGCGCGAATGGAGATCGAGCCGTCCAGGGCGGATGACGCCGTCACGTTCTACGGCGGGGAGACGGCACCGCGGGTGAAGGGAGCGCCCGGTCTGTGCAGCTTCCAGTTGTTGCTCGATCGGGAATCCGGCCAGGGCATGGTCGTCACCGCTTGGGAGAACGAGCGCGCTGCCGGCGATTTCTGGCCCACGGCCCAGGAGCTGCGTGCCCAGGTCGCCGAACGGGTCGGCGCCCACTTCTCCGGCATCGAGCACTACAGCATGGTCCGCACGTCGGTGCAGCTCGACTGACCTGCGCTCGAACGGCGCTGGACCTTCAGCCGGGAACGCGCCGTCACCCACGCGGCGCCCGTCCCAGAGGGAGCGGCCCGGCTGAATCGGCGGGGGTCGAGGCGTAGCGCCAGGTGCCGGTCCAACGTGTGGCTCCACCTGCCCAACAGCCCGGCGCCGGCCACGATCCCGGTAGGCGGCTCCGGCAGAAGGTGTAGGGCCCCGCGACCGACGCGTCGGTAGGGGTGAGCCGGAACCCGCCCACCGAAGTCGAGATCGGTGATCGTGCCGGTCCAGGGCGTCGACCGGACCGAGACGGCGGGCGCCGTCGGGAGCGTGACGAACGCGGTGGCCGCGACGAGAGCGCTGGTGAACCGCGAGAGGCCCCTGTGCCGACCTTGCGCCAGGCGCACCGATCGGAGCGCCTGGCGGGGAACCTGCACCGCGCCGATCGGCGCGGATCGCTCAGTGATGTGGTGTCCGAGGGGGGACTTGAACCCCCACGCCCGTTAAAGGGCACTAGCACCTCAAGCTAGCGCGTCTGCCATTCCGCCACTCGGACTTGCACCGCGGTCTCGACCGCGACGGAGGAAGGATAGCTGACGCCCACCGGGACCCCGTAACCGCATCCGCGATGGTAGGAAGATCCGCATGACCGGCCCTACGACAGCGGAGGACGAGGTCGTCCAGCTGGCCTCCGAGCTCATCCGGATCGACACCTCAAACACGGGCGATCCGGCCACGGTCGTCGGGGAGCGGGAGGCCGCGGAGTACGTCGCGGCCAAGCTCTCCGAGGTCGGGTACGAGGTCGAGATGGTCGAGTCGGGTGCGCCGCGCCGTGACAACGTGTTCATCCGCCTCGCCGGCGCCGACCCGGACCGAGGTGCGCTGTTGGTCCACGGCCACCTCGACGTCGTCCCGGCCGACCCGAGCGAGTGGTCGGTGCACCCGTTCTCCGGCGCGGTGCAGGACGGCTACGTGTGGGGACGCGGTGCCGTCGACATGAAGGACATGGTCGCGATGACCATCGCCGTGGCCCGGCGGTTCAAGCGCGACGGCGTGGTGCCGCCCCGGGACATCGTCTTCGCCTTCCTGGCTGACGAGGAGGCCGGCGGCAAGTACGGCGCACAGTGGCTGGTGAAGAACCGTCCGGATCTCTTCGACGGCTGCACCGAGGCCGTCGGGGAGGTCGGTGGGTTCTCCCTGACCCTGGGCGAGGACCAACGCGTCTACCTCATCGAGGCCGCGGAGAAGGGCATCGCGTGGATGCGGCTGCGGGCCCGCGGCAAGCCCGGGCACGGCTCGTTCCTGCACGAGGACAACGCCGTGACCAAGCTCGCCGAGGCCGTGGCCCGGCTGGGCAACCACACGTTCCCGATCGTGATCACCGACACGGTCCGCCAGTTCCTCGACCAGATGAGCGAGCTGACCGGCCTGGAGTTCCCCGAGGACGACCTGGAGGGCTCGCTGGCCAAGCTCGGCCCGCTCTCCCGGATCATCGGCGCCACCGTGCGGGACACCGCGAACCCCACGATGCTCCAGGCCGGCTACAAGGCGAACGTGATCCCGTCGACCGCCGAGGCCGTCGTCGACTGCCGGGTGCTGCCCGGCCGCCAGGAGGCGTTCCTGCGCGAGGTCGACGAGTTGCTCGGACCCGACGTCAGCCGCGAATGGGTCACCGAGCTGCCGCCGGTGGAGACACCGTTCGAGGGCGCGCTGGTCGAGGCCATGGCCGCGGCGCTGCGCACCGAGGACCCCGGGGCGAAGACCATCCCGTACATGCTCTCCGGCGGAACCGACGCCAAGTCGTTCGCCGAACTGGGCATGCGTTGCTACGGCTTCGCGCCGCTCCGCCTGCCCCCGGACCTCGACTTCGCGTCGCTGTTCCACGGCATCGACGAGCGGGTGCCGGTCGACGCACTGCAGTTCGGCACGCGTGTGCTGGACACCTTCCTGCGGAACAGCTGAGGAGTTGGTCAACGTGGACCTCAAGGGCAAGGCCGCGCTCGTCACGGGCGGTGCCTCCGGGATCGGCGAGGCCGCGGTCCGCCGTCTGGCCGCCGCGGGCGCCGTCGTCGCCATCGCGGACCGGGACGAGGCGGGGGCCCGGGCGCTGGCCGACAAGGTCGGCGGGCTGGCGCTGCCCGGTGACGTCACCGAGCCGGATGCGATGGCGATGGCCGTCGACATCGCCGAGGACAGCTTCGGACGGCTGAACATCGTCCTGCTCAACGCCGGGATCACGTCCGGGCAGTCGGGCATCGAGAACCTGGATCTGGCTGCGTACCGGCGCATCATGGGCGTCAACGTCGACCACGTCGTCTACGGGCTCAACGCAGCCGTGCCGGCGCTGCGCCGGGCCGGCGGCGGCAACATCATCGCCACCGCCTCGCTGGCCGGCCTGCTGCCGCTGCCCGGCGACGCGCTGTACACGCTGACCAAGCACGCCGTGGTCGGCTACGTCCGCTCGGCCGCGCCGACGCTGGCCCCCGAGGGGATCCGGGTGAACGCGATCTGCCCGGGCTTCGCCGACACCCCGCTCCTCAAGCACGCCAAGGACCAACTCGGCGACTTCCCGCTGCTCACCCCCGAGGACGTCGTCGACGCCATCCAGGCGGTGCTGGACCGCGGCGAGCCCGGCGAGTGCTGGTTCGTCCAGCCCGGTCGCGAGCCCGGCCCGTACGGATTCCGGGGGGTGCCCGGACCCAAGGGCGGCGTCGCACCCCCGCTGGTGGACTGGGAGAACCACTGATGCGCGGCTGGCAGGTTCACGAGCTCGGAGACCCCGGCGACGTACTGACCTGGCACGACGACCTGCCGGATCCCGAACCGGGGCCGGGCCAGGTGCTGGTCCGGGTGCACGCGGTCGCGTGCAACTTCCCCGACATCCTGGTCTGCCAGGGCAAGTACCAGGAGCGCCCGCCGCTGCCGTTCACCCCTGGCCTGGAGATCGCCGGTGAGGTCGTCGCCGCGGGCGAGGGGGCCCGGGCCGTGGTCGGCGACCGGGTGCTCGGTACGCCACCGATGGGCAAGGGCGGCTACGCCGAACTGGTCCTGCTCGACGCCGAGTCGACGCTTCCGTGGCCGGAGGGGATGAGCGCCGGC
This sequence comes from Pseudonocardia bannensis, assembly GCF_012911875.1. Classification (GTDB taxonomy): domain Bacteria; phylum Actinomycetota; class Actinomycetes; order Mycobacteriales; family Pseudonocardiaceae; genus Pseudonocardia; species Pseudonocardia bannensis. Next base: position 66,628 of record NZ_JAAXKZ010000002.1, on the reverse strand, counting down.
CAGGCCGCCGGGATGTTCATCACCTACCAGACCGGCTACTGCGCGCTGCACCATCGCGGCAACCTCAAGGCGGGGGAGACCCTGCTGGTGCACGCCGCGGCGGGTGGGGTCGGCACCGCCGCGGTGCAGTTGGGCAAGGCCGCCGGCGCGCGCGTCATCGGGACCGCGGGCGGGCCGGACAAGTGCGCGGTGGTGAAGTCGCTCGGCGCCGACGAGGTGATCGACTACTCCGACGCCGACCTGGTCACGGCGGTCAAGGACCTCACCGGCGGCCGCGGGGCCGACGTCATCTACGACCCGGTGGGCGGCGACGTCTTCGACGCCTCCCGCCGGGTGGCGGCCTTCGAGGGCCGGATCCTGGTCATCGGTTTCGTGGCGGGACGGTTCGCCGAGGCGCCGACCAACCACATCCTGGTGAAGAACTACTCGGTGGTCGGCGTGCACTGGGGCTACTACCGGCAGATGAACCCCGGCCTGATCCCGCAGTGGCAGGACGCGCTCAACACGCTGTGGGCCGAGGGGAGGATCGACCCGCTGGTCGGGGTCGAGCTGCCGTTGACCGAGGCGCCCGAGGCGTTGCGCCGGCTGGGTTCACGCGGAACCACGGGGAAGGTCGTGCTCACCCCGTAGGCCATCGGCGAGCGTGCGCTCATGGTTGCCCGGGCATCCATGAGCGCACGCTCAAGGTGGAAAACCGTCAGACGGAGAGTTCGGGCAGCATCCGGGACGAGCGGCGGCGGCGCAGCCACACCTTGCGGACGCCTCCGGGGTACAGCCGCACGCGCGACAGTTCCCAGCCACCGAACTCGGCCTGGATCGCCAGCCGGACCGCCGCGGTCATCCGGGAGACATCGCCCCCGATCTGGACCGGGCGGTATTCCCACTCCCCGTCGGTCAGATCCCCCTCGGCCACGCCGGTTGCTGTCACCGGCCACCTCCTGCCAGCTTCATGCGGCCGGGCGTCCTGCGACCCGGCTCAGGGTTCACCCACGTGAACACGGGGTGGATTCCCACACCATATGCGCGCCCGGGGGCCGGTCGCCAGGTCCGATCGACGGTCGAGCCCGGCCCGCTCAGCCCGGGACGCTCACGTCGTCCAGCGCGGCCCGGATCTCGGTGGGCAGGTCCACCGTCTCGGTGGCCACCGACGCGGCGAGCTGGGCGGCGTCGCGGGCACCGACCACCGCCGCGGCGACCCCTGGCCGATCACGGATCCACGCCAGGGCCACGGCGAGCGGGGAGGTGCCCAGCCCGTCGGCCGCGGTGAGCACGGCCTGCACGATCCGGGCCGACCGCTCGTTGCGACGCGCCTCCACGTACGGGGCCAGCACCGGCGATGCCGCGCGCGAGTCGGCCGGGGTCCCGTCGGCGTACTTCCCGGTGAGCACCCCGCGGCCGAGCGGTGCCCACGCCAGCAGGCCGACGCCGTGGTGCCGGGCCGCCGGGATCAGCTCCACCTCCGCGGAGCGGGACAACAGTGAGTACTCGATCTGCGCCGACACCGGAACCGTGACGTTGCCCAGCGTCCGGGCTCGCTCCGCGACGGTCGCCAGCTGCCATCCGGACGGCGCGACCAGACCGGCGTAGCGCACCCGCCCCGACATGACGGCGACCTGGACGGCGCTCAGTGTCTCCTCGAGCGGGACGTCGGCGTCCCAGCCGGGCAGCTGCCACAGATCCAGGTGGTCGGTGCCGAGGCGGCTCAGCGTCGCGTCCAGCGCGCTGAGCAACGCACCGCGGGCCGCGCCGTCGCCGAGCACGCCGGTGGGCAGCCCACCCCGTCCGGCGAGCACGAGGTAGTCGCGGGGAACTGAGGCGTTCATCACCTTGCCCAGGATCTCCTGGGCGCGGCCGGCCCCGTAGACGTCGGCCGTCTCGACCAGGGTGCCGCCGGCGTCGACGAACGTGGTCAGTTGCTCGGCCGCGCTCTCCTCATCGGTGTCGTCGCCCCAGGTCATCGTGCCCAGGCCGATCCGCGACACCTGCAGTCCGCTCGCCCCGACCCGTCTGCGCCGCACGGGGAGGGAGCCTATGCAGCCGGTGCGCCGGCATCGGACGGACCCCGGGTACGGTGCTCCGCCGTGACCGCGACCCCTATCGAGATCGTCCCGTGAGCTGGCTCGAGGTACTCGTTCTCGGCCTCGTCCAGGGCCTGACGGAGTTCCTGCCGATCTCCTCCTCCGGGCACCTGAGGATCATCTCCGGTGCCTTCTTCGGCAACGACCCCGGCGCGGCGTTCACCGCGGTGACCCAGCTGGGCACCGAGCTCGCGGTGCTCATCTACTTCGCCAAGGACATCGGCCGCCTGGTCGCGACCTGGTTCCGCGGCTTCCGCGACCCCGACGTGCGCGCCACGTCGGACTACCGGGTCGCCTGGCTGGTCATCATCGGCTCGGTCCCGATCGTCGTCCTGGGTGTGCTGTTCAAGGACCAGATCGAGACGGTCGCCCGCAACCTGTGGCTGATCGCGACCACACTGATCGTCTTCGGGCTCCTGCTGGGGCTCGCCGAGCGGTACGGCCCGCAGCGCCGCCCGATCGAGGAGCTCACCGTCCGCGACGGTGTGGTGCTCGGGTTCGCCCAGGCCATGGCGCTCATCCCGGGCGTCTCCCGGTCCGGTGGGACGATCACGGCGGGACTGTTCCTCGGGCTCTCCCGGCCCGCGGCGGTGCGCTACTCGTTCCTGCTGGCGATCCCGGCGGTCGTCGGGGCGGGTGTGTTCCAGCTGCCCGACGTGTTCGCCGGCGACGGCCCCAGCGGGCTGCAGATGTTCGTCGCGACGCTCATCGCGTTCGTGGTCGGCTACGCGGTGATCGCGTGGCTGCTGCGTTACGTCGAGCGGCACAGCGTCTACGTCTTCGTCGCCTACCGGATCGCGCTCGGCACCGCGCTGCTCGCCGCCCTGTCGATCGGCGCCGTCTCGGCCACCTGAGCCGGCCCCGCAGCCGGACCCGTACGCTCGCGGATCGTGACCACCTTGATCCTGCTGCGGCACGGGCGGTCGTCGGCCAACGCGGCCGGCGTGCTCGCCGGCCGCAGCCCGGGCGTCGAGCTGGACGAGACCGGACGGGCGCAGGCCGAGCGGGTGGTCGAGCGGCTCGCGCCGCTGCCGCTGGCCGAGATCGTCAGCTCGCCCCTGACACGCTGCCAGCAGACCGTCGCACCGCTGGCCGCCGCTCGCGGGCTCACCCCGATCGTCGAGCCCGGCCTGTCCGAGGTCGACTACGGCGCCTGGACCGGTGGCACGCTCAAGACGCTCGCCAAGGAACCACTGTGGAAGGTCGTGCAGGCGCACCCCTCCGCGGCGGTGTTCCCCGACGGCGAGGGCCTGGCCGGCATGCAGGCCCGCGCGGTGGCCGCGGTGCGGGCCAACGGGGCCCGGATCGCCGCCGAGCACGGCCCGAACGCCGTCTGGCTGGCCTGCAGCCACGGTGACGTGATCAAGTCGGTGCTGGCCGACGCGCTGGCCACACACCTGGACAACTTCCAGCGGATCGTGGTCGACACGTGCTCGGTGAGCGTCGTCCACTACACGGAGACCCGCCCGTTCGTCTCCCGGGTCAACGATCTCGGAGGCGATCTCGCGAGCCTGATCCCGCCCAAGGCGAAACGCCGGCGCACCGCCGCGAAGCGCACATCGGACGCTGTGGTGGGCGGATCCACCTGATGCCTTCGGGGCGCGGACGTGCTCCCCGCGCCGCGTTGGCCTAGTCTCGTATTGCCATGTCACGCGTCATCCATGTCTTCCGCCAGCCCGAGCGGTTCATCGCCGGGACCGTCGGCGAGCCCGGCGACCGGTCCTTCTACCTGCAGGCGATCGAGGACGCCCGGACCATCAGCGTGCTGCTCGAGAAGCAGCAGGTCTCGGTGCTCGCCGAGCGCATCGGCGCGCTGCTGCAGGAAGTGGCCCGCCGTTTCGGCCCCGAGCTGGCCACCGAGCCCGGCGGTGACGAGTTCGACGCCGATCCCCTCGCCGTGCCGCTGGAGGAGGAGTTCCGGGTCGGGACCATGGGGCTGGGTTGGGACGCAGACTCGCGCTCGATCGTGGTGGAGCTGCTCGCGGTCACCGAGGAGGAGATCGACGAGTCGGTCGTGCTCGACGACACCGAGGAGGGCCCGGACGCGCTGCGCGTGTTCCTGTCCCCGGTACAGGCCAAGGCGTTCGCCGAGCGGGCCGAGAGGGTGGTGTCGGCCGGGCGGGCCCCCTGCCCGTTGTGCGCGGAACCGCTCGACCCGCAGGGCCACGTGTGCGTCCGGCTGAACGGGTACCACCAGCGGTCCCCGGTCGAGGACTGACCGACGACCTTGGAGCTCCGTGACCCGGCTCTGCCGGGACTACTACGTGACGGCCGCATGGAAATCACCGGGCGGCTGGTCGATGCCTCGAACACCACCCTGTTCGGCACCGTGGCGCTCGACGGCGCCGACATGCGGTGCGTCTACAAGCCCGTCCGCGGCGAGCGCCCGCTCTGGGACTTCCCCGACGGCACGCTGGCCGGCCGCGAGGTCGCCAGTTTCCTGATCTCCGAGGCGGCGGGCTGGAACGTCGTGCCGCCCACCGTGCTGCGCGACGGGCCGTTCGGGCCCGGCATGGTCCAGGCCTGGGTGGACACCGACGACGAGTGCGAGCTGGTCGACGTCTGTGCACCGGCGGAGGTGCCACCGGGCTGGCTGGGCGTGCTGCGGGCCCGCGACGGTCACGGTGAGCCGGCCGTCCTGGTGCACGCGGACCGTCCCGAGCTGCGAGCGATGGCCGCGTTCGACGTCGTGGCCAACAACGCCGACCGCAAGGGCGGGCACGTGCTGGCGGGGACCGACGGCCGGGTGTACGGCGTCGACCACGGGCTGACGCTGCACACCGAGGACAAGCTGCGCACCGTGCTGTGGGGCTGGGTCGGCCAGGAGCTGTCCGAGGACGTCCTGGAGGCGCTGCGCCGGCTGCGGTCCGAGCTGGACGGAGGGCTGTGCACGGCGCTGGGCGAACACGTCACCCGCCGGGAGGTCGCGGCCCTGTCGCGGCGGGTGGACGCGCTGCTCGCGCGGCGGCGCTACCCGGAGCCGTCGGGCTACGGACCGGCCATCCCCTGGCCGGCCTTCTGACTCCCGCGAGTCGGGGTATCACCGCGCGCGAGTCGCGGCCTTCACACGCGCGAGTCGCGGTATCGACGCGCGCGAGTCGCGGTATCGGGGAGCGCGAGTCGCGGTATTCGGGAGCGCGAGTCGTGGAGTCTCCGCGGCTGCCGGCTCCTCACGCATCACCCCGCGGCCAGCAGCACCACCCCGGCCAGCGCGGTCAGCGTGCCGATCCACTGGGCCCGGGCCAGCCGTTCGCGCAGCACCACGACGGCCAGCAGGACCGTGATCACCGGGTTCAACGTCGCGATCACCGACACCACGCTGAGCAGGCCGAGGCGGGCGGCCTCGCCGAAGGTGTAGGTGCCCAGCGCCAGCAGCAGGCCGGGGATCAGCACGAGCAGCGCGTCGCGGCCTGGCACCCGGACCGCCGCGCGCAGCACCACGATCCCGATGGCGGTCGCCGTGACCAGGGAGACCCGCGACCAGAACAGCGCACCGGTGGGGGAGTCGTCGGCGGCGTGGGCGTACGTCGTCAGGAACACGCCGAACAGCAGCGCCGCGAGCATCGCCCAGCCGACACCGCGGGAGCCGGCCGTCCGCGCCGGGGGCACGTCGACGGGCGGGGCGCCGCCGACCGGCACCGGGACCGGCCGTGACTGCGACGACCGTTGCGGTCGGGCCGCCAGTGCGATCCCGATCAGCGCGACCGGGATGCCGACGATCTGCGGCACGCCGGGCCGGTCACCGGTCACCAGGCCGAGGAGCACCGGCACAGCGGCACTGGTCGCGGTGATCGGGGCGACGACACTGAGATCACCGGTCGTGCCGGCGCGGTAGAAGGCGGCCAGTGCCGCGGCGTTGCTCACCCCTGCGGCCAGGGCGAACGCCACCCCGACGACCGTCATGTCGATCGCGGAGCCGAGAACCAGCACGGTCGAGACCGCGAGCCCGGCGAGCTGGCTGCCGAGCAGCACCGCGGCGAGCGGCATCCTGCGCCCGAGTGTGGGGCCGAGGAAGTTCGCGACGCCGTAGCCGACCGCGGTGCCCAGCGCGAGCAGGACGGGGATCACGAGTTCCTCTCCTGCCGTTCGTCGGCTCGTAGCGACGGGCCCGTGCCCATCTTCACCCATCCGGGGCTGAGGAGCGCCACAGCGCGTCCAGCCGGACGCGCGTGCGGTCTTCGGCGCCGGCACGGTCCGCCGGCTGCACGAGCTGGCCCGCAGCGGGGTGGCCGCGCACCCGTCGGGTCCGCTGCGCCGGGTCCTGGGCGCGGAGCTGGGCGAGCTGCGCATCGAGGATCTACCGGTGCGGTTCGAGTGCTGCGCCGCCGACATCGAGGACGCGGCCGAGCACTGGTTCGACCGCGGCCCGGTCGTGGAGGCCGTGCTGGCCTCCGCGGCCGTGCCCGGACTGTTGCCGCCCGCCGTCGTCGACGGCCGCCACTACCTCGACGGCGGCCTGGTCAACAGCATCCCGCTCGGACGGGCCGTCGACCTGGGCGCGCAACGGGTGTTCGTGCTGCACGTCGGCCGGGTCGACCAGCCGCTGCGACCGCCGCGACGGCCCTGGGAGGTGGCGATGGTGTCGTTCGAGATCGCGCGCCGGCACCGGTACGCGCGCGACCTGGCCGCGGTGCCCGAAGGTGTCGAGGTGCACGTGCTGCCCGCGGGGGAGGGTGCAGCGCCCTCATGGGACAGCCGGGCCGCGCTGCGTTACCGAGACGTCGACGGTGTCGGGCAACGCATCGCGGGTGCCCATCGGGCGTCGGTGGAGTACCTGGCGGCGCACCTGCCGGCCGGCGACCCTGGCCGGGGTGTTTCGTGAGATCCCTCCTGCAGCGCGGGCTCCCGCCGCGCTGGTTCCGCCGGGTCGTGCTCGCCCCGGTCGTGCTCGGGGTGACCGTCGCGGTGCTGTTCACCCTGCCGGTGTGGTTGCTCGTCGCCGCCGCCGTCTCGCCGCTGCTCCCGGGCCGGCTGCGTGCGCTGCGGGTGCTGTGGGTGGCGGTGGTGGCGCTGCTGCTGGAGAGCGCGGTGCTGGTCGCGTTGTTCGCGCTGTGGTTGCTCGCGGGCTTCGGGCTGGCGGTGCGCACGCCGCCGTTCCAGTACCTGCACTACCAACTGGTGGGCTGGTACCTGCGGGTGCTCTTCCGGGAGGCGGCCCGGGTGCTGCGGTTGCGGGTGGAGATCGAGGGTCCGGACCCGGACGAGTACCTCGATCGCCCGCTGCTGGTCTTCTGCCGGCATGCGGGACCGGGCGATTCGTTCCTGCTCATGCACGCGCTGGTCAACTGGTACGCGCGGGAGCCGCGGATCGTGCTGTCCGGGGCGTTGCAGTGGGACCCAGCGCTCGACGTCGTGTTGAACCGGCTGCCCAACCGCTTCCTGTCCGGCGGCGGGGACGAGACGGAGCGCCGGATCGGCGAGTTGGCCACCGCGCTCGACCACAACGACGCGTTCGTGATCTTCCCGGAGGGCGGCAACTTCACCGAGCGGCGCCGGCTCGCCGGCATCGAGCGGCTGCGGGTCCGGGGGCTGGAGGAGATGGCGCGGCGCTCGGAGCGGATGCGCCACGTGCTGCCGCCGCGTCCCGGTGGGGTGGCGGCCGCGCTGGCCGCGGCCCCGGAGGCCGACGTGGTCTGGGTGGCGCACGCCGGGCTCGACCACCTGTTCACGGTGGCCGACATCTGGCGGGAGCTGCCCCTGGACGGGAGCGTGCGGATGCGCTGGTGGCGCGTCCCCGCGAGCGAGGTGCCGACCGGTCGGGAGGCCCAGGTGGACTGGCTTTACCACTGGTGGGAGCGCATCGACGACTGGGTGGACAGCACGCGCGAGCTCCCGTGATCACGTCGGATGACGATCCACCCGGTTATGTCAACTCTCATGCTTTTCGGTCTACGCTGTTGAGTGTTCAAGTCCGGCGCGTGCCGGACCCCACGTTCGACGGCGCGATCAAGGCCATCGGCGCCCTCGAGATACTGGCCGCGATCGGTCTCGTGCTGCCGTGGGCGACCGGGATCGCGCCGGTGCTGACCCGCTGGCGGCGCTGGGCCCGGTGCTGTTGATGGTCGGGGCCGTGGTGCACGCCCGGCGCAAGGAGTTCCCGATGCTCGGCATCAACGTCGTGCTGGCGGTTCTGGCCGCTGTGGTCGCCGTCTCGCGGTTCTAGGCTGCACGATGTGACCTCCCCGAGCATGCCGGCGGCGTTCATCGGCCACGGCAGCCCCATGAACGCGCTCGAGCGGAACCGCTACACGGAGTCGTGGCGTGCGCTGGGCGCGACCATCCCGCGCCCGCGGGCGATCGTGGTCGTCTCGGCGCACTGGTACATCAATGCCACCGCCGTCACCGCGATGCCGCGGCCGCGCACGATCCACGATTTCTACGGGTTCCCGCCGGAGCTGTTCGCGGTGGATTACCCGGCCCAGGGCGCCCCGGAGGTCGCGGAGGAGCTGTCGGAGATCGTCAAGCCGACCTGGGTCGGGATGGACGAGGACAGCTGGGGCCTCGACCACGGCACGTGGTCCGTGCTGGCCCACATGTTCCCCGAGGCCGACATCCCCGTGGTGCAGTTGTCGATCAACGGCGTGAAGCCGTTCGACTACCACCTCGAACTGGGCGCGAAGCTGGCGCCGCTGCGCGACAGCGGGGTGCTGGTCGTCGGCAGCGGCAACGTCGTGCACAACCTGGGCGGCATCGACTGGCGGCTCACCGACACCGGCTTCGACTGGGCCCAGCGCTTCGACGAGGCGGCCAGGGAAGCCATGACCAGCGATCCGGATGCGGTGCTGCGGCTGCAGAACTCACCGGACTTCCGGGCCGCGGTACCCACCCCCGACCACTTCATCCCGCTGCTCTACCTGGCCGGACTGGCCGGTGCGTCCGGGCGCCCGGCCGACGTGCTGGTGGACGGGTATGCCTACGGGTCGCTGTCCATGACCGCCTACACGCTCGACCTGCCCGGGCCGGTACCGCGGCACGGTCCCGGACCGGCGGGTGAGCTGCCGCCGGACGTCCCGCCGGACAACACGAACACCTGACGCCTCGTGGGTGGATGACACCGTTCGACCGGTGTCATCCACCCACGGGCACGTCAACGCCCGAAGGACTCGAACCAGGCGCGGTCGATCCACGGCGGTGGCTGCGGCGGCACGTGCATGTGCACGACGTGGTCGCGGTAGGTCACCGTCGCCGAGTCGTCGGGCCGCACGCGCACCCGGATCTCCTCGAGGTTCTCCGGCTCCCCGGGGTCGCTCCCGATCGCCGTGGCGATGAACGCCCGCATCGGCGCGGAGTGCGTGCACACGACGGCGACCAGGTTGTCAGGGCGGTCCGCGCCGAGCGTCGCGATGCCGCGCCAGAACCGGTGCGCCGCCACGTGCGGCGGTTCGAAGTACAGCGTCGGGTTGTGCAGCCAGTACTCGATCGGCCCACCCGCGAAGGCGCGGTAGTCGGTGTCGAACCGGTCGTACTCCGCAGCCCAGTCCGGCAGTTCACCGTCGGGCAGCCCCAGCCGCGTGGTCACCGCGACCGAGGTGTCGACGGCCTCGCCGTGCAGGTTGAAGCGCAGGTTGTCGAACCACGGCTCGGGGTAGAGCGGGCCGATCTCGATCCCCTCCACCGCCTCCCCGCCGAGTGCCTCGACGAGCGTGGCCCGCACGGTCACCGCCGTCGCGGTGCCCCGCGCGGTGCGCGCGTGGGGCATCCGGACCGTGGTGCCGGGCTTGAGCTCGGCGGCCAGCGCCGTGCCCCGGGCCCGGGCCTGCTCCTCGCCGAGCGGGGTGAGACCGTGATCGGCGTCGTAGCCGACCGTCTCGCCGTGTCGTAGCAGCACCACGTCGTACTCGCCGTGTCCCGGCTGCCCTGCACCCTGCCCTGAACCCACGTCCGCCTCCACTGCTCGACCGGTCCCCGAACCTACGGGGCCCGACCACGAAGATCGGCGAGGTGTGCCGGAATCCGGAACGCCGTTCCAGTGCTCGGCGGGTCAGGCGCGGGCCAGGATCGACGATCCGATGTCGGCGATGTCGCGCTCGGCCGTGAAGGGGTTGGACAGGAACACGCTCATCATGTCCACCCCGGCCTCGAGCATGCCCTGGCTCTTCTCCCAGATCTCGTCCGGCGACCCGTAGAGGCACCAGTAGTCGCACAGTTCCTTGGTGATCAGCGACCGGTGCGCGGGGTCGAGCCCGCGCAGGTACTTCGCCCAGGTCTCCAGGTAGTGCGGCGGGTCAGCGGCGTTGGGGTCGCCGAGATAGGCCATCGCGGCCTGCGTCGTCGCCTCCACGATCTGCGGGTCGAGCTCGGAGGCGTGGGCCTGCATGAACCCGACGTTGGTCAGGCACGAGCTGATCGGCCCGGAGCCGAAGCCGGAGTCGACGGCGTCCTCCCAGGTCTCGCCGTTGCGCAGCTGGTAGAACCAGCTCACCGCGACCAGCTTGACCGAACCCGGGGCGCGCCCCGCGTCGGCAACGGCCTTGTCCAGTTCGCGGCGCACCAACTTGATCATCTCGGGGTCCGGCCCGAGGCAGTAGGCCACGTAGTCGGCGTAGCGCGCGGCCACCTGGATACCGCGGGGGCCGCCGGCGGCCATCCACACCGGGATCGGATCGGCGAAGTTGTACCAGTGCCCGTTCGGGTCCAGGAACTGCAGCTCACGCTCCTTGCCGCGCCAGGTCTCGGTCACTCGCTCGCCGGCCATCAGGGCCGTGCTGACCCGCAGCGCATCGTCCAGCTCGGCGATGGTCGCGGGCGAGTGGCCCATCGAGCGCAGTGCGTTGTTCGCCGTCCCGATGCCCATGAACACCCGTCCCGGCGCCAGCGCGTTGAGGGTGGCGTGGGAGTTGGCGGTGACGGCCGGGATGCGGGTCAGCGGGTTGGTCACCCAGGTGCCCAGGTTGATCGACGTCGTGTCGCGCGCGGCGAGGGCGAGGAACTGGTAGGGGTCACTGAACAGCAGCGGGCCCTCGCCCGCGCCGAAGTGGGTGACGCCCACGTCCTCCGCCTGCTTCACGATGCCGACCTGGTCGATCTTCGCGCACGATCCGATGAAGAACTCCATCACTGCTCCTTTGCGGTGGTGGTCGTGGGAACGGTCGTCGGTGGTGGCGTCAACGCGCACCTCTCGACGGGTGGGACGCGCGGGCTCCCCGAAGCCTCGGCGCGGAGGGGACGGCGGATCACCAGGGAGCGGAGAGCAGCCATTCGTGCGGGGCGGTCGCCCCGGCGCGCCGCCAGTCCGGCCCGGGCAGGTCCAGGAACGCGCCCTGGGCGTAGAGCAGCGGTTCGCCGTCGTGCACCCGCAGCCCCTCCACCCGCCCGACGACGATCACGTGGTCGCCGCCGTCGAGCAGTTCGTGCCGGGCGCAGTCCAGATGCGCGATCGCGCCGTCCAGGTGCGGGCCGTAGCGGCCGGGGGAGTGCGCGACGCCGGTGAAGCGGTCGGGCACCGGGCGGGTGAAGTCCCGGGCCAGTTCGGCCTGGTCGGAGGCGAGGATGCTCACCGCGTAGCCGGGCGCCCCGGCCAGTGCGTGGTGCATCGCCCGGTCCCTGTTCAGGCACACCAGCACCAGCGGTGGGTCGAGTGACAGCGAGCAGAACGCGCTCACCGTGCACCCGACCGGCCCGCGGTCCGGGGTCGTCGCGCTGATCACGGTGACCCCGGTGGCGAACTGCCCCAGTGCCCGGCGGAAGTCAGCCGGCTGGATCATCGCGGTGTGACGTCGGGTCACCCGCCAGGGCCAGAGCCCGGTCGACGAGCGCGAAGCAGGAGTCCTTGTCGTAGCTCAGGTAGTTCATGGCCAGGATCCGGACCGGGTCGCCGGCGTAGTAGCGCTCGTACTGCAGCGCGCGCTGGCCGAACGCGTCGCCGCACAGGTCCCACGCCAGCTTGTACAGCCGGATCCGGTCCACGGCCGACATCTCCGCGCCTCGGTAGTAGCGCGCGACGTCCTCGGCGATCGGGGAGTCGAAGTCCTCGGCAGAGGGCATCATGAGCAGCCCGCCGGCGCCGAGGGTCTGCAGGATCTCGACGAGCTTCGGGTACTGGGTCGCCAGCAGCACCCGCAGCGTCTGCAGCGAGTTGAACCGGGGCCGGACGGTCCCGGTCGCCGTGGTCTCGTACTCGGCCTCGGCCGCGACGATCAGCGCGTGCGCCTGCTCGACGGCGGCGATGCACTCGCCGAGCTTCTGCTGCACGTGCAGGAAGCCGTCGATCTTCACCGACTGGCTCAGCTTCATCGCGAGCCCGGTCACGAACTGGAGCTTGACCAGGCCGCGCACCCCGGTCTGGTGCGCGGTGTGCTGTCGCAGGTTGGTCTCGGCGTAGAGCGCGTTCGCCAGCGCGACGTCGCCGTGCAGGAACACCCGGTCCCAGGGCACGAGCACGTCGTCGAACACGACGAGGCAGTCGGCCTCCTCGAAGTGCGAGGACAGCGGGTGGTCGAACGGATGCCGGGTGCCGTCGTCGAACGGGGCGCGGGAGATCAGCCGCAGGCCCGGGGTGTCGATCGGAATCGCGAAGCAGGCGGCGTGGCGCTCGTCGCCGGGTCGCAGGCCGGGCAGGCTGTAGATGATCAGCTCGTCGGCCATCGGGGCGAGCGTGGCGAGCATCCGGGCCCCGCGCACGACCAGGCCCTCCGCGGTCTCGGAGACCACGCCCATGTGCAGGAACTGCTCCTGCTGCTCGGACGCGGTCTTGGAGCGGTCGGTCTGAGGGGTGATCAGCGCGTGGGTGAGGAACAGGTCGTTGTCGCGGACGTACTCGTAGTAGCGCGCGATGTTGTCCGCATACCGCTGCCCGAGCCTGGCGAACACCCCTGGTGACTCGGTGAACGCCATCAACGTGGTGTTCAGGAAGTCCGGCGAGCGGCCCATCAGGCCCAGCGTCGGCTCCGCCCACGCCCGGTACGCGGCGCGCCGGAGGGCGAGGTCCTCGGGCGTCCGGCAGGGCAGGAAGGCCCGGCCGACCGGGGCGCCGTCAGGGCCCGGGCCGGTGAGGACGGAGGCCAGTTCGGGGTCGTGCTGCATGTCGTAGAGCCGGGCGATCTGCTCGATCGGCCGTCGCAGCGCCGGATGCGCGGTGACGTCGTCGACGCGTTCGCCGCGCAGCCACACCTCTCGTGGGTGCTTCTGGAGGTTCTCGATGTACTGCGCGCCGGTGCGGACGGGCATGTCCCGGTCCCCTTCTCCTGCAACTGGAATGCTAGCGTGCCGACAGACCGTAACCTGCGTCACGCACGAACGGCAAGAGAGCCCGGCCGGGCGGAACCGGGCAGCGGGCGCGCGACCGCCAGGGGCCGCGTCCCGGTCCCGGTGAACCGAAGCTCAGGAGCGCATCGCCGCGCTGCGGGACGGGCCCGGTCCGCAGCGGCGCCGCCGGCTTGTCCCGCAGGGGTGCCGCAGCGCTCAGTCGCCGGCGCGCACGGCCTCGATCACGCTGACCGCCGACGCCGTCGGCACGATCCGGGTCATCTCGAGCCCGACTCCGGCCAAGAGTTCCCGGTACTCCTCGCCGGTGCGCTCCTGCCCACCCACGAGCGCGAGCATCGCCAGGTCGAGGAGCTTGCCCGGGTGCGGTTCGTCGCCCTCCGGAAGCACCATCTCGACGATCAGCACCCGGCCACCGGGGGCCAGCGCGTCCCGGCAGTGGCCCAGGATCGTGCGGCAGGCGTCGATGTTCCAGTCGTGCACGATGTGCGAGAGCAGGTAGGCGTCCGCGCCGGCCGGCACCCCGTCGAAGAAGCTGCCGCCGGCGAGATCGCAGCGCCCACCGAGGTCCGCGAGGTGCTCCCGCGCCTGGACGAGCACGCTCGGCAGGTCGAACAGGGTCCCGCGCAGACCCGGGTTCGCCTCCAGCACCGTGCGCAGCATGGTCCCGATCCCGCCGCCGACGTCGACGACGTGCCCGACGCCGCTGAAGTCGTAGGCCTGCGCGACCGCGGCCGGTTCGGTGCCGTGGATGCTGATCATCATCCGGTTGAAGGAGGCGGCCTCGTCCGGCCGGGAGTGCAGGTGGTCGAAGAAGGGCTCGCCGAACTCGAGGTCGACCCCGGGCCGCCCGGTGTCGACCGACTCGGGGAACCGGGCCAGCGCGGCCGACACCGACGGGCCGCACATCGTCAGGACGAGGTCGCGGGCCGCGCTGGGGTGCCCGGTGCGCAGCGTCTCCCCGAGCACGGTGAGAGCGAACCGGCCAGAACCGTCGGTGCGGAAGTAGCCGGCGGCGGCGAGCGCGCGCAGCACCTGGTGCATGGCGTGCGGCCGGGCCCCGGTCGCCCCCGCGATCTCGGCGGAGCCGAGCGGACCGGAGGCGAGCAGATCGGGCACACCTCGCTCGGTCACGGTGAACAACGCCCGTGCAACCAGGCCGCTCATGGCGAGATCGAGGACCGGGGCGTGCGTGGGAGGCGCGGGCATCGTTGCCATGACGCGATCGTATGGACCACGAGGGCGCCGGCCACCGCGTACGAGCGGAACCGCACGATCGGGTACCTACAGGGGTCCGGCGGCGGGCCGGGGGCGGCCTCGTCCCCCGTCCGTGCCGGGTCGACGCGATGATCTATGAGAAGGACGACGACGGGTCGGGCCGCCCCGCGGGCCCACCGAACCGGACGGGCGGTACCGACCAGCACGAAGAGCCCGGAACGCCGATCCGGATCACATCTGGAGCACGGCTGCGTGGGCTGACCGGCGTCGTGGGCGTGCAATGATCGAGCCGGCCTCGCTACGTGACCGCAGCGTCGAGTGCCGGGGTCCGCGGGGCCCGTGAAAGCCGATTCGAGCAGTGAGGGAGTGTCGATGACCGCCTCGACGACGCCGACGACCGGACAGAGCCGCATCGGGGTCACCGGGCTCGCCGTGATGGGGGCCAACCTGGCCCGCAACATCGCCCGGCGTGGCGTCCCGGTGGCCGTCCACAACCGGACGAGCGCGCGCACCAAGGAGTTCATGGAGGAGTACGGGGACGAGGGCGCGTTCACCGCCGCCGAGAACCTCGCCGACTTCGTGGCTGCGCTGGAGCGGCCGCGGCGCATCATCGTCATGGTCAAGGCCGGCGCTCCGGTCGACGGCGTGATCGAGGAGCTGTCCCCGCTGCTCGACGCCGGCGACATCATCATCGACGCCGGCAACTCGCACTTCGCCGACACGAAGCGCCGTACCGAGGAGTGCGCCGAGCGCGGCCTGCGGTTCATGGGCATCGGCGTGTCCGGCGGCGAGGAGGGCGCGCTGCTCGGGCCGAGCATCATGCCCGGCGGCGATCCGGCCGCCTACGCGGAGGTCGAGGAGATCCTGACCTCCATCGCCGCCGTCGTCGACGGCACTCCGTGCTGCACCCAGGTCGGGCCGGACGGTGCCGGTCACTACGTGAAGATGGTGCACAACGGAATCGAGTACGCCGACATCCAGCTGATCGCCGAGGCCTACGACCTGCTCCGCAGCGTCGCCGGGCTCGATGTGCCGGCGATCGCGAAGATCTTCGAGGAGTGGAACTCCGGAGACCTGGAGTCGTTCCTCATCGAGATCACCGCCAAGGTGCTCGCCAAGACCGACGAGAAGACCGGGGAGCCGCTGGTCGACGTGATCGTCGACCAGGCCGAGCAGAAGGGCACCGGCACCTGGACCGCGATCGACGCCCTCCAGCTCGGAGTGCCGCTGACCGGCATCACCGAGGCGGTCTTCGCCCGCGGGCTCTCGGCCCTGCGCGACGAGCGCAAGGCCGCGTCGACGACGCTCGCCGGGCCCACTCCGGGCGGCGGCGCCGACGAGACCGACCTGGTCGACGACATCCGGCAGGCGCTCTACGCGAGCAAGGTCGTCGCCTACGCGCAGGGCTTCGCGCAGATGCGGGCGGCGTCGGCGGCCAACGGCTGGGACCTCGACCTGGGTGCGATGGCCACCATCTGGCGTGGTGGCTGCATCATCCGCGCGCAGTTCCTCAACCGGATCCGGGACGCCTACGCCGAACACCCGGACCTGGACAACCTGCTGATGGTGCCCTACTTCACCGAGGCCGTCGCGAACGCGCAGGACGCGTGGCGCAGGGTCGTGGTGAAGGCGACCGAGCAGGGTGTCGCGATCCCGGCGTTCTCCTCGTCGCTGTCCTACTACGACGGCTACCGCCGCGAGCGCGGCCCGGCCAACCTGATCCAGGGGCTGCGGGACTTCTTCGGCGCGCACACCTACCGGCGTACCGACACCGAGGGTGCGTTCCACACCCGCTGGGCACAGGACGGCGCCGAGGTCCGCACCGACGCCTGAGCCCCCGCACCGCCGGTGCCGGAAAGCCGCTGTCCCGCCGTCCGCCGGTGGGGCAGCGGCTTTCCGGCCGTTCGGGGTCGGGTCCCGCGCGTGCGCTCGCGCCAGGAAACGATCACCCGTCGCAGGATTCTTGACAGTGATCCGGGGCACGTGTTGCATCTGGCATGCTAGGAGGCCAATGGGGGCCTTCTGACGCTCCCGGAGGTTCTTCCACGATGAGGTTGGGAACGTTCCTGCTGCCCAGCGCGGCGGCGACGCCGGAGGAGTTCCGTCGCGGCTACGCCGGCGCGAACCCGAACTTCTACCAGCGGGCCCTGTTCGAGAACGCTGCCGTCCTGCGGCAGCTCGACGATCTCGGGTTCGACTTCGCGGCGTTCTCCGAGCACCACTTCCATCTCGAGGGTCTCGAGATGTCGAACAACCCGATCCTGCTGGGCTCGTGGGCCGCCGGGATCACGAAGAAGCTGCGCATCGGCCAGATGGCGACCGTGCTGCCCGCGCGGAACCCGATCCTGGTGGCCGAGGACCTGGCCATGCTCGACCACTTCAGCGGCGGCCGGATGTTCGCCGGGTTCGCCCGCGGCTACCAGAGCCGGCACGTGACGACGATCGGGCAGCGCAACGGTGCCGTCGCCACCTTCGCCACCGACCCGGAGTACGCGCAGCACGACGCGATCAACCGCGAGCTGTTCGAGGAGTCCTACCAGGTCGTCCGCGGGCTCTGGGAGAACCGGGAGTTCTCCTTCCAGGGCAGGCACTGGCAGGTGCCCCCGTCCGGGATCGCCTGGGACCACCCCGGCACCCGGGTGATGGCGCCCGCCACGGTCGGGGCGGACGGGGAGCTGCAGAAGATCGGCATCGCGCCCAACACGCTGCAGGATCCGTCCACGATCGAGCTGATGGTGCCGTTCACGCTGAGCCCGAACACGATCCGCTGGGCGGCGCGCGAGGGCGGCTGGCCGATCATCTTCTCCCCGATCGAGCAGACGGTGAAGGCCTGCCTCGACGCCTACCACGACGAGGCGCGGCAACGGGACCCGTCGATCGGCTGGGGGCGCAACGTCGGGCACTTCCGCGAGGTCGTCGTGGCCGACACCGACGAGGAGGCCTTCGCGATCGGCTCGGACGCGCTCGGCTTCATCTGGCCGGAGTGGCACGACCACTTCGGGTTCAACGAGGCCCTGCGCTACCCCGGAGAGGAGGGGTCGATCGCGAACACCTACCAGACCATGGTCGACCGCGGGTACTCGATCACCGGCTCGGTGGACACCGTGGCCCGCAAGCTCGAGCAGGCGATCGAGATGTTCGGCATCGAGTTGCTCGTGCTCTGGATGGGCGTCGGTCCCGCGCCGATCGACAAGCTGCTGCGCAGCAACGAACTGCTGGTCGAGCAGGTGCTGCCCAAGATCGGTATCAAGCTGGACCGTTTCGAACCGACGCTGCGCCCTGAGTTCGCCACCCCGAGGTGGACCGAGACCCCCTGACCGTCCAGTCCCGTCCGTCAGTCCGCACTGCCCGGAGCGCAAAGGAGCGTCCATGGTCAAGAGCTGGATCTTCGACATCTTCAACTACCCGTTCGACCCGGACCCGGAGAAGTTCGACCCGGCGAAGTGCGCCGAGCTCTACGACTGGCACTTCGAGTCCTGGCTGAAGGCCGACGACCAGGGCTTCGACGGGATCTTCTTCAGCGAGCACCACTTCACCGCCTACAACGTCAGCCCCTCACCCAACCTGCTGGTGGCGACGGTCGCGAAGCTGACGAAGAACATGCGGCTGGGCGTGATGGCCAACATCATCCCGTTCCACGACCCGCGCCGGCTCGCGGAGGAGGCGGCGATGCTCGACTACCTCACCGGCGGGCGGCTCGAGGTCGGCCTGGGTCGCGGGGTGGACGAGCAGGAGTTCCTGCGTCAGGGCGTGCCGATGGAGGAGACCCGGCCGCGCTTCGAGGAGGGCATGGAGCTCATCCACACCGCGTGGCACAACCCGGTCTTCAGCCACCACGGCAGGTTCTGGGACTACCAGGACGTCAGCATCTGGCCGCGGCCGCTGCAGCAGCCCAACCCGCCGGTCTGGATCACGGCGCTGAGCCCGGAGACCGTGGAGTGGGCGGGCCGCAAGGGCTACAAGATGGGCCACACGTTCCTGCCGGTCGGCGAGACCAAGGACATGTTCGACCGGTACCGCAAGGCGGCGGCCGATGCCGGGAACTCGACGAGTCCGGACCAGCTCGCCGTGATGCGCAACATCTTCGTCGCCGACTCCGACGAGCAGGCCCGCGACATCGCCGAGCCCGCGCTCGGCCACCTGTTCGCGCTGTTCAAGGAGCACGCGATCTTCGAGGACCTGGACAACGTCCCGGCCGGATACGAGTACTACCAGTCGTTCTTCCGGCCGTTCACGTCCGGCCCGATCAGCTGGGAGGGCCTTATCGAGGCGGGCATCATCTGCGTGGGCTCGCCGGAGACGGTGCGCGACCAGCTGGCCGAGCAGGCGAAGACGCTGCAGTGCGGCAACATCATCTTCTGGGGGTCGTTCGGCACCCTCACCCGCGAGCAGACCCTGCGCTCCTACGAGCTGTACGGGCGCGAGGTGATCCCGGCACTGAAGGGGCTGGAGCTTGGCTGATTCGGCAGGCACGCGCGTCGGGATCGGGCTGCCCGCGGCGATCCCCGGCGCGCGGCCGGGCCAGATCGTGGAGTGGGCCCGGCGGTCGGAGGCCGCCGGGTTCGCCTCACTGGCCACACTGGACCGGCTGGTCTACGACAACTACGAGCCGCTGGTCACGCTCGGGGCGGCCGCAGCCGTGACCGAGCGGATCGGGCTGGGCACCTACGTGCTGCTGGCCCCGAACCGGGGGCCGTCGGCGCTGCTGGCCAGCCAGGCCGCGACGCTCGACCGGCTCTCGGGCGGGCGGTTCACCCTGGGCCTGGGCGTCGGCACCCGGCCGGACGACTACCGGGCCACCGGCGCCGACTTCGGCAGGCGGGGCCGGCGGCTCGACGAGGTGCTCACCGAGCTGCACGAGACCTGGACCGGCCGGCCCGGGCCGGTCCGCGTGGGACCTGCGCCGTCGAACGGCCGGCCGCGGATCGTGCTCGGTGGGCGGTCCGGCCCGGCCCTGGACCGGGTGGGCCGGTTCGGCGACGGCTGGATCGCCGGCAGCACCGGGTTCTTCGCGGAGGGAGCGGCCGCGGTGCGCGCGGCGTGGCGGCGGCATGGCCGTGACGGCGCGCCCCGGCTGATGGCCGTGGCCTACTTCGCCCTGGGTGAGGACGGGGCGCGGTACGCCCGGGAGTACCTGACGGACTATTACGCGTTCGTCGGCGCCGGGGCCGCCGCGGTGGCCGACTCCGCGCTGACCACCCCGGACGCCGTGCGCGACACCGTGGCCGCGATGGGTGAAGCGGGCTGCGACGAGCTGGTGCTCTTCCCGTGCCGGGCCGAGCCCGCGCAGGTGGACCTGCTGGCCGCGGCGCTGGGGTGAGGGCTCGTCAGCTGCCGCTGCGGCCAGCGGCCGGGCCCGCCGCCCTGACCTCCAGCCGGATGATGTCGACGGTGCCCGCGATGTGGGACTCCATCTCGCGGCGCGCCGCGGCGCCGTCCTGAGCACGCAGTGCCTCGGTGATCCGCTCGTGGTCGGCGTGGCGCTGGTCGAGCGCCTCGGACAGCGGGGTGGAGATGCCGGTCGTGTTGATCAGGAAGTCGCTGAGGTCCCACATCCGCTGGCTGGTGGCGGCCATGATCTGGGAGCCGGCCATCTCGTGCACCACGGCGTGGAACTCGCGGTTGTGCACTCGGTAGCCGTGGCTTCGCCGCCCGGGGTCGACCTCCGCGCGCAGCCTCGCGATGTGGTCCTCGACCTGCGCGAGACGCTGCAGCTGGGCCTCGGTGCGCCGGGCCGCCGCGACCTCGGCGATCGTGCCCTCCAGGCCACCGAAGAGCCGGAAGAAGTCGTCGACCTCCTGCGGCGGATAGCTGCACACCTGGCAGCCGACCTGCGGGATGATCTCGACGAGCCCTTCCCCGGACAGCCGGCGCAGCGCCTCCATCACCGGTTGCTTGCTCACCTGGAACTGCGCCTTGAGCGCCTCGACCTGCAGTCGCTCGCCTGCGGCGTAGCCACCTTCGAGCAGCCGCTCCTTGATCTCTTCGTAGACGAGCGAACCGAGGCGCACGGACGACGAGCGGGCAGCACCCGCAGCGGGCCGAAGTCCGGAGCGGTCGCTCATGGTCATCCTGTCAGCCTAACCGGGCGGGCAGCCGGTGGCGCCGCGACCGCGGGCGGAGGTCTTGCCCGCGCTCACCGCCCACCCCTACGATCGTTGGAACGCTAGAATGCTAGGAGCCGACGATGTCCTTGGCACTCTGCACGACCTCGCACACTCCTCTGATGGGGCGGGCCGAACCCGCGCCGGAGGCCGCCGGCCGGGTGGAGGCGGCGTTCGACCGGGCCCGCGCATTCATCGGCGACTACGATCCCGAGCTCGTCGTGATCTTCGGGCCCGACCACTACAACGGGTTCTTCTACGACATGATGCCGCCGTTCTGCATCGGCGCGGCGGCCGAGTCGGTCGGCGACTACGGCCTGCCCAAGGGTCCGTTGCCGGTCGACGCCGACGCCGCGCACGCCATCTCCCGTGAGGTCCTCGCCTCCGGCATCGACGTCGCGATGTCCGAACGCATGCAGGTCGACCATGGTTTCTGCCAGCCCCTGGAGCTGCTCTTCGGATCGATCGACGCGGTGCCGGTGGTGCCCGTGTTCATCAACTGCGTCGCCGAGCCGCTCGGCCCGGTCGGCCGCGCCCGGCTCCTCGGCGAGGCCGTCGGCCGGGCCGCGGTGGCCACCGGCAAGCGGGTGCTCGTCGTCGGGTCCGGCGGGCTCTCCCACGACCCGCCGGTCCCGCGCCTGGACTCGGCGCCGCCCCCGGTCGTCGAGCGGCTGATCGCCGGGCGCAACCCCACCGCCGAGGAGCGCGCGGCCCGGGAGGCCCGGGTGGTCGACGCCATCGCCGCGTTCGCCGCCGGAACGTCGGATCTGATGCCGCTCAACCCGCGGTGGGACCAGGAGGTGCTGGCCGTGCTCGCGTCCGGCGAGCTGGAGCGGGTCGACGACTGGCGCAACGACTGGTTCGTCGAGCAGGGCGGGCACTCCGCGCACGAGGTGCGCACCTGGATCGCGGCGTACGCCGCGCTCGCCGTCGCCGGCCGCTACGAGGTCGAGACCTCCTTCTACGAGGCGATCCCCGAGTGGATCGCCGGATTCGGGCTGACCACCGCCCGCTCGCTCACCTGAGATCTGTCCCCGCAGCATCAGAGAAGGGCCCCATGGAACTCGACCCGCGCCGGACCGCGATCATCGCGGTGCACTTCCAGAACGATGTGATCACCCCCGACGGCGCCTTCGGCGCGCTGTTCGCCGAGCAGGCCACGGCCACCGGCGTGGTGCCGACCACGAAGGCCCTGCAGGACGCCGCGCGCGCGGCCGGAGCCCTGGTCGTCTACACCCGGGTGGCGTTCCAGCCCGGCTACGGCGACCTGGTGGGCAACTTCCCGCTGCTCGCGATGGTCGGTCAGCAGGGCTGCCTGGTCGACGGCACCCCCGCCGCCGACATCGTCGACGAGCTCCTCCCGGCCGCGGGCGACATCGTCGTCACCCATCAGCGGGTCAGCGGCTTCGTCGGCAGCGAGCTGGACGCCGTGCTGCGCGGCCGCGGCATCGACACCGTGGTGATCACGGGCGTGGCCACCAACATCTCGGTCGAGAGCACCGCTCGTTCGGCCGGTGACCTCGGGTACCGCACGATCGTGGTGTCCGACGCGTGCAGCGCGGCCGCGCCGGAGGTCCACCAGGCATCGCTGGAGACCCTCGGCCTGCTCGGCGAGGTCGTCACCGGTGCCGACGTACTGGCCGCGCTGAAGGACGCGGGGGTGCCGGCATGAGCCGGCCGTCGGTCTGGTCCGCGCTGGCGGGCCTCGCGTTCGAGATCCGTTACGTACAGGTCGGCGAGTGGCGGACCCGGGTCCTGGAGGCCGGCGAGGGCGAGCCGCTCGTGCTCATGCACGGCACCGGTGGGCACCTGGAGGCGTACGCGCACAACATCGCGCCGCTGTCGGAGCACTTCCGCGTGATCGCCTACGAGTACCCGGGGCACGGCTACACGACCCACGCCACCCGCGACCTCGAGCTGCCGGACTACGTGGCGCACCTCGACGGCCTGCTCGACGCGCTCGGGGTCGACCGCGCCCACCTGTCCGGGGAGTCGCTCGGGGGCTGGCTCGCGCTCAAGTACGCGGCCGCGCACCCGGAGCGGGTCGGCCGGGTCCTGCTCAACACCCCGGGCGGCACGATGGCCACCCCCGAGGTGATGGAGCGGATCCGCAGCCTGTCCCAGGCCGCCGCCGACGACCCCAGCGAGGAGCGCATCCGGGCCCGGCTGGAGTGGCTGATGGCCGATCCCTCGTCGGTGACCGACGAGCTGGTCGGCATCCGCCGCGCCATCTACGCCCGGCCCGGGTTCGCCCGGTCCATGAAGCACCTGCTGTGCCTGCAGGACCCCGAGATCCGCGCCCGGAACCTGGTCACCGACGACGAGCTGGCCGCCGTCGCCGGACCGGCCATGGTCGTCTGGACCAGCGACGACCCGTCCGGCCCCGCCGCGGCGGGAATGGAGATGGCGGCGAAGATGCCGGACGCCCGCTTCGAGGTGATCTCCGACGCGGGGCACTGGCCCCAGTGGGAGCAGGCCGAGGTGTTCAACGCCCTGGCGCTGGAGTTCCTCACCGGGGGGAAGGCCTGATGGCGCTCTTCGCGGTGGTCTGGCGCTACACCGACGACACGGCGCTGCTCGACCGGGTGCGCCCGATGCACCGGGAGTACCTGCAGGGCATGGTTGCCCAGGGCGTCGTGCGGCAGGCCGGCCCGTTCGGCGACGGATCGGGCGGCCTGCTGATCTACGACGTCGCGGACGAGCGCGAGCTGGCGACGTGGATCGACGGGGACCCGTTCAGCGTGCACGGTGTCATCGCGGAGAGCCGTACCTGGCCGTGGACGCCGGTGGTCGGACCGCTGGCGGCGAGCTGACCGCAGTTCCCACGTCGGACGGCGGCCCGGCCGGGCCGCCGTCCGCCCCGACCGGGCCGAGGTGCTCCACCGTCACGTGGTCTCCGCCCCTGCGCGCCCGGCCCCACACCACACGGCGGTGCGGCGCCGCGTTTCATGGAGGTGTGTCGGTCCTCGAGGTGCGCCATGCCGCGCTGCACGATCCGCTCGTCGCCCCCATGCTCGCCGAGCTCGACCACGAGTACCGCACCCGCTACGGCCCCAGGGCCGGTGCGGAGATGACCCGTTACCCGGCCGCGGAGTTCGCGCCGCCGCACGGTGCGCTGCTGGTCCTGCTCGACGGGGGCACACCGGTGGCCGGCGGGGCGTTCCGTCGCTACGACCCCGACACCGCCGAGCTGAAACGGATCTGGACCAGCGGCGCCCACCGCCGCCGCGGGCTGGCCCGCCGCGTGCTCGCCGAGCTGGAGGCCGAGGCCCGCCGCCGCGGCTACACCCGCGTCTACCTGACAACGGGTCCGCGCCAGCCCGAGGCGACCGGGCTGTACCTGGCGACCGGCTACACCCCGCTCTACGACCTGGCCCTGCCGGCCGAGCAGGTCGGGGAGCACCCGTTCGAGAAGGCGCTGCCCCCACGGGCTGACGCCGGCCCCGGGTGACCGGGCCATCCGTCGGAGAGCCGGTGGCCCGTCAGAGGCGGCGTTCTGCAGGTCGAAGCCGTACGCTGCCCGATCGTGGGCCCCGGTGAGGACACGGCGCCGTCCCGTCGGTCACTGCTGCGGGCGGGCGCGGCGGCCGGGCTCGTCGTGGCCGCGGGCTCCGGGTCTCCCGCGGTGCCGTCCCCGGATCCACCGGCACCGGCCTCCGCCCGGCCCGCCCGGAGTCCGGATCCCGCTGCGGTCCGCACCGGGCCGGCCTCCGAGGCCGACCACGCGCGGTCGGGCCGCCCCGAGGTCGCACGGACCTCCCACGGGGCCGGTGACCTCGACGGCGCGACCGACTACCCCGTCGTGCTGTCCACGACGTCGACCCCCGGGACCTCAGCGGCCCCGGCGCCACGGCCGTTCGGCACTACGTCGCCGCGGCCGGACCCGGCAGCGTGGTGAGCATGCATCTGAGACATCCAGGAACGCTCGACGCGCTCCCCGGGACCCTCGACGATCTGGCGGCCCGGGGTCTCACCCCGGTGACCGCGGGGCACCTATTCGGCTGAGGAGGAACTCTTCGTGTCGGTAACTCTCAGGACGGGATGCCCGCGGGGCGGACGGCCGCGGGCGGGACGGCTGCTCGCCGTCGCGATGCTGGTCGTCGTGATCGGCCTGGCCGGGTGCGCGAACGATGCTCCGGCCGAGCCCGCCGCCCCGCCGCCGTCGGCCGCCGGTGCCGCCGCGGCGCCTCCCGCCGCGCCGGAGGCTCCGCCCGGCCTGCCGGGCATGCCGGCGGTGGCCGACCCGCGCAACATCTACGCCGCGGCCGGGGCGGGGATGCTCTCCGACGCCGCGAAGGCCGCGACGCCGCTGGTGTTCGTGCCGCACACGAAGTCCGGCGAGGTCTGGGTGATCGACCCGGCCACGTTCGCCGTCGTGGGCAAGTACCGGCCGGGCGGCGAGTTGCAGCACGTCGTGCCGTCCTACGACATGAAGACCCTCTACGCGACCGACGACATCACCAACAAGATCACGCCGTTCGACCCGGTCACCGGCAAGCCGGGCGCCGACATCCCGGTGATCGACCCGTACAACATGTACTTCACCCCGGACGGCCGCTCGGCGATCTCGGTGGCCGAGGCCCGCAAGCGACTTGTGTTCTACGACGCGCAGACCTGGCAGGAGCAGGAGACCATCCTCACCCCTGACTGCGCGGGCATCGACCACGCAGACTTCACCCCGGACGGGCGCACGGCGCTGTTCAGCTGCGAGTTCGCCGGCCGGATGGCGGTGGTCGACCTGACGACGCGCACGCTCGTGCGGATGATCGACATGCCCACCCGCAACACCACCATGGGCCCGCAGGACGTCAAGATGGCTCCCGACGGCTCGGTCTTCTACGTCGCCGACAGTCAGCAGAACGGGTTGTGGGTGCTCGATGCCGCGGCGACGAAGGTGATCCGGGAGATCCCGACCGGCCACGGCGCGCACGGCCTGTACCTGTCCCGCGACGCCACCCGGATGTTCGTCACCAACCGGCACGAGGGCAGCATCAGCGTGCTCGACGCCTACACTGGCGCGCAGATCACGAAGTGGACGATCCCCGGCGGGGGCAGCCCGGACATGGGCAACGTGACGGCCGACGGGACGCAGCTGTGGCTCTCCGGCCGCTACGACAACGAGATCTACGTGATCTCGACCAGCGACGGCCGGCTGATCACCAGGATCCCGGTCGGCAACGGCCCGCACGGGCTGTGCGTGTGGCCGCAGCCGGGTCGCTACTCACTGGGGCATACGGGGATCACGCGGTGAGCGACGGCGGGGCGCGCCGGACGGAGCGGCTGTTCCGGTTCGCCCTGCTGATCAAGGGGATCGACGGGGCGGCCGAGCTGCTCGGCGCCCTGGTGCTGCTCTGCGTGTCCGGCGCGACCGTGCACCGCCTCGTCGGTGACGTGCTCAGCCGCGACCTGCTCGGTCCGCCGGACGGCTCGCTGAGCCGGCACCTGGTCGCCGGCACCGCGGAGCTCACGTCGGGTCACCGGACGTTCGCCGTGCTCTACCTGGCCCTGCACGGGGTGATCAAGCTGGCGCTGGTGTGGGCCCTGCTGCGCAGGGTCCTGCCGGCCTACCCGATCGCCGTGGCGGTGCTGGGGATGTTCGTCGGCTACGAGTTGTACCGGGCGACGCGCACCGGGTCGATCCTGCTGCCGATCCTGGCGGTGATCGACATCGCGATCATCGTGATGATCGTCCGGGAGTACCGGCTGCTGCGCCGGCAACAGGCGGACCGGGGCGCCGCGAACTGACGACGCACCCGGCCGCGGGTCAACCGGTGCGGTGGAACGCCGTGCCGGCCGCGCCGACCGTCCCGCGCAGCCGGGTCAGCACGGCACGGGCGGCCGCCCGGCCCGCCCGGTTCGCGCCGATCGTGCTGGCCGACGGGCCGTAGCCGACGAGGTGCACCCGCGGGTCGGCGACGGCGGCCGTGCCGTCGAGCGCGATCCCGCCCCTGGGGCCGCGCAGCCGCAGCGGCGCGAGATGCCCGAGGGCCGGGCGCCAGCCCGTGCACCACAGGATCGTGTCGGCGGGCTCGATCGTCCCGTCCGCCCAGGCCACACCGCCGGGGGTGATCCGCTCGAACATCGGGCGCCGGTCGAGCACACCGGCATCGCGCGCGGCCCGCATCGCCGGGGTGAGCGGCAGGCCGGTCACGCCGACCACGCTCGCCGGGGGCAGGCCCGCGCGGACCCGCTGCTCCACCAGGGCGACCGCGGCACGGCCGGCGGCGTCGTCGAAGGGGCCCTCGCGGAACTCCGGCGGACGCCGGGTCACCCAGGTCGTCGCGGCGGCGTGCGGGGCGATCTCCAGGAGCAGCTGCACCGCCGACGTGCCGCCGCCCACCACGACGACGCGCTCCCCGGTGAAGTCCTCGGGGCCGCGGTAGTCGGCGGTGTGCGGCTGGCGACCGTGGAACGTGCCGGCGCCCGGGTAGGAGGGGCGGAACGGGCGGGTCCAGGTGCCGGTCGCGTTGATCAGGGCGCGGGTGCTCCAGGTGCCGGCATCGGTCTCGACGAGCAGGTCCGGCCCGTCGCCGCGTACCGCGCTCACCCGGACCGGGCGGCGGACCCGCAGATCGAACGCCCGCTCGTAGGCGTCGAAGTACTCCGGCACCACCTCGGCGGCCGGCCGGGCCGGATCGTCCGGCGCGAACGGCAGGCCCGGCAGGTCGTGGATCCGGTGCGCGCCGTCGACCCGCAGCGTCGGCCACCGGTGCCGCCACGCACCGCCCGGGCCGACCTCGCCGTCGAGCACGACGAAGCCCGGGCCCGGTTCGAGGCCGCCCCGGCGCAGGCCGTACGCGGCCGAGAGTCCGGCCTGCCCGGCCCCGATGACGACCACGTCCGCATACACGCCCTGTGCAACACCGCGGGGCTCTCCCGCAGTCCGCGGCCCGGTCGTCCGGGCAGGGGCGGAACGAGGTCACAGCGAGCCGGCGGTGATCCACCGGCCGGACGCGCGCGGCGGCCGGTCCGGCGGCGCGGGCTCAGGCCCCGGCGGTGCGGGGCGGGAACGGCACGGAGCCGAAGCGCTGCACCCAGCCGGCCACGTCGGCCGCGGTCACGTTGCCGCCGCAGACCACGAGGCCGAGCCGGGCGTCCGGGCCGACCCGGTCGAGTACCCGGTGTGCCGCGAGCACGAGGCACCCGGCGGCGGGCTCGGTCCACACCTTGGCCTGCTCGGCCAGCGTCAGCACCCCGCGGACGGCGTCGGCGTCGGAGACGACCAGGACGTCGCAGACCAGGGCGGCCACGTGGTCGTAGGTGAGCTGCGAGACGCTCGGAGCGCTGAGCGTGCTGGCGATGGACGACAGCGCGACGGGCACCGGCCCGCCGACCGCCCGCGCGGCCGACATCGCGTCGGCGCCCTCGGTCTCGACGCCCCACACCCGCACCTGGGGTGCGAGCGCCCGGAACGCCGCTGCGACCCCGGCGATCAGCCCGCCGCCGCCGATGCTGACCAGCACATCGGTGAGCCCGGGTGCGTCGGCGACGAGCTCCGCGCCGACGGTGCCCTGGCCGGCGATGACCACCGGGTCGTCGAACGGGTGCACGAGGGTCAGTCCCTCGCCGACGAGCCGTTCGGTGAGTGCGAAGGCGCCCGCCATGTCCGGGGTCAGCCGCACGGTCGCCCCTGATGCGCGGGCCGCGTCGATCGAGCGGGCCGGTGCCGACTCCGGCATGACCACCGTCGCCGCCACCCCCATCGACCCGGCCACGTCGGCCAGCGCCACGCCGTGGTTGCCGCCGCTGACCGCGACCACCCCGGCCGCCCGCTCGGCGCCGGACAGCGACAGCAGTTTCGCCACCGCACCCCGCGGTTTGAACGAGCCGGTCCGCTGCAGCAGCTCCAGCTTGACCGTGACCGGCACGCCGAAATGCGCGCTCAGCCCCGGACTCGGCAGGGTCGGCGTGCGCAGCACGTGGCCCGCGATGCGGTCCGCCGCCGCGGTGATCTCCTCGATGCCGACCAGTTCGCCCATGCCCCGCACGCTATCCCGGTCCGGAGTTCGCGTTCGCGTGCGTTCCGCTGCGACCGATGGAGCAATCCGGATGTTGTTCGGCCCATTCCCCGCCACGACCCGTCATCCCCTTGGGCCTGATGCCGGTGGCCTGGTACGGATCCGAGGAGCAGAAGGAGCGTTTCCTGCGCGCCGCGACCTCGGACCCGAGCGGCGAGTACCTGGGCGGTTGGACCGCGAGCGAGCCGCCGGGCAATCCGAGCGGCACCGCGAACTTCGACATCCCGCTGCCCCGGCCGGCCGGTGTCGGGCTCACCGCGACCCGCGACGGCGACCACTACGTCCTCAACGGCCGCAAGTACTGGCCGTCCTCGGCCGGCTGGGACGAGCAGGGGGTGAACGCCCAGACCGTCATCGTCCGCACCGACCCCGAAGCAGGCGGGACCGAGGGCCTCTCGGCGATCGTCGTGGAGCGCGGCACGCCCGGAGTCACGTACAAGTACACCGACAAGGAGGGCCACCGTCTCACCTCGAACGCCGCGGTCGGGGTGGCTCGGGCCGCCTACGAGAAGGCGCTCGACTTCGCCAGCAACAACACCGCCGGCACGCTCAAGCCGATCATCCACTTCCAGAACGTCGGTTACCTGCTGGCGACGTCGCATCGAAGATCGAGATGGGCCGGTACTTCACCTGGCGCGCCGCGGACTACCTGGACAAGCACGACCAGCACGCCGAACTCGTGGGCGCGATGAGCAAGATCCAGGTCACCGAGATGATGTTCGGCTGCGTGTACAAGTGCATGCAGCGCCGCCGCGTGCACGGCCTGCTCGCCGACCCGCTGTTCAACCCGCGAGCGATCATGGAGGACGACTTCGTGACGTTCGGCAAGCAGCACGAGGCGATCGGCACCGTCGTCCCTGACCGACGACACGGTGGCCCCCGGCGTTCCGCCCGGGGCCACCGTCACCGGCGGGGTCAGCGCAGGTCCGGGGCCGGAGTCAGGCCACCGGGACCACGTCCGGCGCGCCCATCCGGGCGGAGTCGGCCGTCGCGTCGTCGGGCATCCGCTGGCTCTCCCGCTCGGCGGCCACCCGTCCCTGGTAGTGCTCGATCTCCCGTTTGCGCTGTTCGTCGCTCCAGCCGAGCACGCCGCCCATCAGCGCGGCGGTGTCCTCGGCGGAGCCCAGGCCCCGGTCGAAGGTCTCGATCGAGATCCGGGTGCGCCGGGTCAGCACGTCGTCGAGGTGCCGGGCCCCCTCGTGCGACACGGCGTAGACGACCTCGGCCCGCAGGTGGTCGGGCGCCCCGGTCAGCGGCTCGCCCAGGGACGGGTCGGCGGACACGAGGTCGAGCACCTCGTGGATGAGCGTCCCGTAGCGGCCCAGCAGATGCTCGATCCGGGCCGGGTGCAGCCCGGTCCGGTCGGCCAGGACCTGCACCCCGTTGCGCAGCGCCTTGTAACCCTCGGCGCCGAGCAGCGGGACGTCCTCGGTGCACGACGGCGGCACCTTGCGGTCCATGCCGTGCACCGCCGCGTCGACGGCGTCCTTCGCCATCACCCGGTACGTCGTGTACTTGCCGCCGGCCACGACCACCAGCCCCGGGACGGGCTTGGCGACCGCGTGCTCGCGGGACAGCTTCGACGTCGAGTCGGACTCGCCCGACAGCAACGGTCGCAGCCCCGCGTACACGCCCTCGACGTCGTCGCGGGTCAGCGGCTGTTCGAGTACCGCGTTGACGTGGTCGAGCAGATAGTCGATGTCCGAGGCGCTCGCCGCCGGGTGGGCCTTGTCCAGCGACCAGTCGGTGTCGGTGGTGCCGATGATCCAGTGCCGGCCCCACGGGATGACGAACAGCACGGACTTCTCGGTGCGCAGGATCAGTCCGGACTCCGACATGATCCGGTCCCGGGGCACGACCAGGTGCACGCCCTTGCTGGCCCGCACGTGGAACCGGCCGCGCTCCCCGGCCAGGTCCTGCGTCTCGTCGGTCCACACGCCGGTGGCGTTGATGATCTGCTTCGCCCGGACCCGGATGCGGTTCCCGGTCTCGAGGTCGTGGACCTCGGCCCCGGTGATCCGGCCGCCCTCGCGCAGCAGGTCGACCACCCGGGCCCGGGAGGCGACGTGCGCCCCGTAGGCCGCCGCGGTGCGGGCGATGAACATCGTGTGCCGGGCATCGTCGACCTGGGCGTCGTAGTACTGGAGCGCTCCGACCAGGGCGTCGGAGCGCAGCGACGGCACGAGCCGCTTCGCCCCGCGCCGGGTCAGGTGCCGGTGGTGCGGCACCCCGCGGACCCGGCCGGACAACAGCCCCAAGGTGTCGTAGAGGGCGACACCGGCCCCGGCGTAGAGCCGCTCCCAGCCGCGGTGCTGCAGCGGGTAGAGGAACGGCACCGGGTGGACGAGGTGCGGTGCCAGCCGGTCGATCAGCAGCCCGCGTTCCTGCAGGGCTTCCGCGACCAGCCGGAAGTCCAGCATCTCCAGGTAGCGCAGACCGCCGTGGATGAGCTTGCTGGAGCGGCTCGACGTGCCCGAGGCGAAGTCCCGCGCCTCGACGAGCCCGACGCGCAGCCCGCGGGTGGCGGCGTCGAGGGCGCTGCCGGTACCCACGACGCCACCGCCGACGACCAGGACGTCGAGCTCGGCCGACGCCATGTCCTCCAGTGCGCGGCTCCGGGCCTCCGGGGAGAGCGGGACCGATCTCATGGTGTTCCTTCCGTGGTGCTTCGGTACCGGATCAGTCGACGTCGACCCAGTCGAGGGTGCGCTGCACGGCCTTCTTCCAGCGCGCGTAGGCGCTGTCGCGCTGCTCGGGGGTCCACGCCGGCTCCCAGCGCTTGTCCTCGTTCCAGTTCGCGCGCAGTTCGTCGGTCGAGTTCCAGAACCCGACCGCGAGGCCCGCCGCGTAGGCCGCGCCCAGGGCGGTGGTCTCGGCGACGACGGGTTTGCTCACCGGGACCCCGAGGACGTCGGCCTGGATCTGCATGCACAGGTCGTTGGCGGTGACGCCGCCGTCGACCTTGAGCACCTCGAGGTGCACACCGGAGTCGGACTCCATGGCCTCGGCGACGTCGCGGCTCTGGTAGCAGATCGCCTCCAGTGTCGCGCGCGCGATGTGTGCGTTCGTGTTGTACCGCGACAGCCCGACGATCGCACCGCGCGCGTCGGAGCGCCAGTACGGCGCGAACAGTCCGGAGAACGCGGGGACGAAGTAGACCCCGCCGTTGTCCTCGACCTGTCGGGCCAGCGACTCGCTCTTCTCCGCGCCGGAGATGATGCCGAGCTGGTCGCGCAGCCACTGCACGGCGGAGCCGGTGACCGCGATCGAGCCCTCCAGGGCGTAGACGGGACGGTCGTCGTCGAACTGGTAGCAGACGGTGGTGAGCAGCCCGGCCTTCGAGTGGACCAGCTCGTGGCCCGTGTTGAGCAGCATGAAGTTGCCGGTGCCGTAGGTGTTCTTGGCCTCTCCCGGGGCGAAGCAGACCTGCCCGACGGTCGCGGCCTGCTGGTCGCCCAGGTCGCCGGTGAGCGGGACCTCGCCGCCGAGCGGGCCGCTGTTCAGGGTGAGGCCGTACGGGTCCGGCGACGAGCTGGGCCGGATCGACGGCAACATCGCACGCGGGATGTTGAAGAAGTTCAGCAGCTGCTCGTCCCAGTCGAGGGTCTCCAGGTCCATCAGCATGGTGCGACTGGCGTTGGTGACGTCGGTGACGTGCACGCCGCCGCTCGTGCCGCCGGTGAGGTTCCACAGCAGCCAGGTGTCGGTGTTGCCGAACAGGGCGTCGCCGCGCTCGGCTGCCTCCCGTACCCCGTCGACGTTCTCCAGGATCCACTGGATCTTGCCGCCCGAGAAGTAGGTGGCCGGCGGCAGGCCCGCGACCTTGCGGATGACGTCACCGCGGCCGTCCCGGTCGAGGGCGGAGGCGATGCGGTCGGTGCGGGTGTCCTGCCAGACGATCGCGTTGTACAGCGGACGGCCGGTGCGCTTGTCCCAGACCACCGTGGTCTCACGCTGGTTGGTGATGCCCAGCGCGCACAGGTCGGAAGCCCCCAGGCCGGTCTTGTTCAGTCCGCTCCGCACGACGGCCTCGGTGCGGGTCCAGATCTCGATGGGGTTGTGCTCGACCCAGCCGGGCCGGGGCAGGATCTGCTCGTGCTCGAGCTGGTGGCGCCCCACCTCGTTGCCACTGTGGTCGAAGATCATGAAACGGGTACTGGTCGTGCCCTGGTCGATCGCGCCGACGAAATCGGCCATGATGTCGTCTCCCTCTCGTCAGGTCGGGTTCGCGGGGTTGCGTGACGGCTGCGGTTCGGCCGTGGCGGGACCCGGCTCCAGCGCTGCCTCGCTGGGCAGGAAGCGCTCGATGAGCAGGACGAACAGGCCGCCGCCGATGAGCCCACCGACGATCGGCGCGATGATCGGCAGCCAGAAGTACAGGTCTCCGTGCTGGTCGAACATGGCGGTGCTGTAACCGGTGATGAACTGGCCCAGCCGCGGGCCGAAGTCACGAGCCGGGTTGATGGCGTAGCCGGCGTTGGTGCCCCACGACATGCCGATGCCGACGACGAGCAGGCCGATGATGAACGGGGTCATGTTCGCGAGCGGTGGGTTGTTCACGGCCGAGACGAGGGCGAACACCACGAAGATGAGGATGGCCGTGCCGACGACCTGGTCGAGGAACGCGGTCGGGATACCGATGCCGTCCACGCCGTTGCCGGGCAGTGTCGAGAAGATCCCCTGGGTCTTGATGGTGTGGCCGGGGTCGACCTTGTTGATCGCATCGGCGTAGGTGGCGCGGACGATGAGCGACGCCACGAACGCGCCCGCGAACTGGGCCGCGATGTAGGGGAGGACCTTGCGCCACGGGAAGCCCTTGTAGGCGGCGAAGGCGATGGTGACGGCCGGGTTGATGTGGGCCCCGCTCAGCCGGCCGGCCACGTACACACCCATGGTCACGCCGATGCCCCAGGCCCACGCGATCGAGTCGTGGTCGCCGAGGCTTCCGTCCGGGGACGTCACCACTTGGGCGACCACCCCGGTGCCGAACAGGATCAGGATCATCGTCCCGGCGAACTCGGAGGACAACTCCCCGAGCAACGAGTTCCTCATCGAACTCTCCTTCCGGCTGCTGTGCGGTGTGCGTCGACGGTAGGAACGGGAATGTGATCCCGGCAACGGCGCTCGTTCGGCAATGTCGAACGCGCTTTGTCGAACAGATCACATTCGGGGTTACGCTGCGGTAGTGCCAGGCCCCATCCAGTCCATCGAACGGGCCGCGGCGATGCTCCGATTGCTGGGGAGCGCCGGCCGCCCCCTCGCTCTCGGTGAGCTGGCAGCCGCCCTCGATCTGCCCCGGCCGACCGCACACGGCATCGTCCGCACGCTGCGCGAGGTGGGTTTCGTCGACCAGGACGTCGCGTCGTCCTGCTATCGCATCGGATCGAGGCTGCACCGCCTCGGCACCGCCGGGTGGGACCGGCACGACCTACGGGCCCGGGCGATGAACTGGGCGGACTCGCTGGCCGGCAGCACCGGGTGCGCGGTGTACCTGGGCGTGCCGGCGGGCGCCGCCGTCAGCCTGGTGCACCACGTCTTCCGCCCCGACGGTTCGCCGCAGCGCCTGCGGACCAACTCCGAACACCCGCTGCACGCCACCGCACTGGGCAAGTGCCTGCTCGCCTTCGCACCGACCGCCACCCCGGCGCCGCGGGAACTGGACCTGGAGCGCTACACCGGCCGGACCTGCGTGACCGTCGCGGGGCTGGAGGCGCACCTGGCGTCGGCTCGCAAGCGGGGCTGCGCCACCGATGT
Organism: Pseudonocardia bannensis; assembly: GCF_012911875.1. Lineage (GTDB taxonomy): Bacteria > Actinomycetota > Actinomycetes > Mycobacteriales > Pseudonocardiaceae > Pseudonocardia > Pseudonocardia bannensis. The sequence continues at coordinate 32,254 of NZ_JAAXKZ010000002.1, read as the reverse complement.
CGGGGAGTTCGAGCCAGGCATCGGCGGGGCCGCAGTGCCACTGCGCAGCGCCGGGGGACTTGCCGTCGGCGCGCTCGGTGTCGCCGGGCCGATCGAGCAGTTGTTCGGTTCCGGTGGCGAACCGAGGCCCCGGTTCCTCGCGGAACTGTTCGGCGCCGCCCGGGAGATCTCCGCGGCGCTGGGGGCGACCTGGTGAGCGGCCGGTGAGGGTGGGGGAGGCGGTCCGGTGACCGAGCGAGTGATCGCGGCGATCGACCAGGGCACCACGTCCACCCGGTGCCTGCTGTTCAACCGCTCCGGCCGCATGGTCGCGGTGGCCCAGCGCGAGCACCGCCAGTACTACCCGCGTCCCGGGTGGGTCGAGCACGACGCCGAGGAGATCTGGCGCAACGTCACCCGCGTGGTGCCCGCGGCGCTGCAGCAGGCCGGCCTGCACCCGGAGAACATCGCCGCTCTGGGCATCGCGAACCAGCGGGAGACCACGCTCGTCTGGGACCGGCGCACCGGCACCCCGCTCGCCCGGGCGATCACCTGGCAGGACACCCGGACCGACGGGATCGTCGTGCAGCTGGCCGGTGACGGCCAGGCCCCGTTGTTCGCCGAGATCAGCGGGCTGGCGCCGGCCACGTACTTCGCGGGGCCACGCCTGCGCTGGCTGCTCGACAGCCTGCCCGGTGCCCGGGAGGGTGCCGAGGCCGGTGACGTCCTCTTCGGCACGATGGAGAGCTGGCTGATCTGGCGGCTGACCGGTGGTCCGGACGGCGGCCGGCACGTCACGGACGTGACCAACGCGAGCCGCACCATGTTGATGGACATCCGGTCGCTGGAATGGTCACCGGACCTGGTGGAGGTGCTGGGGGTGCCCCACCGGATGCTGCCGGAGATCCGGCCGAACGCGGAGGTGTACGGGACCGCGACCACCGTGCTGCCGGGGGTGCCGGTCGCGGGCGCGCTGGGTGACCAGCACGCCGCACTCGTCGGGCAGACCTGCTTCGCGCCGGGCGAGGCGAAGTGCACCTACGGCACCGGGGCGTTCCTGCTGATGAACACCGGGCCGCGGATCGCCGAGTCCACCCACGGGCTGATCCCGACCGTCGGTTACCTGCTCGGCGACGCGCCGGTGTACGCGCTGGAGGGCTCGATCGCGATGACCGGGTCGCTCGTGCAGTGGTTCCGCGACGCCCTCGGCATGATCAGCACCGCCGCCCAGATCGAGACACTGGCAGGCACGGTGCCGGACAACGGGGGCTGCTACATCGTGCCGGCGTTCTCGGGGCTGTACGCGCCGCGCTGGCATCCCGAGGCGCGCGGCGTGATGGTCGGCCTCACCTCCTACATCAACCGCGGGCATCTGGCCCGCGCGGTCCTGGAGGCGACCGGCTGGCAGACGCGCGAGGTCGTCGACGCGATGAACGCCGACTCCGGCCTGCCCGTGACCCGGCTCAAGGTCGACGGCGGGATGACGGCGAACCATCTGCTGATGCAGTTCGTGGCCGACGTGCTCGGCGTCCCGGTCGAGCGGCTGCTCGGGTCGGAGGCGGTGTCGCTGGGCGCGGCCTATGCCGCGGGGCTGGCCGTGGGGTACTGGGCCGATCTCGAGGTGCTGCGGGGGAACTGGCACCGGGCCGCCGCCTGGGAGCCGGCGATGGACGCCGAGCTGCGCCGTGCCGAGCACGAGAACTGGGGTCGTGCGGTCAACCGCAGCTACGGGTGGGCGCGTCCTGCCGAGGTCGGGCGCCGGGCGCCCACCCGGGGACCCGGCACACGGCCGTAGGCTCGTCGGCGGTGTTCGTGGGTACGGGGCGGGTCGAGCGTCGACCGGTAGGGGAGTCATGGGCCGGCAGAACTCGGGGCGGCGCGGCGGCGGCCGCAACGGAACGGCCGGCTGCACGGTCACGGTGTGCCGGGGCTGCTGCTGCGGCACCGAGCGCAAGCACCCGGGGGTCGACCACGCGGCCCAGGTGGAGCGGCTGACCGCCGGTGTCGGCGAGACCGGCCGGGTGCGGCTCAGCGACTGCCTGGATGCCTGCACCGACTCCAACGTGGTCGTGGTCGCTCCCTCGGCGCAGGGTCGGCTGACCGGAGCCCGGCCGGTGTGGCTGGCCGGGGTGCTGACCGCCGCCACCACCGACGAGGTGGTCGAGTGGGTGCGGTCCGGCGGTCCGGGTGTCGCGGACCCGCCCGGACTGCTCGATCTGAGCGTGTTCACGCCGTCGCGGCGGGTCCGCCAGGCCGTCGAGGACTGATCACCCCGCAGGGGCGGCCGCTGGCAGCGGGGCATCTCGACGTCGAGTGGCCCACCGAACCCCACCTGGTGCTCTGGCACGCCCTGTCGATCCTGCGCGAGCACCGCGGCGACGGACACATCGCCCTGCTGCTCGACGCGGGTCTGACCGGTCTCGAGGCGCTGATCACGGCCACCGCCACCGGCTCGAGGACGACACCGACCGGCTGGGCATCGGCCCGTGGGCGCACCTGGGGGCCGACGACGCGGCGCGACTGGCCGAGCTGGGCGGGACGCTGGTGCGGGCGCTGATCGCGGCCGGTTGCTTCCCCGACGGGGTGCTCGCCGGGCGCTGACGGCGCCCCGGGTCTCATCCCGGTCCGGGCCGCGCCCGGTCCGCGAGCGCGTGCAACGCGGCGAGCCGGTCGATCCCGGACACCCCGTCCGGGTCCTCGCCGAGCTCGGTGAGGGCCCGGATCGCCCGAGCCGCGGTCCCGTCGCCGGTGACCCGGGGCAACGCCTGATCCGGTGCCTCCGTGGCGGTCCCCTCGCCGGTGGCCGCGATCAGCGCCCGCCCGGCGAGCGCCGCGGCCGGGCCGGGCAGACCGCTTCCCACCTGCAGCCGGCCGTTGCGGACCAGCGCCGTCCAGCGCCGGGCCAGCGCGTCCCCGTCCGCGGCCAGCGTCGAGAGCGCCGCCCGGTAGGCGGCCGCGGCGCGGGTGCGGTCGCCTCGGTCGCGCTCGGTGTCCCCGATGTCCTGCCAGGCCGCGGCCGCGGCCCGGTGATGACCCAGCCGCTGGTAGGCCGCGAGCGCGGAGCGCAGGGCCTGGACGGCGAGGCCGGCGCGACCCCGCTGACGCCGGACCCTGCCCAGACCGCGCAGGGCGTGGGCGTGCTGCTCGGGATCGCGATCGGTGAGCAGCACGCAGGCCGTCCGGTACAGACGCTCGGCAGCGTCGAGCCGATCCCGCTCGGCGAGCACGTCGGCCACCAGCCGCACCGCATGGCCGCCCAGCCGCATGTCGTCCAGCCGCTCCGCCAGCTCGAGGGCGCGCGTCGCCTCCCGCAGCGCCGGTCCCCAGGCGCCGCCGCGGCGATGCACGGCGGCCGCACGCAGCCGGATCGCGGCCTCGCTCGCGTCATCACCGCCGAGCGCCGCCTCGTCGGCGGCCAGCGCGACGATCCAGGCCACGTCGACCGGTGGCTCGACCGACCGGGCCAGCGCCGCCAGCGACGCCCGGTCCTGCCGCCGGGCGGCGTCCGCCGCGAGCGCCAGCAGGTTGCGCTGCTCCGTGCCGAACCAGCCGGCCGGGCGGGCGGCCGGCCCGCGGCCGGTGGCGAGCTCCAGGTACCGCCGGCGCACCCCGGACGCGGCGGCCGGTGTCGCCCGGCGGACCGGGCCCGGGAGCGTGAACCGCCCATCCGGCAGCGAGGTCAGCAGCCGGCGCCGGCCCAGCTCGCCGAGCAGTTCTGCGGTGACGTCCGGCGCGTGCCCGGTGAGCGCCGCCAGCGTCGCAGCACCGATCTCCACCAGCCCGGCCTCGGCCGCGACCGCCAGCAGGTCGCGCGCCGGCGCGGGCGCCGTCGCGACGGCGAGCCCCGCCGCGGCGACCGCCGCCGCGGCGGGGCCGTCCGCCCGGGTCGCGTCGAGCGCGGCGTGCACGTCCGCGGGCGACGCCGCCGCCGCGGGCCCGCACCCGAGGAGCAGCAGGGCGAGCGGAGATCCCTGGCACCACCGGACCAGCGGCTCGACGTGTGCCGGGTCCTGCCAGGGCACCGGCGCGTCGCGGCCCAGCAGCATGGCCGCCGCCGGCGGGTCGAGACCCCGGAGCGGGTGGCCCGGGACGCCGTCGACGGTCAGCCCCGGCAACGGACCCCGGGCCGTCACCAGCGCGAAGGACGCCCCACCGGGCAGCAGGGCCCGCACATGCCGGGCGGCGCGGGCGCCGTCCAGCAGCACCAGCGCGGGCCGGGCGGCGAGCAGCGAGCGGTACAGCGCCGTCCGGTCGGCCTCGGCGGCCGGTACGTCCGGGTCGGCCACCCCCAGATCCAGCAGCAGCCGGCGCAGCGCCGGGCCGGGGTCCTCCCCTGCGTCGCCGAGCCGGGCGAGCAGCACCCCACCGGGGAACGCGGGGCCGTGGCGGCCGGCGACCGCGAGCGCCACGGCCGTCGTGCCGATGCCGGACGGGCCGTGCAACAGCACACCGGGCGGCCGGGCACGGCCCGTCAGGAGAGCGCCGAGGGCGACCGTCTCCGCCGACCGCCCGACGAGCGCCGGTGCGTCCGGGACCGTCGCGGGACCGGCGGGCTCCAGCACGATCCGCCCCACCTGAACGGCCACGTCGACCGGGGCGCCGACCTGCAGGGACAGGTCGATACCGGCCGGGGGACCGCCCGGCCCGGTCACCGGCGCGGTGGGGGCGGGTTGAGCACGAGACCCCCGTGCAGCACACCGGCCTGCACGATCGAGCCCACGTTCCCGCCGTCCGCGACGTCGATCCGCAGCCACGGCTCGGCCGCCGCCCGGGTGTGGACCGTCGCCGCGACGCCCGGTGCCCGGCCGTCGACGTGCAGCCACGCGTGCGCCGAGAACCACTTGGCCAGGTCCACGACGTGCACCGGCTCGAAGCCCCAGTCGGCGAGATCGACGCCACGCCCCAGGCCGGCCACGTCCTCGAACAGCGAATCGGACACGATGAGGCCCAGGTCGGACCCCGGGTGCTCGGCCAGCGCCGTGTGCAGCGCGGCGCTGGCGACCAGTCGGCAGGTGCGGATCACGGCGTGCCCGACGAAACCGTTCGGCCCGGGCCCGGCGTTCCCGGCGTGCGCGGCGACCCGTAACCGCATCCGGGGCCCGCCGCCCGCCGCGCGGTTCACCGAGCGCAGGCCCGCCCGCAGGGCCGTGAGGAACGCCGGCAGCGCCTCGGTCTCGGCGACGCCCTCGCCGAGGAGCGCGAGTTCCCCGTCCCCGGTCGGCTGCCGCGACACCGCGTACCGGGGAACACCGCTGGCGACCCAGGAGGCGTCCAGCAGGTCGACGATGCGTTCCTGGGCGCGTTCCTGGTCGGGCAGCGAGCGCCGGCTGTACCCCTCCAGATCGACGGCCACGCACAGCCGACGCGCACTCGTCATGATCATCCGCCCTGATCCGCGGCCGAGTTCTCCCCGTTCGGCACATTACGGAACCCGTCCCGGTCCCGATAGGTTCCGACGGCGCAGGTGGGGAGGGGTACCCGATGCCGACGACGACGCCCGCGGTGCTGGCCGGCCTGGGCCCGGTGGCCTGGGCGGAGCTGTGTGAGCTGGGACACGTCGTCAGCTACCCGGCCGGGGAGACGATCCTGCTGCAGGGTTCCCCGTCGGAGGCGATGCTGCTGTTGGAGGACGGGCTGACCGCCGTCAGCGTGTCCGACGCCTTGGGCCAGGACGTCTTCCTCGCCTTCCGCGGCGCCGGAGATCTGGTCGGGGAGTTCGGGTGTCTCGATGGACGGCCGCGCTCGGCGACCGTGCGTGCGGTCGCCCCGACCCGGTGCCGGGTCTTCCACCGGTCACCGCTCGACCGCTTCCTGGCCCGCCGGCCGGAGGCGTACCGGGCGGTCACGAACGCGGTGATCGACAAGATGCGCCGGGCCACCGACCGGCGCATCCGCTACGCGCAGGGCCGGCTCGGTGACCGGGTCGGCTGGGTCCTGCTCGACCACGCCGCGGAGTTCGGGCGGGCCGGCGACGTCGGTGTGATCGTCATCGACGTCCCGCTGTCCCAGGTGCGCATCGCCGACCTCGTCCGGGCCCGCCCGCGCATCGTGGGCCAGCAACTCGCGGCGCTGGTGCGCGCGGGTGCCATCGACACCGGGTACCGGTCGTCCCCGCGCCGGTTGAAGATCCTCGACCAGGATCTGCTGCGCCGGCGACTCGTCCAACCAGAGGGCTCTGATGTCGCACCCGTGCCATACCCGTCCCGCTGATCTCGCCGACGATCTGGCAGTCCCGCCGGCCCCGGTGGTGGGCCTGGCTCATCCGGAGGATGTCGAGGCAGCCGTGCGATGACCGGTCCGCTGTGTGCCGGATTGGCCGACGTCATCGCGGCCGGGCTCGACAGCGCCGGATCGGGGCCCACCGCCGACCGGCTGCGGGCCTGCCTGGAGGCGCTGGCCGAGCGCGCCCCTCGGCTCGCTGTCGTGGGCCGGCACTCCGACGGCGTGTCGACGGTGGTGGACACCGTCCTCGGGACGCGGAGGGCCGCGGTCGGCCGGGTCCCGACCGCGTCGGTGGCCGGCTGGTTCCGCTACGGCGACCCCGGTGTGCTCCGGGCGATCCTGCGGAACGGCGATGCGCGTGCGACCCGATGGGATGACTCGGCGCCGCTGCCCCCCGACCTCACCGGGCTGGGCCTGGCCGTGCGCGAGGTCGAGCGGATCGTGCTGCGGGCACCGATCGACGCGCTCCGCCACTGGACGGTGATCGACGTACCCGGGATGCGCCCCGACCACGGGGATGTCCCTCCGGTGCTCGACGAGGCCGACGCGGTACTGCTCGTGCTGCCCGAGCCGGCCGCCGGTCTGGAGCCGGCTGTCGCCTCCGTCCGGCGGTTCGCCCTGGCCGCCGGCCTGACCGCGGTCAACACGGTCGGTGTGCTCACCCGGCCGGAGCGGCTCGCGGTGGCCGACGCGGATCCCTGGCCGGCCGCCCGGCAGGTGGCCCGGGCCTACGGCGAGCGGCTGCACGGTCTCCTGGTCGACCCGGTCCCGGTGGCCGGTCTGCTCGCCGCCGCGGCGCTGCCCGGCGGGTTCGGTGAGGACCACGCCCGCACGGTGCGCACGTTGCGCGCCGCGGACCCGCAGCGGCGTGCCCTGGCCCTGGCCGACGAGTGGGAGTTCCGCGACTGGGCCGACGGGCCGGTCGGCCGGCAGGACCGGCTCCGGCTCGTCGAGGTGATCGGTGTGTACGGGATCCGGGAACTGGTCGCGGCCGGCGCCGACGACGTGGCCGCCTCGCGGGCGGTGCTGTGGGAACGCTCGGGGGCCGCGGCGCTCGTCGCCCGCGTGACGGGCCCCCTGCTGGCCGCCGGCGACCGGCTGCGGTGCGCCCGGCTGCTGAGGGTGGCGGAGCGGGCGGTGCGCGCCGCCGGGCCCGACAGGGCCCGCGGACTCGCCGCCCTCGGCGGTGAGCTCGCCGCCTACCGCAACCAACCGGAGCTCGCACAGGTCCGGCTGGCCGGCGCGCTCACCGACCTGCTCAGCGGGCGCTGCACGCTGCCCGCCGCCGACGCCGCCGCCCTCGAGATGCTGGCCACCGGCGTGCACGCCGCCGACTGCCTCGGCCTTCCCGCCGACGCCGATCCGGGGCTCGTCGCCGAGACCGCCCGCAAGGCGGCCGCGCACTGGTCGGCCTGGGAATCGGCCGACGTGTCACAGCGGCTCAGGAACCACGTGCGGGCGGCGCGTGAACTGGCTCAGCGCCTGGCCCGCTCCGCTGCCGGCCCCGACCCCCATCGAGAGGACGACGGATGACGAACCCAGACCCGGGCTCCGGACCCGAGGACGACCTCGCCGCGCTGCTCGCGCTGCTGGGACACGACGGTGCGGCGGCACCGGCGTCGTGGTTCGGCGGCGATGCGCGCACGCGCCGCGCGGACACGTCGTTCGGGGAGTCCGAACGGGCTGCGGTCGGGTCGGCGACCGGGTTGGCGGTGTGCGGCCACTCCGGCGTCTTCGCGGGCGTGGCGCATTGCTGGTTCGCCCGCGACGGCCGGGTGTACGACCCACACGGGAACCCTCTCGGCGCCTGGTGAGGCGCCTCGGGCGGGCGCGGTCAGCGAGACGGCCGCCCGCCCAGCGGAGCCAGGTGGCCGGGGTGGCACGTGCGGTCGGCACGGTGGCCCACCCGCTGGTGAGCCAGCCGGCGCCGGGCGGCGGCCACGGCGACCGGTGGCTCGGCCGCGCGCAACCGCTGGCCGGCGTAGGTGTGCAGCAGATCGTGGAGCCGGTACCGGTGCTCGCCGGCCGCCGGTACGGCGTCCACCAGGTGCGCCGCGTCCAGCCGGTCCAGGAGCGGCGCCACGACCTCGGGCGGGCCGCCGGCCAGCGCAGCCGCGCAGCCGGTCGTCAGGTCGCACGGCGGGACCGCGCCGAGGCGCCGGAACACGATCCGTTCGGCGGGGCCCAGGCGGTCGTAGGAGACGCCGAACCTCGTTCCGAGCGCTTGATCACCGGCCCGCAGCTCGCACAGGGTCCGGGGCTCGCCGGACAGCAGCGTGCCGAGCCGGGCAGGTGACAGGTCGGGCTCGTCCGCCAACCGGGCCGCGGCGATGCGCAGAGCGAGGGGGAGCCCGGTGCAGAGCCGGACCAGTTCGGCCCACGTCCCGGGGCCGCCGGGAAGCCGGGCGGCGGTGGTGAGGAGCCGGTGCGCGTCCGCGGCGTCGAGGTCCCCGAGCCGCAGCCGGGCCACCGGCACCAGGTCAGGCAGGGCCGCCCGCGACGTCAGCAGCGCGAACGAGTGGCCGGCGGCCGGCAGCAGCGGGAGGACCGGGTCCGCGGTGGCGACGTCGTCGAACACCACCAGCGCGCGGCGCTCGCCGAGCGCCCGGTGGTAGGCCGCGAGTCGCCGGTCCGGGCTCCTCGGTACCTCGGCCACGCCGAGCGAACGCAGCAGCCGTCCCGCCAGTTCGTGCGTCGTCGGAGGCCGCCCCGGTTCGACCCAGAGGACACCGTCTCCGAACAACTCGGCGAGCCGGTGGCCGGCCTCGACGGCCAGCGCCGTCTTCCCCACGCCGGGCCGCCCGGTGACGAGCAACCCCCGGGGGCTCCCGGCCGGTGCGGCGGCGCGGGCGATCGCGGCGATCTCCGCGATGCGACCGACGAACCCGGTCGGTCGCGGGGGCAGCTCCACAGGACGCGGCGTCCCGGGGCGGGCCGTCCGCAGCACGAGCTCGCCGGTCTGCAGGACGACACCGGCCGGCGCGTCGATCCGGGCCCGGGCCACGAGGGTCTGCTGCATCGGTGTGTGGCTCGCCCCGGGGGCCGGATCGGGCGACGGGAACACGAGACGGATTCGGTCCTCCGCCGGGGAGCGTTAACCCGGCGGGCGATGTGCGTTGTTCTTCCCCTTCAGCGGCATCGTCCGGATCTGCCTAGGGTGATGAGCCGACAAGGGTGCCAGGTCGCGTGGGCACGCGACGGGACGAGACGGCGGAGGTAGCGGTGCTGGAAGTCAGCGGACTCGCGTGGGCGGTGACGATCGGTGTGATCGTCGGGCTGCTCGCGCTGGATCTGACCCTGGCGGCGTTACGGCCGCACCGGGTGGGATTCAAGGAGGCCGTCGCCTGGTCTGTGTTCTACATCCTCGTCGCGATCGCGTTCGGGGCGGTGTTCACGATGATCGCGGGCGGTGGGTTCGGCACCGAGTACTTCGCCGGCTACATCGTCGAGAAGAGCCTCTCGGTCGACAACCTGTTCGTCTTCGTCATCATCATGACCACGTTCGCGGTGCCCGAGGAGCACCAGCACAAGGTGCTGACCTTCGGCATCATCCTCGCGCTGCTCATGCGCGCGGTCTTCATCGTCGTCGGCGCGACGCTGCTCAGCCTGTTCTCCTTCATGTTCCTCGTCTTCGGGCTGCTGCTGGTGGTCACCGCCGTGCAGCTGTTCCGGCACCGCGACGAGGACCCGGATCCGGACAACGCCGTGGTCCGCGTGTCCCGCCGGGTGCTGCCCGTGACCGACGATTTCGTCGGCGGCAAGCTCGTCACCAAGGTCGACGGCAAGCGGATGGTCACGCCGCTGCTCATCGTGCTCATCGCGATCGGCAGCGCCGACCTGCTGTTCGCGCTCGACTCGATCCCCGCGGTGTTCGGCGTGACGGAGGAGCCGTTCATCGTCTTCACGGCCAACGCGTTCGCCCTGCTCGGTCTGCGGGCGCTGTACTTCCTGGTCAAGGGTCTGCTCGACCGGCTCGTCTACCTGTCCACCGGGCTGTCGCTGATCCTGGCCTTCATCGGGGTGAAGCTGATCCTGCACTGGGCGCACGAGGACATCAGCACCGCGGTGCCGGAGATCTCCACGCCGGTCAGCCTCGGTGTCATCGTCGTCGTGCTGACGGTCGTCACGGTGGCGAGCCTGGCGAAGACCCGCAAGGACCCGGAGGCGAAGGCGCACGCCGGGTCGCTGCGGGCGCGCAAGCAGAGCCGGGTCGAGGAGCGGGGCTGACGCCACGGCCCCCCGCGGGAACTGTCGGGGGCCGTACCTACGCTACGGCCGTGCCTCGTGACGACCCCCGCAACCACCGGATCCGGTGCCGCTGCGGTGCCAGCTGGATGGGTCCGGTGCGCGCCCACTGCGCGGCGCGGCCCGACTGTCACCGCACGTTCGACGACATCGAGCTGTTCGACGCCCACCGCCGCGGCGGCCGCTGCGCCGATCCGGGCACCCTGGGCCTGATCGGTACCGGTGGGGTGTGGCGGCGCACGTCCTGACAGCGCGCCGCCAGGGGCTCAGCGCAGCCCCGGGCCGCCCACCGGGGCCAGGTCGATGAGATCGGGCGGGCCGGCCAGAAGGGAGAGCACCCGCCCGATGCCGGCGTCGCCGAGATCCTGGGACAGCGCGGCGTCGGAGGCCTCCTGGCTCGTCCAGACCTCGGTCACCCACACCGTGTCGGCCTCGTCCGGCTCCCGGTTGATGATGTACAGCTCGCAGCCCGGGACGTCACGCAGTCCGTCGGCCACGTGGAGCAGCTGCTCGGCCAGGGCGTCGCCCTGCCCTGGCTGGGCGACCATCCGCACGTACCGCCCGATTCGTCCTTCGCGCTGGGTCATGCACCGACCGTAGGAGGCGACCCGTCGCGTCCCTGGACCGGGTCCAGGACGACGACCGGAATGGGCCGCCCGGTGCGCCGCTGGTAGCCGGCGTAGTTCGCGTGCGCCGCGGTGAGGCGCGACCAGAGGCGCTCGCGCCCGTCGCCGACCCCGGTGGTGGTCAGCTCGACGACCGGCATGCTCCCGGCCCGCCCCGGCGCCCGGCCCCTCGAAGCCCGGAAGATCCCGCGGTGGACGGCGTCGACCGCCTTCATCACGCGGTCCTCGACGTTGCTCATGGGGCCGGTGCGCCGTGCACGGTGCACGTCCTGTTCGCGGACGGGGCGACCTGGCTGGGCCGGCCGAGCCCGACGGCCGCCACCGACCCCACCGGCTCGCCGTGGCCGAGCACGTCGACCCGGCCCACCTCGTCGAGGACCGGCGCGTCGGCCCCCAGCGCGCGCAGCGCCGCGGCCACCACCACCGGCACCGGCCGCGCCGCGCCGTCCAACACCTTGAGCGCGACCGCGCGCCCGTCCGGCAGCGCCGCGGCGAACATGCCCTCGGCGCCGTCCTTGGCTATCAGTCCGGGGACGCCCTCGATCAGCCGGGTGACCGTGCGACCGGTTCCACCGAGCCACCACGGGTGGGCCCGGATCGCCGCCGCGACGCGGTGCTCGGGCGTTCCACCTTCCGCGGTCGCGATCCGGGCGAGGGCGCGGGCGAGGCCGCCGAGGGTGCAGGAGAACAGCGGTGCTCCGCAGCCGTCGACGGTGACGTGCGCGCGGGCGTCCGCGCCGTCCCCGGTCAGCTCGGCCACGGTGTCCCGGATGGCGCGCTGCAGCGGGTGGCCGGGGTCGCGGTAGGTCGCGGTGTCCCAGGCCGCGGCCACGCAGGTGGCGAGCATGGCTGCGTGCTTGCCCGAACAGTTCTGCGCGAGCGACGCCGCCGGGCGCCCCGCAGCCCGCCAGGAGACGGCCGCGGCCTCGTCCAGCGGCCGGCCGGGCGTGTTCTGCAGATCCCGCTCGGCGAGCCCGGCGCCGGCGAGCAGACGCGCGACGCCGGCGAGATGGGCGTCCTCCCCGGAATGGCTCGCGCAGGCCAGCGCGAGCAACTCACCGTCGAGGTCCAGGCCGGCGCGGAGCATGGCGACGGCCTGGACCGGTTTGAGCGACGAGCGCGGGAAGATCACGGTTGCCGGGTCGCCGCGGCGGACGGTGACGGTCCCGCTCGCGTCCAGGCCTGCGAGGTGCCCGAGGTGCACCGACTCGACCACGCCGCCCCGCACGACCCGCGCGATCGGTACCGCCTGCTCGTCGATCGACACGGGCGCCGACGCTACGCCGTGGTGGGGTCGGGCCGGCACCGGGTTCAGCGGGCCCGCGAGCCGCGTTCGGGTGCGCAGGCACCGGCTCGCCTCGCGTCGCGGGAGGGGCCGAGACGTCAGCGGGTGAGGATCACCGCGCGGTCGCGGATGCGGTCCCACAGCGCCACCGGGATGTCGGTGTAGGCGAACGCGTCGTCCACGTGTGCGAACGGGACGCCGGCGGTCGTACGGGCCTCGACGATGCGCCGGGCGATGCCCGGATCGATCCCGCAGAGGTCGGCGATCACCTCGGCGGGGGCGGAGTTGAGATCGACCAGCCCGCCGTCGTCGTAGTCACGCGGCAGATCGGGACGTCCGATCCGCAGTTCCCGCGCCAGCAGCGGGTCGGCGGCGGCGAGCCGGCGCGCCTCGTCGCGCCGGGTCCGGGCCGCCAGCGCCGCGGCCACCGCAGGGTCGCTGCTGTGCACGGGGGCGACCGGGGGGACCGGCGGCGGGTCCGGCAGGCCGTACACGCGGCGGCGGACGGGACGCAGGTGCAGGCAGGCCGAGACGATGAGCGCGAGGGCGACGACGCCGAACACATCGTCCGCGGCGCCGGAATCCACCGGCCTGCCCGCCTCGTCGGTGTCCGGGCTGAGTGCGATCACCACGATCGCCACCGCGGCGTAGAGCCCCGCCCAGGCCCACAGGGCCCGCTGCCGCAGGCGGGACGCGGCATGTGCGAACGGGACCGGGCTGAGGATGCCGGCCGATGCGATGACGAGCACGAAGTACCAGCCGCCCTCGCGGAATCGTTCGCCGATGCTGCGCGATCCGGCGGGCGACGGGGAAACGGCCATGGCGTGAGCCTAATAACGGACATCACGTCCACCGCCGAGCGGTCCGGGCACAACCCCCGAAACGAACGATCCCCCCGATCGCCGAGGCGATCGGGGGGATCAGGACAAGCTGTGCGCCGCCAGGGACTCGAACCCCGAACCCGCTGGTTAAGAGCCAGCTGCTCTGCCAATTGAGCTAGCGGCGCTTGCCGTATTTCAGTCGCTGCGCCCTACCGCTCGGCGCCTGCGGAACGCTAGCACAGCGTCCTTCAGGCCCCTCGCGGTGGGGCACCGCGGCCGGGTGAGTGACGGGACTCGAACCCGCGACTTCCTGGACCACAACCAGGTGCTCTACCAGCTGAGCTACACCCACCATCACGCACCACCGACCGGAGTCGGTGACGGGAACGATCGTAGCGCCCCGTCCGGCACCCTCGGAAACGGGCCTCCCGGCGACGCTATTCCGCAGGTGGGGCCAGGGATGCGGCCACCGCCTGAGCCTCCTCCGAAGTCGGGCCGGGCGGGGCGACGAACAGGGTCTTGCGGTAGTACGCCAGCTCGCGGATGGACTCCTTGATGTCGGCCAGCGCGCGGTGGGCGAGGCCCTTCTCCGGCTTGGCGTAGAACACCCGCGGAAACCAGCGCCGGGCCAGTTCTTTGAGCGAACTCACATCGATCATCCGATAGTGGAGGTACGCATCGAGTTCGGGCATGTCGCGGGCCAGGAAGCCGCGGTCGGTGGCGATGGAGTTGCCGGCGAGCGGTGCCGTCCCCGGCTCGGGCACGTGCTCGCGGATGTAGGCCAGGGCGAGCTGCTCGGCCTCCGCGAGTCGCATCGTGGAGGTCCGCACCTCCTCGGTCAGCCCCGAACGCTCGTGCATGTCGCGGACCACCTCGGGCATCGCGGCCAGCGCGGACTCGTCGGCGTGAATAACCACGTCGACGCCTTCGCCGAGCACGTTCAGTTCGCCGTCGGTCACCAGCACGGCGATCTCGATGAGGGCGTCCCGGTTCAGGTCCAGCCCGGTCATCTCGCAGTCGATCCACACCAGACGGTCGTTCACCAGCCCAGCCTAAGCGCTGTGTTTGCACTGGTGGGCGTACGCCTGGGGCGTTGGCCCGTCGGACATGCCTTAGGCTCCACCGCCGTGGGGGACATCACAGCAGCGCAGGAGATCGCCGCCGGGTACGCCACCGAGGGCGCCGCACTCGAGCTGGGCACCGTCCTGATCGACGGCGCCGTGGACCCGACCGCCCGGGTCCGCATCCCGTTCGCCACCCTCAACCGGCACGGTCTCGTCGCCGGCGCCACGGGTACCGGCAAGACCAAGACCCTGCAGGGCCTCGCCGAGCAGCTCTCGGCGGCCGGCGTCCCGGTGCTGCTGGCCGACGTCAAGGGTGACCTGTCCGGGCTGGCCCGGGCGGGGGAGTCCAACCCCAAGATCGAGTCACGGGCCGTGGACACCGGCGACGACTGGGTACCCACCGCGTTCCCCGTCGAGTTCCTGTCACTGGGCGGCGGCAGCTCCGCGGTGCCGATCCGGGCGACGATCACCCAGTTCGGGCCGATCCTGCTGTCCAAGGTCCTCGACCTCAACGACACCCAGGAGTCCACCCTCGGCCTGATCTTCCACTGGGCCGACCAGCGTGGCCTGCCACTGCTCGACATCAAGGACCTGCGCGCGGTCATCCAGCACCTGACCTCCGACGAGGGCAAGGCCGACCTCAAGGGTCTCGGCGGGGTCTCCCCGGCAACGGCCGGGGTGATTCTGCGCGCGCTGGTCAACCTCGAGGTCCGGGGTGGTGAGGCGTTCTTCGGCGAGCCCGAGTTCGAGCCGTCCGACCTGCTGCGACAGGTCGACGGCAGAGGGGTCGTCACGCTGCTGGAGCTCGCCGACCAGCAGGCCGACCCGCGACTGTTCTCCACGTTCCTGATGTGGCTGCTGGCCGAGTTGTTCGAGGAGCTGCCCGAGGCGGGCGATCTCGACAAGCCGAAGCTGGTGTTCTTCTTCGACGAGGCGCACCTGCTGTTCAACGACGCGTCGAAGGCGTTCCTGGAACGCATCGAGCAGACCGTGAAGCTCATCCGGTCCAAGGGCGTCGGGGTGTTCTTCTGCACCCAGCTGCCCACCGACGTGCCCAACGCGGTGCTCTCCCAGCTCGGCGCCCGGATCCAGCACGCGCTGCGCGCGTTCACCCCGGAGGACCAGGCGGCGCTGGCCAAGACCGTCAAGACCTACCCGACGACCAGGAACTACGAGCTCGACGAGGCCCTGACGTCGCTGGGCACCGGTGAGGCGATCATCACCGTGCTGTCCGAGCGGGGAGCGCCGACGCCCGTCGCGTGGGCCCGGATGCGCGCGCCGCGGTCGTTGATGGCCGCGATCGGGACCGATGCGGTGACGGCCGCGGCCAAGGCCTCGCCGCTGTACGCCAGGTACGGCGAGACGATCGACCGCGAGTCCGCCTACGAGAAGCTCACCGCGAAGATCGCCGAGGCGCCGGCGCCGGCGCCGGCCGACGCGCCGGCGCCGCCCGCCCCGGAGCCCGAGCGGCGCGCCGAACGCGAGGAGCCCGGCTTCCTCGAGAAGGCGTTCGACTCGCCGGTGGTGAAGTCGTTCCTGCGGTCGGCGGCCAGCGCGCTGGGCCGGGAGATCACCCGGGGGCTCTTCGGCACCCGCCGCCGCTGACCCCGTGAGCGGGAAACGCTGTTCCGGCGGCCGTCGCCGCGCACGACGACGGTGGGCGGTCAGTCGTGGGAGCGTGGCGAAGTCGCGCTCGACGAGGCCACCGGGGAGCAGCACGTCGAGCGCCACACCGCCGTCATCGGGCAGCCCGGCGCCGACCCGGTGACGGGAGGCCGCGGAACGGGGCGAGCAGCCCGGGGGTGGCCGCGTCGGCGAGCGCGACGCCGTCCGCCGCGCCGATGTCGAGCACCTGGTACCCACCCTGGCCGGCTGCGGTCACCGCCTCGACGGTGACCAGCCCGGACCCTCGCTGGAACACGCTCTGGCGGAACGTCCACCCGATCACCCCGCTGCGCCGCAGCGCCACGGTCCGCCGATGCACGCTGCCGAGCCGGGTCACGAGATAGCGGCCGGTCAGCGCGTGCCCGAGGTTGCGGTAGCGGTCCAGGCCGAGCAGAACTGCCGACGGCAGCAGCACCAGCGACGCGGGCCCCAGCCAGGCCAGGGCGGGGACGAGTGCGCCCAGCAGCCACGCACCGGCCACCAGAACCCCCGCCGGCACGACGGCCCGGGACATCCGCCGGAGCAGCGCGGCGCGGGGATGACGGAGCAGCGGAGCCCGCGTGATCACCAGCGGATGCTCACGCAGTACCGCGGACGCCACCCGGTGGGCCTCGGAGCGGGGTGCGGGCGGCTGCAGGGCGCCGCCCTGGGTGCCGCGGCCGAGCCCGGTGGACAGGGCGTGGCACTGCGCACCCCGGCCCGCGCGCAGCAACAGCGGCTCGCTGATCGCGGCGCCGCGCAGCCGGTCCTCCGACACCGACAGCGAGCGCCGGGTGAGCAGCCCGCGCAGCACCCGCAGCGTCCCGTCCGGCTCCCGGGTGAGCCGGTAGTCCCACCAGCGCTCGGCGAACAGCAGCACCGACCCGACCACCGCGACCACCAGCAGCACCGCGCCGACGATCCCGACGCCGACCCACACCGGCGCGCCGGCCAGCCGTTCGGCGGCGTCGTCCACGGCGGGGACGTCGCGCGGGTCGAGCCCCAGGTCGTCGAGCAGGTTGAGGACCGCGGCCACGACGGCGCCGATGCCGGCCAGGGCGGAGAAGGTCAGCGGCGCGAACCGCAGCCAGGACCAGTGCAGCCGGGCCAGCAGCTCGCCAGGCGGCTCGGTGGCAGGCCCGCCGGGCGGCCCGGCCACCGCCGGGGCCGCGGGCCGGGCGACGGCGGGGGAGGGCCGCTCCAGCAACTCCCGGCGCAGCCGCTCGGCCTCGGCCTTGCTCACCGCGTCGAGGCTCAGCCCGTGCTGCTCCAGTCCCGACCCGGACGCCGCGCAGACCCGGACCACACTCAGCCCGAAGATCCGGTGGAGCAGCTTCGCGGTCAGGTCGACGGTGCGGATGCGGTCGCGCGGCACCGACCGCTGCTGCCGGCGCAGCCATCCGCTGTGCAGCTCGACACGGTCCTCGGTCACGCGGTACCGGGTGGTCCGCCAGCGCACCACGCCGGTCAGGACCAGCAGGCCGGCGATGGCGAGAGCCGCCCAGATCCGCACCGGCTCTCCGCGACCGGTGAACAGCAGCACAGCGATGACCGGGACGAGCTGGATCAGGCCGCCCAGCGGTCCGACGACGAGCATCCGGGGGTCGAGGTGCCGCCACGGGGCACCGGAGGTCGGATCGGCCGGGGCCACCACCTGCTCCACATCGGTCACGTGGCGTCCCCGGGCACGGCCTGGGTGGTCTCGGTGAGCACGCGGGCCAGCTCGGCGGCGTCGTCCGCGTCCAGCCCGCGGATCGTGACCGGTCCGCGCGCCGACGCCGTCGTCACGGTGACGCTGGCCAGCTTGAGCAACTGCTGCAGCGGCCCGTGCTCGGTGTCGACGGTCTGTACCCGGGAGATCGGCGCGATCCGCCACTCCCGCACGAGCCAGCCCGAGAGCGTGTAGACGGCCTCGCCGGTGACCTCCCAGCGGTGGATCCGGTACAGGATCCGCGGGACGACGAGCGCGTACGCCAGCCCGAGCACCGCGGTGACCCCGGCGGTCACCGGCAGCCAGCCCGGCGCGTCGGCGCCGAGCACCAGCAGCACCGCCAGTTGCGGGGCGGTCAGCAGCACCGTGCCGAGTACGTCGCGCAGCTGCCACCAGCGCACGGCCCGCGGGTGCACCTGGTGGGCAGGCGGGCGCAGCGGGAGCGCAGTCGGCGGGGGCGGCGGTGCGGTCTGCATGGTTCCACTCTGCCGAACCGGGGGCCGCCGCGCGGGCCGGTCGCGGCAAGCAGCCTGGATGGTCGACCGCTCTCAGAAGCCCCGCTGGACGGCCCGCACGGCCTCGGCCAACCGCTCGTGGTCCTCCGGCCCGTGTACCGGCAGGCTGAACTCGACGGCCGAGCAGACTCCTTCGTAGCGGCGCCAGACCTTCTCGGCGATCTCGTCGTAGGTGCCGACGACGCCGATGGTGTGCACCATCTCGTCGGTCACCAGAGCCTCCATCTCGTCCCAGCGCTGCTCGCGGGACAGCGTGGAGAGCTGCTCGACGATGTCGTCCCAGCCGTGGTGGGAGAACACCGGCCGGTAGGTGCGGGTGGAGGCGTAGAACGAGATCCGCGCGCGGACGTCGCTGACCTTCTTGGCCAGCTCGGTCTCGTTCGGCGCGGTGACGATCAGTGGGCTCGCGACCACCTCGACGTCCTCCGGCGCGCGGCCGCGGCTGGTGGCCCCCGCGTCGACGGCGGGTCGCAGGACGTCCTCGAGGTAGGCGCGGGTGCAGATCGGGTGCGGCCGCACCCCGTCGGCGACCTGCCCGCCGATCCGGGCCATGCCCGGGCGGACGGCGGCGAGGTGCACGGGGATGTCGGGGTGCTCGATGGGCCCGGGGTCGAACAGCGGGTTCATCAGCGTGAGCTGGTAGTGCTCGCCGCGGTGGTCGAGCGGGACGCCCTCCTGCCAGGTGCGCCAGACCGCGCGCACGGCGTCGACGTACTCCCTGATCCACGGCCCGGGCGCCGACCAGCGCATGCCGTAGCGGCGCTCGATGTGGCCCTTGACCTGGGTGCCGAGGCCGAGGGTGAAGCGGCCCCGGGACAGCCGGGCGAGCGTCCACGCGGTCATCGCCGTGACGGTGGGGCTGCGCGGGAACGCGATGGCCACCGCGGTGGTGAGCCGCAGCCGCTCGGTGCGGTCGGCGCCGACGGCCATGACGACGAAGGGATCCTCCTTCGTCTCGGTGAGGACCAGCCCGTCGAAGCCCAGCCGTTCGACGAGCTCCGCCTGCGCGCCGACCGTCGTGAGGTCCAGGCTGATCTCCGCCGCCCGGATGCCCGGGTCCACCTTGCCCAGCGGCAGATGCGTCTCGACCCTCATGTCGCGCTCCCTCCCGACGGCGACACTGCCGTCGCCGGTCAACCTGACATGCCGGTCGCGTGGGAGCAACGGGTGGGCGACCGGTACCCCGGATCAGACCGCCGTGTCGATCTCCGGACGCCGGTCGAGCCGTGTGGTCGCCCCGAACGCCGCGAGCTGCGCGGCCCGGATCGGTGCGGTCTGGGCCTGGATCAGGTGGAACGCCGCCTCCCGCGCCCACCGCTGCTCCGGGCTCGACAGCAGCATCGCGCTTCCCGACCGGGCGGCGATGAGGGCGTGCGCGGCGCGGACGGTCAGCTCCGTGATCTCGCCGCGCAATGCGGTCCGCTCGGCGGTCCGCACACCCAGCGGCACCTCGGTGAGCAGCGCGTACGCCTGCGACCTGCGGTCCGCGGCGAGCTCCGCGAGGTGTGCGGCGAGGTCGGCGGCCTCCGGCCGCTCGCGGCGCAGGCCGACCCGCTCCAGCTCGACGAGCACCCGGCGCAGCAGCCCCAGCGACGCGGGCGTCGTGTTGGCGGTGCGGGCCAGGTCGTGGGCCCGCCAGGCCGGGCCCTCGACGTCGAACAGGACGTCATCACCCGCGATCTGCAGGCCGTCGAGATCGAGGGCGACGGTCCGGGTGCCGGCCATGACGGCCAGTGGGATCTCGGTCCCGGCGCGCAACCCGGGGCGCTCGGCGGCGGGCAGCAGAGCGAAGACGTAGCGGTCGTCGGCGGTGGTGGCGCCGATCATCACCAGGTCGGTCAGGCCCCAGCCGGTGCACCAGTCGGCGTGCCCGGTGAAGGTCCAGCCCCCGCCGGGCGCCGGCTCGGCCCGCACCGCGGGCGTCCCCGGGCGGCGCAGGTGGGCGACGGCGATACCCGAGAGCGTGCTCGCGTCGGCGAGGCCGGCCCGGAACCGCTGTGCCGCGGGGCCGACCACGACGGCGGAGTCCGCGAGCCCGGTCAGCCGGCCCCGGGACATGCCCTGCGGGGTGCGGTGCTGGGTGGCGACGAACCAGGTCGCCCCGCAGGCGCCACTGATGAGCTCGACGGTCTCCGCGTCCACGCGGTCGTCCGCGCCGTGCCCGCCCTCGCTGCGGGGGATCTTGACGCTGAGCAGCCCGGCGCCGGCGAGCTGGGCGAGGTGCGCCGGATCGACGCCGTGCGCCGGGTCGTCGGCGGCCGTCGCGTGCGGCGCCAGCACCTCGTCGGCGAGCCGGGCGGCGGCGCGGACCGCCGGATGGCCGGCGATCGCGGCCGGCGGGGCGAACAGCTCCTCGACGGTGGACGGCACGGCCCCCGACGCTACGCGAACCCCACCGCACCACACGGCCCCGCGCCCCGGCGCGTGGGCCGGGGGGTCCTACGTGCGGGTTGTGCGACCACGAGCGCGTCCGGACGCGCGCGTCGGAAGCACGGGGCGCGCGCGGCCGGGCGGCGATGGCGCCGGGCCGGCCGCAACGCTCACTGCGGGTGGGGGAGCTCGCGGGTCACGACCTTGCCGGTGCTGTTGCGCGGCAGCTCGTCGACGAACACGACGTCGCGGGGGACGGCGAACCGGGCCAGCCGGCCCTTCACGAGTGCACGCACCGCGTCGGCGTCCAGCGACGCGCCGGGTGCCACCACCACGTAGGCCGCGAGGCGCTGCCCGAACGACTCGTCGGGCACCCCGACCACGGCCACCTCCCGTACCTCGTCGTGCTGCGCGATGAGGTCCTCGACGGGGCCCGGGTGCACGTTCTCCCCGCCCGAGACGATCATGTCGTCGGCGCGGCCGGTGAGGTGCAGCCGGCCACGTTCGTCGAGCCGGCCGATGTCACCGGTGCCCAGCAGCCCGTCGTGCTGCTCGATCTCGACGCCCTCGCGGGTGTAGCCCTCGAACGGCAGGTCGTTGCCGACGAAGACGCGACCCTCGGTGCCGGGCGGGACCGGGCGGCCGTCGTCGTCGAGGATCAGCAGCCGCGTGCCCACCGGTGCACGGCCCGCGGTGCCCGGTGCGTCACGCAGGTCGGCCGGACCGGCGATGCTCACCCAGGACACCTCGGTGGAGCCGTAGAGGTTGTAGAGGACGTCGCCGAAGCGGTCCATGAACGCGACCGCGAGGTCGCCGGGCAGGGCCGAGCCGCTGACCGCGACCACCCGCGGCCGATCACCGAGCCGGCCACCGGTGTCGGACTCCAGCACCCGCTGCAGCATCACCGGCACCGCGAACACCACGTCGCAGTGGTACTCGGCGACGGTGTCGAGCAGCGCCTGCGGGGTGAACCGGCGGCGCAGCACCACCGTCGATCCGTGCAGCACCGCCAGCAACAGGCCGGCGTTGCCCCACGTGTGGAACAGGGGGGCCGCGATGAACACCGTCTCGCCCGCTCGCAGCGGGATCTCGGACAGGATCGACGCGGCCGGCGCGAGGCTGGACGGGTGCGGCCGGCGCGCGCCCTTCGGCGTGCCGGTGGTGCCGGAGGTGAGCACGATCGTGCGGCCCGGGGCCGGCCGGACGGGCAGGGCCGACCGCCCGTCCCGGGCGATCAGCTCCTCGAGCGTCGTCCCACCCTCCGGAGCCGATCCCCACGCGGTGATCACGTTGCACCCTGCGGGCAGCTTCGCGAGCACCCCGGACTCGGAGAACTCGGCGTCGGCCACCACGGTGTGCAGGTCGAGCTCGTCGGCCACCCCGCCGAGCTGTTCGGTGGACAGTCCGGTGTTGAGCAGGACGACGTCGGCGCCCAGCTTGCCCGCCGCGACCATCGTCTCGATCGGCCCCCGGTGGTTGCGGCACAGCACCCCGACGGCGGTGCCCTCGCCGATCCCGGTGTCGGCGAGGGCGCGGGCCAGCCGGTCGGTCCGCCAGTGGATCTCGGCGTAGCTCACCGCGCCCGCGTCGTCGATGATCGCGGTGCGGCGGGGGTGCCGGGCGGCGCCCACCGCGTACCCGCCGGCGACACTGAGCCCGTAGCGCAACACCCCGCCGGCCAGCCCGACGAGCCGGTCCGGGCGGATCGGCCGCACCACCCCGGAGCGGGTGAGCGCGCCGAGGGCGCGCACCGTCCCGGCTGTCCGTTCGAAGGTGGTGCCGGCCGCCGCGCGGAATGCGTCGATCACGATCCTCAGTCTGACAGCGGGCCGCCCGTACGGCCGGGACGGGCGGCTCAGGCGTGGGTCCTCGCGTCCTCCATCTCGTTCCGGTAGGTCTCGGTGAGCGCGAGGGTGCAGCCGATGGCGATCAGCGACACCACGATGATGTAGATCGAGATCGCGGCGGTGCCGCCGGTCGTCTCGAGCAGGGCGACTGACACCAGTGGCGCGATCGCGCCGCCGAGCAGCGCACCGAGCTGGTAGCCCAGCGACGCGCCGCTGTAGCGCAGCTCGGCGCTGAACATCTCGGAGAAGAATGCCGCGAGCGGGCCGTACATCATCGACAGGGCCAGCTGGGCGACGGTCAGGGCGAGCGTGATGCTCCAGGTCTGACCCATGTCGACCAGCCAGAACAGCGGGAACGCCCACAGCGCCGTGGCGATCGACCGTGAGCCGGGGCGCATGACGGAACTCACAACGCCGTGAATGTGTCAGAAATCACGATCAAGACCTGCAACACGTCACGGGCGGATGACGACGATTCTGTGGGCCGCCGCTCGCGGCCCGTCCACCACCGGATTCGTCGGGGACCTTCATGCAGCTGTACAGCGCCTCCGTCCTGCCGCGCCGTGGCCGGTCGACCACCGCCACCCTGCCGGCCCGGGCCACCCGCCCGGCCCGTACCACGCCGCGCCGCGGCCCGATCTCGAGCACCTGCCGCTGCGGCGCCGAGCGCGCGACACACGAGCACCTGCGTCCCGGGCGCGACTGCGCGCGGTGTACCGACCACCGGGCCGCCCGCGACTGACCGCGGTTCTCGCCCGCACCGCCGTTCCGGGACGACCGTGAACGCGGCCGGTCGGTGAACCGGGGAGTCGAGAAGCGGGGGCCGAAGGAGGAGTCCCCGGGTCAGGGTGGGTGCCGGCTGGGGTCGCGTGGTCGGTCACGTCCGGTGCGGGCGTGCCGCCGCCCGGCAGCCGCGCCGTGAACTCGGTGTGCCCGCCGCACTCTGCACCCCGACGGTCCCGCGGATCGCGGCCACCACCGCGTCGACGATCGCGAGCCTGAGCCCGGTACTGCCCTGGGCCCGCGAGCGCGACTTCTCCCCGCGCGCGAAACGCTCGAAGACGTGCGGCAGCAACTCGGGCGGGATGCCGGGGCCGATGTCGGTGACGGTGAGCAGCGCGGCCCCGTCGGCGGAGCGGGTCAGCCCGACCGTCACCTCGGTACCCGCCGGGGTGTGCGTGCGGGCTCGCCCGGCGGGCTGTGCCTGTCGTGAGTGGTTCCTGTGCGGGAGCTGTGTGTCGCCGGGTGATGCCGCGGCGCCGGCCGCAGGCGATCGTACCCGCGCCGTCGGCCCGGTTTCCGGGCCGCAACCGTCTGTATTACCGTGCGCGCGGTGCGCGACGAGGAACGACTGCCCGTACTGGTCGGTGCGGGCCAGGTGCTGGGCAACCGCGACCGGACGGTGGCGGGTGCCCGGGAACCGGTTCGCCTGATCCTCGACGCGGTGGCCGCCGCCGCGTCCGACGCCGCGGGCAGCGGCGCCTGCCGGTTGCTGCGCGACGTCGACGCCATCGATGTGGTCAACGTGGCGAGCTGGGGCTACGACGATCTGCCCGGCGTCCTCGCCGAGCGGCTGGGCGCCCAGCCGAGGCACCGCTTCGCCGCCCCGGTCGGCGGGCACCGGCCGGCCGAGTTGCTCGACCGCGCCGCCGCCCGGGTGGTGGCGGGGGAGTCGCGGGTGTCGCTGCTCGTCGGCGGCGAGGCGCAGGCCAGCGTGGTGGCCCTGGCCAAGGCCGGCGTCGACCCCGCGGGCGATCTCGGCTGGAGCGCCGAGCCCGGTGGCCCCCCGGCTTTCAGCCCCGACGAGCTGGGCAGTCCGGCGATGCGGGCCGCCGGACTGGTACTCCCGACCCGGGTCTACCCGATGTTCGAGAACGCCCTGCGCCACCGCCTCGGTGACAGCCCGGCGCAGGCCGCCACCTGGGCCGCGGACCTCTATGCCGCGTTCTCGCGGGTGGCCGCGGACAACCCCGTGGCCTGGAACCCGGAGGTGCGGTCGGCGGGGGAGATCGCGACGGTCGGCCCCGGCAACCGGATGGTCTGCGAGCCCTATCCGCTCGCCGTGAACGCGATGCCGATGGTGGACCAGGCCGCCGCGGTGATCGTCACCTCACTCGCCGCGGCCCGCGAGTACGGCGTGCCCGAGGACATGATCGTGTACGTGTGGGGTGGCGCCGGCGCCGTCGACTCCCCGGATGTGCTGGCCAGGCCCGGTTTCGACCGGTCGCCGGCCCTGGAGTCGGCGCTGGACCGTTGCCTCGCCGCGGGCGGCATCCCCACCGACGCACTCGACGTCGTCGACGTCTACAGCTGCTTCCCGGTGGTGCCCAAGCTCGTGGCCGGCCACCTGGGGATGTCGCGCTCCGACGTGCCCAGCGTGACCGGCGGGCACTCGTCGTTCGGCGGCCCGTTGAGCAGCTACAGCCTGCACGCGTTGGTCGCGGTGGCCGGCCGGCTGCGCACCGGTGCTCGCACGGCGCTCGTGCACGCCAACGGCGGCTACCTCACCCACCAGCACGCCGTGCTGCTCGGCCGGGACCCGCACCCGCGCGGGTACATCGGCGACCCGGAGGCCGTGGACACCGCGGCCGCCGCCGGCCCGGCCCCGCAGCTCGCCCCGGCCGCCGAGGGCGAGATGACGGTGGAGACCGCCACCGTCGAGTACGGCCGCGACGGCGAGCCGGCGCAGGCCTTCCTCATCGCGCGCACCGCGGACGGACGGCGGTTCGCGGCGTCGACGCCGCCCGGGGACGCCGCCAGCGCACAGGCCCTGTCGCTGTACCCGGACGCGCTCGCCGAGGGTCCGGAGGACGAGGTCGTGGGCCGCAAGATCAGGGTGTCGCTCACCGACGGCCACGCCACGGTCGACCGCATCTGACCGCCCCCACCGCCGACCGCGTTGTGGACCCTCGACGCGATCGACGGGCTACTGCGGGCGCGTTGTGGAGCCTTGACGCAGTGGGGGCTGCTGCTGCGGGCGCGTTGTGGAGCCTTGATGCGGGCGGCAGGGGTCAGCGCAGGCGCCAGTAGCCCGTGGCGTAGACGGCGCGGCGGTCGAGCTTGCGGTCGTCGAGCAGGTGTTTGCGCAGGTCGCGGACCGCGGCCGACTCACCGGCGAGCCAGGCCTGCCCGGCCCCGTCGGGCAGCTCCGCGGCGCGGACGGTCTCGACCAGCGGCGTCCCGGCCTCGCGGCCCCCGCGGTGCACCCAGTGGATCTCCGCGGATCCGGGCAGCCGCTGCTCCTCGTCGGTGTCGGCGACCTCGAGGAACGCGAGCGCCGGGACACCGGCCGGTAGTGCCTGGAGCACCGTCGCGACGGCCGGCAGCGCGGTCTCGTCCCCGAGGATCAGGTGGAACGTCGCGGCCGGGTCCGGCACGTAGCGCCCGCCGGGCTCCGACACCCCGACCCAGGCGCCGGGGCCCGCAGCGCGCGCCCACGCCGCGGCGGGGCCGTGCCCTTCGTGCAGTACGAAGTCGACGTCGAGCTCGCCGGCGCCCGCGTCGAAGCGGCGGACGGTGTAGGTGCGGATCGCGGGCCGGGCCTCGCCGGTGGGCCAGACGGGGCCGCCGGTGCTCGCGCGCGGGATCGCGGGGCGTTCCTGGCCCTCGACCGGGAAGAACATCTTGATCCGCCGATCCGGTCCCTCGCCGGGAAAGCCGGCCAGTTCCTCGCCGCCGAGGGTCACGCGGATCATCCGCGGGGTGATCTGCTCGCTGCGCCG
This sequence comes from Pseudonocardia bannensis, assembly GCF_012911875.1. GTDB lineage: Bacteria > Actinomycetota > Actinomycetes > Mycobacteriales > Pseudonocardiaceae > Pseudonocardia > Pseudonocardia bannensis. The sequence goes on along the minus strand of NZ_JAAXKZ010000002.1, from coordinate 6,203 downwards.
CACCTGCAGCAGCCGTGGTGCCGTCGTCGTCATCGGTACCGATTCTGCCGCTTCGCAGGTCGTGCGCGGCAACGGGTGCCGGAACGGCGCCATCCGCTCACCGGAGGTGGGCGAGGCCCGTCCAGGCCAGGTCCATGAGGTACTCGGTGGCCTGTTCGCTGCTGACGCGAGGGTCCTGCCCGCGCCACAGGGCCAGCCGCTCGCACGCGCCGACGATCACCTGCGACCAGCCGGCGAGCCGCTGGGGGTCGGCGTCGGGGGCCTGGGTGGCGAGCAGCGCGGCGATGAAGTCGGTCTGCTGGGCGCGGATCTCCTCCAGCGCGGGGCCTGCGCCCGCGGAGATGGCGGCTTCGGAGTAGAGCAGCGTCCACGCCGGACGCTGGGTGTCGAGGTAGTCGAAGAAGGCCTTCGTGCCCTGCCGCAGCATGTCCTCGGACCCCTGGGCGGCGGCCGCGGCGGCCGCGGTGACCTCGAGCAGGTCGGTACGGGCCCGCGCGACGCAGGCCAGCAGCAGGCCCTCCTTGGAGCCGAAATGGGTGTAGACGACGGGCTTGGTGACCCCGACCCGTTCCGCGACGGCGTCCATCGACGCGTTCTGGTACCCCCGCTCGGAGAACACGGCGACGGCCGCGTCGAGGATCTGGCGTTCGCGCTCGGCGCGACCGACCCTGCGGCGGGGTGTGCTGGTCTCCACGAGAAGACTCTACCGCAAGTAGGTTACCCGTGGTAACTTACCGCCGGTAACGAGATCGGGAGGAGCGCGAGATGAGCGAGCAGGTCCCGCTGAGCGGGGACGTCACCGAGGTCGTCATCGTCGGCAGCGGGTTCGCCGGCCTCGGCGCCGCGGTGAAGCTGGACGAGGCGGGGCGCCGCGACTTCGTCATCCTGGAGAAGGGCGACACCCTCGGCGGCACCTGGCGGGACAACACCTATCCCGGCTGCGCCTGCGACGTCGAGTCCCACCTGTACTCGTTCTCCTTCCGGCAGAACCCGAACTGGACGCGCACGTTCGCCCGGCAGCCGGAGATCCGCGCGTATCTGGAGGACGTCGCCGACCACTACCGGCTGCGTGACCGGATCCGCTACGGCGTCACGGTCACCGGCGCGGAGTGGGACGGCACGCACTGGGACGTCCGCACCGCCGACGGGTCGACGATCCGGGCGCGCTTCGTCATCTGGGGCACCGGCGCGCTGCACGAGCCCTCGGTGCCCGAGATCGAAGGCCTCGACCGCTTCGCCGGCACGGCCTTCCACTCCGCGCAGTGGGACCACTCCCACGACCTGACGGGCAAGCGCGTCGCGGTGATCGGCACCGGGGCCAGCGCGATCCAGTTCGTGCCCGCCATCGCCCCCGAGGTCGCCTCGCTGACCCTGTTCCAGCGGACGGCGCCGTGGGTGCTGCCCAAGCCCGACCGCCCCATCAGCGAGCGCGCCCGGACGCTCTTCGCCCGCTTCCCGCTCCTGCAGAAGCTCAACCGCACGGCGCTGTACTGGCGGCACGAGGCCCTGGTCGGCGGGTTCCTGAACCCCAGGTACATGAAGCTGGTCGAGCGGTTCGCGCACAAGTACCTCGACCGCAAGTTCGCCGGCGACCCGGAGCTGAGGGCCAAGGTCACGCCGAACTTCACCATCGGCTGCAAGCGCATCCTGTTGTCGAACGACTACTACCCGGCCTTACGTCGGGACAACGTGGCCGTCGAGACGGATGAGATCGTCCGGATCACCGAGACCGGGGTGGTCACCGCCGACGGCCGCGAGCACGAGGTCGACACGATCATCTTCGGCACCGGGTTCAAGGTCGCCGACGGGATGAGCCAGGTCGCCGTCACCGGCCGCGACGGCGTCAAGCTGGGCGACGTCTGGCGCGACGGCGTCGAGGCGCTGCTCGGCACCACCGTGTCCGGCTTCCCGAACCTGTTCCTCATCGTCGGGCCGAACACCGGCCTCGGGCACAGCTCGATGGTCTACATGATCGAGTCTCAGGTGAACTACATCGTCGACGCCATGCAGGTGACCGACCGGCACCGGGCGCGGGCCATCGACACGGTCCGCGACCGGCAGGACGCCTTCAACGCCGCGATCCAGCGCAAGCTGGACAAGTCGGTGTGGACCCAGGGCGGCTGCGCGAGCTGGTACCTCGACGAGCACGGCAGGAACCGGACGCTGTGGCCGGACTACACGTTCAACTTCCGCAAGCGCACCCGCAAGATCGATCCGGCGGACCACGAGCTGCTGGTCTGACCGTCCGGCGTAGGTTCTCCCGGCGTGCAGGCCGACGTCTACGCGATCGAGACGACCACCCGGTTCCGCGGGATCAGCGTCCGTGAAGGGATGCTGCTCGCGGGCCCGGCGGGCTGGGGCGAGTTCTGCCCGTTCCCCGAGTACGACGACGCCGAGGCCGCGCCGTGGCTCGCCGCGGCGCTCGAGGCGGCGCACGACGGCTGGCCCGAGCCGGTCCGCGAGCGGATCCCGGTGAACTGCATCGTCCCGGCGGTCGTCCCGGAGCGGGCGCACGCCATGGTCGTCGCGTCGGGCTGCGCGACGGCCAAGGTCAAGGTGGCCGACGAACCGGGCTCGCTGCCGGCCGATCTCGAACGGGTCGCCGCGGTCCGCGACGCGCTGGGCCCGGCCGGTGCCGTCCGGGTCGACGCCAACGCGCGCTGGGACGTCGACGAGGCGGTGACCGCGATCCGGGCACTGGACCGGGCCGCGGGCGGACTGCAGTACGTCGAGCAGCCGTGCGTCACCGTCGACGAGCTCGCCGCCGTCCGGCGGCGGGTGGACGTGCGGATCGCCGCGGACGAGTCGATCCGCCGAGCCGAGGATCCGCTGCGGGTGGCGGTCGCCGAGGCGGCCGACGTCGCGGTGCTCAAGTGCGCCCCGCTCGGCGGGGTGCGCCGGGCCCTGGCCGTGGCGGAGGCCTGCGGGCTGCCCTGCGTGGTGTCGTCCGCGCTGGAGACGAGCGTCGGGCTGGCGGCGGAGATCGCGCTCGCGGCCGCGTTGCCGCAACTGGACTTCGCGTGCGGGCTCGGCACCCGTGCACTGCTGCGCGAGGACGTCGTGGACCCGGTCGAGGAGCTGCGACCCGTCGACGGCTGGTTGCCGGTGCGCCGCGCCGCGCCGGAGCCGGTTCGCCGTGCCGACGTGGCCGCCGGCCCGGAGCGTGCGCACTGGTGGTCGGGCCGCCTGGCCCGCGTGTCGGCCCTCATCGATCCGCGTCGAGCAGGCTGAGCGGTGCTCCGCCGCCCTGGCCGGCGATGAGTCCGTCGGCCGGGGACGGCGGCGCGGGAGGTGGGCGGGGCGCCGACCGGGCCCTACGCTGAATCCATCATGTCCGTCGTCGTGGTGGGGGCCGGGCTCGCCGGCATCGCCTGCGCCGTGGAGTTGCGGGCCGCCGGTGTCGGCGTCCGTGTGCTCGACCGGGCCGACAGGGTCGGCGGGCGGATGGCCAGCAAGGAGATGGAGGGCCGCGAGGTCGACTACGGGGCCGCGTACTTCACGATGCGTGACCCGGAGTTCGCCGAGGTCGTCGGCCGCTGGCGGACGGCGGGCCTGGCCCGGCCGTGGACCTCGGAACTCGCCGTCCTCGGTCCCGGGGGCCGGCGGCGCTCGCCCGGGCCGATGCGCTGGGCCGCCTCGCACGGGCTGCGCAGCCTGGTCGCCGAGCTGGCGGCAGGCCTCGACGTCGAGCTGGGACACGAGGTGCGCCACGTGGGCCCCGGTCCGGTGGTCGACGGTCGGCCGGCCGATGCCGTGGTGCTCGCGATGCCCGATCCACAGGCGGCGCGGCTGCTCGATCCGTCGTCGTGCGCCGCAGCGGCCGTCACCGGCCGCACCTGGCGTCCGGTGGTGGCGGTCACGGCCCGCTACCCGCTCCGGGAGTGGACCGAACTGCCCGCCGCGTTCGTCAACGACCACCCGGTGCTGTCACTGATCGCCGACGACGGGGACCGCCGTGGCGACGGCGCCCCGGTGCTGGTCGCGCACACCACGAGTGCCGTGGCCCGTCGCCACGACGAGGACCCGGACGCCGCGGTGCCCGAGGTCGTCGAGGCCATGCAGGACCTGCTGGACCTGCAGCACGCTCCGGAGTGGACGAACGCGCACCGGTGGCGCTTCGCCGCGCCCGAGTCCGACCGGGACGAGCCGTTCCTGCTCACCGACGACGGGATCGGCCTGGCCGGCGACGGCTGGGGGAGTGCCCGGATCGAGACGGCCTGGCGGTCGGGCACCCTGCTCGGCCGGGAGGTGGCCCGCCGGCGGCTCACCGGTTAGCGTCGCGCACATGGTGGAGCCCGTCGATGTGCGTCCCGCCCGCCCCTTCGGCGGGCCGGGGCCGGGGCCGGTCCCGGCTCCGCCGGCCGACGACCCGGCAGGGGCGGCCGTGCTGTCGGATCTGGTCGCCGCGCTGCCGGCCGACCGGGTGCTCACCGACCCCGACACCATCGCGCCCTACGTGCACGACGAGGCGGAATGGGCCGACCACGGCAGCCCCGTCGCCGTCGTCCGCCCGCGCAGCACCGCCGAGGTCGCCGCGGTGGTCACCGCGTGCGCCGCGGCCCGCGTCCCGGTCGTCACCCGGGGAGCGGGGACCGGCCTGTCCGGCGGGGCCAACGCCGTCGACGGGTGCGTGGTGCTGTGCACCGAGCGGATGCGCGAGATCGTCGAGATCGACCCCGGGGAGCGGCTCGCCGTCGTCCAGCCCGGGGTCGTCAACGACGACCTGCGCGCGGCGGTCGCCGCCCAGGGCCTGTGGTACCCACCCGACCCGGCCAGCGCCCCCTGGTCGACCATCGGCGGGAACGTCGCCACGAACGCCGGCGGGCTGTGCTGCGTGAAGTACGGGGTCACCCGCGACTACGTGCTCGCGCTCGAGGTCGTCACCGCGTCCGGGGAGGTGGTCCGCCTGGGCCGGCGCACCGCCAAGGGCGTCGCCGGCTACGACCTGGCCGGGCTGATGGTCGGCTCCGAGGGCACCCTCGGGGTGATCACCGAGATCACCGTGAAGCTGCGGCCGCTGCGTGCCACGCCGCCGCGCACCGTCGTCGGGTTCTTCGACACCCTCGCCGACTGCGGAGCCGCCGTCGCCGCCGTCACGGCGCGGGGCCTGCAGCCCGCCGCATTCGAGCTGATCGACCGGCACTGCCTGCACGCGGTGAACGAGTGGAAGCAGGCCGGGCTGCCGGAGGACGCGGCGGCGCTGCTGCTCGCGCAGACCGACCTGCCCGAGCCGGCGGCGAGCGCCGAGGCCGAGGCGATCCACGCCGAGTTCGTCGCGGCCGGGGCGAAGGACGCGATGATGTCCACCGACCCGGTGGAGGCCGAGGCGCTGTTCGATGCCCGCCGGCTCGCCTACCCGGCACTGGAGCAGCGGGGCGACGCGGTGCTGACCGAGGACGTCTGCCTGCCGCGGGGCCGACTGGCCGAGATGCTGGGGCGGGTCGAGGAGATCGCGGCCCGGCACCGGACGTTGGTCGCGAACATCGCGCACGCCGGCGACGGCAACCTGCACCCGCTGATCATCGTCCCGCACGGCGATCCGGCGGCGAAGGCGCGTGCCCAGGCCGCCTTCGACGAGATCGTGATCGCCGCCATCGACCTCGGTGGCACCGTGACCGGGGAGCACGGCGTCGGGCTGCTCAAGCGCGCGGGCATGCGCCGCGAGCTCGGGCCGGGTGCGCTGGCGATGCAGCGGGCGATCAAGGCGGCCCTGGATCCGCACGACATCCTCAACCCGGGCAAAGTGATCGGGTGACCGCCGCCCCGAAGCGCCCAGCCCCACCTGATCACCGGCCGGAAGCCGGCGACCGCGGATCTCGCGGATCCGACTCCCGGGTGCCGATCACGGACGGTGCGCGGTGAGCACCGGGCGCCTGCTTCCCCCGCTGGCCGATCCATCGGACCGCCGGGCGCTGGCCTTCGGTACCGACCCCGGTGCTGCGCTGACCTACCGCGAGCTCGCCGAGGTCGCGGGCGGACTGGCCGGGCGCCTCGCCGGGCGGGGCCGGGTGGCGGTGTGGGCGACGCCCAGCCTGAACACCGCCGTCGGTGTGGTCGCCGCGTTGCTGGCCGGCGTGCCGGCCGTCCCGGTCAACCCGAAGATCGGTGAGCGCGAGCTCGGGCATGTCGTGTCGGACGCCGCTCCCGAGGTGGTCCTGGCCGCGCCGGACGACGAACTACCGCCGCCCCTCGCCGCCCTGCCC
>NZ_JAAXKZ010000029.1 GCF_012911875.1 Pseudonocardia bannensis | reverse complement strand
CGAACCGCGCCAGGAACTCCTCACGCAGCCGGGCGGACTCCGCCCGATGCACAACCCGCCCCACAACGGCCACGGTCGCTGCAACTCCTCATGATCGAGGTGTTGCAGCGACCGCTAGAACCCGAGCACCGCTGCCGGGGCCTTCGCCGTCGTGGTGTCATGCGAGTGGCCGGACCCGGGGCGGGCCGGCGGGAGTCAGTGCGACGGCCGCCGCGACCGCCCGCGCACGGCACTCAGCCGCTGGCTGAGCGCCTCCAGACTGGCCAGGTCGTCGCCCGTGGCGAACAGATCGATGTAGGGCATCGCGGCGGCCATGCCCTGAGCGATCGGCTCGTAGCCGACCAGGCCCTTCAGCGGGTTGAGCCACACCACCTCGCGGGAGAGCCGGTGCAGCCGGTCCATCTGCTCGGCGAGGAGGTCCGGCTCGCCGGTGTCCAGCCCGTCGGAGCAGACGATGACGACCGCCCCTCGCAGCACCTGGGTCTGTCCCCAGCCGTCCACCAGGGCCTTCACAGCGTCCCCGATCCGGGTCCCGCCGTCCCAGTCGAGCACCGCCTCCGAGGCGGCCCGCAGCGCCGCGTCCGGTGTGCGGGTGCGCAGCTGACCGGTGATGCGTGTCAGCCGGGTGCCGAAGCAGAACGCCTCCCAGCCGTCGTCGGAGGACAGCGCGGCGTGCGCGAAGATCAACAATGCTCGCGAGTACGCCGACATGGAGCCGGAGATGTCGAGCAGCAGCACCAGCCGGCGGGGGGTCAGACGGCGCTGGTGCCACTGGATGCCGGCCGCCTCACCGTCCGGTCGCATCGAGCGGCGCAGCGTGCGGGCCATGTCCAGCTCGCCGCGCCGACTGCTCCGCCGCCGCCGGGTCCGCCGGGGCGGCATGCTCCACGTCAACTCGCGCATCAGTTCCCCGAGCCGCGCGAGCTCCTCCTCGGTGCAGAGCTCGAAGCGCTTGTAACGCAGCTGCTCGACCCGGCTCGCCGGCGAGACACTCGCCGTCCCGGTGCTCGACGCGGACCCGTCAGGCGTCTCCAGCGCGACGTCCGGGACGCGGGCCACCATCCGGGGCATCGGCGTGCGCTCGGTGGGGAAGCCGGCCCCGTAGTGGGCGAAGAAGGCCCGGTCGTAGGGCGGGGTGTCGGCCGGGCGCGAGACGAGCACGGCCCGCCCGACCCAGTACGTCGCCTCCGGTGAGGTGAGCGCGATCGCCCGCGCGAAGGTGGCCAGCCGGGCCGGCTCCACGGTCAGCCCCTCGGCGCGCAGCCGTCGGCCGAAGGCGGCGACGTCGTCGACGAGGGTGCTCAACCGGTCGGCAGGTCGAACATCGGGCGGATCTTCCACATGTCCTCCCGGCTCTTGGCCACCCAGCCGAGCGTGGCCAGCGCGGCCTCGCCCTCGGCGCGACTGGCGCCGAGCAGCGCCATCGCCCGCGCCCAGTCGATCGCCTCGGTGGCGCCCGGGGTCTTGGTCAGGTCCATGTCGCGCAACGCGGCGATCGCCTTGGCCACCGACCGAGCCAGCTCGTCGTCCACCCCCGGCGCCCGCAGACGGATGATCTGCGCCTCCCGCTCGACATCGGGGAAGTCGATCCAGTGGTACATACAGCGCCGCTTGATGGCGTCGTGCAGTTCCCGGGTCCGGTTCGAGGTGATGATCACGACCGGCGGCTCGTCGGCGGTGAACCGCCCGATCTCCGGGACGGTCACCCCGAAGTCGTCGAGGACCTCGAGCAGGAACGCGTCGAACTCGTCGTCGGCCCGGTCGAGCTCGTCGATGAGCAGCACCCGCGGGCCGCTCTCCCGCACAGCCCGCAGTAACGGCCGCTCGAGCAGGAACTCGGGTCCGTAGAGCTCGGCGACGCTGTTGCCCGAGTTTCCGTTGTCCTGCTGCCAGGCACGTACCTGGAGCATCTGCCGGGCGTAGTCCCACTCGTAGAGTGCCTGGGAGGCGTCGATGCCCTCGTAGCACTGCAGCCTGATCATCGGACCGCCGAGCATGCGCGAGAGCGTCCGCGCGACCTCGGTCTTGCCCACCCCGGGCGCGCCTTCGAGCAGGATGGGACGGGACATGGTGAGCCCGAGGTAGAGGGCGACGGACAGTCCCGGGTCCGGGATATAGCTGTGCTGACGAAGGGCTGCGTCCAACTCGCTGATGCCGTCGGGAAAGCCCGGGGCCCGGAGCGGGGTGACATTGGAGGTCGTCAACTGTCGTCCTTTCACAGGGGCTCTCGTGCGGGCCCGCTCACCGGACTCGGTCTGCCCGCTCCGCGCCTGCGCAGCTGTGCGACGCGAGAGCCGGCCGGGCACGACGAGACCGCTTGTATACCATCGCCGAGCGGACCGCCGCGATCACCCGACCGGGACCGGGTCCCGCTCGCCGCAGCCGCTCGTTCCGGTCCTCGACGGGCCGCCTGCCGCCCAGCGCGCCGATGTAGCCGGCGTCGGTGTTCACCGCCGCCAGGAGGGCCGGCTCGTCGAACTTCGGGTCGTGGGTCAGCGCCAGCACCGCGTCCCGGGGCCCCAGCGTCCTCGTGGCGAGGGACCGATCCGGCCACTGCCGCACCACCCCGGCCGAGCGGGCGAACCGCGGCGACCGGATGAAGGTCTCCCGGGCATCGCAGGTGGTGACCGCATAGCCGAGCGCTGCGGCCATCGGTGCCGGTGCGGCGGAGAAGTCGATCGCCCCGAACAGCACCATCTGCGGCCGCGGAGCGCGCACCCGCATGTTGCGCTCCCCGTCGATGAGCATCACCGCACCCGGTTCCAGGGGCGCTGATCCGGCGCTGTCCACCAGGGTCCCGGCGACCACGGTCCGGGCCTCGGTGGTCCATTGCGCGGTGACCGATGCCCGTGCAGCGGCGATCGTCATCCGTGCTCCTCTCCAGCGATCCCGCTCCCTCAGCGGCCGCCGCGGAAGATCCGGTACAGCGCCACCGCCATGACGAGCGCCAGGCCGGCCGGGACGAAGCGCTTGGCCACCGACGCGCCCGCCACCTCGACGAGATCCACCGGTTCGGTACCGACCGTCGCGCTCTGGCTTTGGCTTTGGTTCGGGGCGGCCGGCTCCGGGCCGGGGTCGGCCAGCACCTTCTTCTCCAGGTCGTCGGCGAACTTGGTGAGCAGTCTGCCGGCGACCTCGGCGAGGATGTTCCGGCCGAACTGCGCCACCCGTCCGGTGACGTCCAGATCGGTCGTGATGGTCGCTTCGGTGACGCCGCCGCGGGCGGCCAGGCTGCCGGTCACGTCCGCCCTCATGGTCCCCGCACCCCGCCGCTCGCGACCGGCGGCCACGGCCTTGACCGTCCGGGCGACCGCGTCGCGCTCGACGACGGTGATGTCCACGTCGTACTGCACGGTGACGGCACCGACCTTGATCTTCATCCGGCCGCGGTACCGGTCGCCGTCAGCCTCGGTGAGGACGAATCCCGGAATGTAGGGCGCGAAGCGTTCGACGTCGTTGAGGACGTCCCACAGGGCGTCCACCGGCGCGGTGACCGTGAACGTGTTCCTCAGTTGCATCGGCTTGCCTTCGGGGTCGTGGTGAGGCGCAAGGGGGCGTCAGATCGTTCCGGCGGCGGCCAGCGCAGCCAGTTGGTCGTCATCGAGGCCCAGCAGTTCGCGGTACACCTCGTCGTTGTGGGCGCCGAGCTCCCAGGCGCCGGTCGGGCCGGGGTCGCCCGGTGTCGCGGAGAGCTTGGGCACGACCCCGGGCACGGTGAGCGGGCCCACCTCGGGGTCGTCGACCTCGATGAGCATGTCCCGGTCACGGAACTGCGGGTCCTGGAAGATGTCGGCGATGGAGTTCACCGGCCCGTAGACGACGTCGGCGGCAACGAGGATCCGGTCGATCTCGGCGGCGTCGTGCTGCGCCGTCCACTCGCTGATGATCGCGTCCAACTCGGCCATGTGCTCGACGCGTCCGCCCAGGGTGCGGAACCGCTCGTCGGCGAGCAGGTCGGCCCGGCCGATGGTGTGGCAGAGTCGCCGCCAGAGGTTCTCCCCGTTCGCGGCGATGACCACCCACTTGCCGTCCCGGGTGCGGTAGACGTTCGAGGGCGCGACGTGCGGCAGCACCGTCCCCGAGGGCTCCCGGACGACGCCCAGCTTCCCGTAGTCGGGCACCATCGACTCGAGAAGTGCGAAGCAGCTCTCGGTGATCGCGGTGTCGATGACCTGGCCGCAACCGCCGTTCGCGTCCCGGTGGTACAGCGCCATCAGGATCCCTTGTGCCGCGGACATCGCCGCGAGCGAGTCGCCCAGGGAGATCCCGGCCCGGGGCGCGGCCTGCCGGGGGAAGCCGTTGATGTAGCGCAGCCCCCCGACGGCCTCCCCGGCGGAGGCGAAGCCCGGCCGGTTCGCGTAGGGGCCGGTCTGTCCGTAGCCGGAGATGCGGGCGATGATCAGCTTGGGGTTCCGGTCGTGCAGCTGATCCGGTCCCAGGCCCCACTTCTCCAGCGTTCCGGGCCGGAAGTTCTCCACCAGCACGTCGCACTCGTCGAGCAGCCGCAGGCAGAGTTCGCGCCCCGCGGGCTGCCGGACGTCCAGCGTGATGAGCTTCTTGTTGCGGGATTGGACCGACCACCACAGCGCCCGTCCCTCGTGACGGTGGACCCCCCATTCGCGCAACGGATCCCCGGAGCCGGGCAGCTCGATCTTGATGACCTCGGCGCCGAAGTCACCGAGCATCCGGGTGGCGAACGGTCCCGCGATGATGGAGCCCAGTTCGAGGACACGGACCCCGGCGAGGGGTCCGGTCCGGACGGCCGCGGTCGTACTGCCGGCGAGCCCGGAGGGCTGGTGGGCGCGGCTCACCGGTGCGAACCGGGGCGGTCGGGGGCGGCCCGGCACGGCAGCGGCTTCTCCAACCCGGGAGCGGGGCCCCGCAGCAGGGGGCCGAGCGAGAACGAGGCAGGCATGGGCAATGTATACACGCTCGGGCGGCGCGTGTATACACGATTTCGGGCTCCGGATCGTGCCCGCCGGTCGGAAGCGCAGGACGAACAGCCCGCGGAGTACACGGCGAGGGACGGGCTCGACCGAGCCCGCCCCTCGCCGTGCTGAGCGACGGACCTACTGCTTCACCGGGTCCGGTTCCGTAACCGGCGTCGTGGCCTCAGGCCGCTTCGCCCCAGCGGTCCGCCCGGCATCGGCTCGCGCCGCCCGCAGGAAATCGGCGCTGGTGATCCCGCAGGCCGCGCAGATGGCTGCGTGATCGGGGGTGCTGGGATCGCGATCCATCTCCACCGCGGTGTAGGAGTGCCCGCAGCGGTGGCACTTCACCCGCGCCTCCCAGATGTCCGCGACCTCGTCGCGGGGATCTCCAGGACGATCGAGCAACCAGCGGCCGGGCAGCTTGCTGGCCGCCAGGTACAGCACGACGCTCAGTACGAGCGTGACCAGGGAGGACCAGGTCGCGCCGAACCGGCCGCCGAGGGTGAGCAGCAGGATCCCGCAACCCGCGGCCAGGAACCAGGCCGCCAGGCCGGGGGTGACGGCCTTGACCCGGCCCGGCCGGAATTCCGGCAGCCCGTTCTTGTCTCCCCTCCGGTTGAGCGCGACGTGGGTCAGCGCGACCCCCACCCAGGCGATGATGAACACGGCCTGCCAGGCCAGCGCGGCCAGCAGGTAGCTCAGCACGTCGGTCAGCATCAACAGATAGGCCAGGACACCGGCCACGAGCAGCCAGGCCACTCGCGGCATCCTGACCCTGAAGACCCGGCTGAAGAAGGCCTCCAGGTTGGTGGACGCGAGGTAGAAGTTCGCGGTGTTGATCCGGGTCTGCGTGGCCAAAATGAACAGGACACCGAAGATGCCCATGAGGTCGACGATGCCGGTGACGACCGAGCTCTCCGACAAGGGGCCGTCGGTCGCGAGGCTGTCCACCAGGAAGATCCCGGCGAGCCCGTTGACGAGGAATGCCAGGAGGTAGAAGACCGGGCCGAAGGTGACAACGCCGTGGAACGTCTCGTCCTGCTTCCGGCCGAACCGCGCGAAGTCGATGGTGAACATCATCAGGATGGCCATGCCGAGGTAGGTGACGAAGGCGAACAGCCAGCCGGGTCCGGCGAGCGCGGGGGCGGCCTCGGGGCCGCGGGTCAACCAATCGGAAGAGGCGGTGTCGCTGCTCGCGGCCAGCACCACGGCGGCCACCAGGCCGGCCATGTAGAACGGCAGCAGGACGCCGTTGAGCTTGTCCAGCCAACGCCGGACGCCGCCGACCACCAGCGGGATGCTGTAGACGACGACGGCCAGATACCAGATCTCGAGAGCGCCCCCGAAGTACCGGTGCAGGGCGACGGCCACCACCGACCCCTCGAACACCGCGTAGTAGATCGCGGTGCCGGCGAACAGCAGCGAGGCCAACGCCGCTCCACCATGCCCGAACAACCGCCGGGACAGTAGCGCCACGGTCAGTCCCGTCCGCGCCGCATAACGCGAGAAGAGGAAGTTCGCGGCGGAGAACGCGATGGCCGCCAGTGTCATCCCGATGAGGGCGTTCACCGTGCCGACTGCGAGCGCGACGACCGCGGCGGTGACCAGGTAGACGACCCCGCTCATCATCGCCCACCAGGCCATGGTCAGCGAGAAGCGGCCGCTACGCCAGGTCATCGGCATGATGTGCGTGGTGTAGTCCTCGGTCGCTGCGTGCCGCACGACATGCTCGTCATCGGTGTAACTCACCTCGAGCGGGCCTTGGATCACCCTGTCGAGATCTTGTGACATCGCATCCTCCTTGATGGGATCGATGAGAGGCAGAGCTGGGCTTCCGGCCTTCGAGCGTGCCGACGCTCCGGGCCGTGGGGTGCGGATGAATGCATCGGGCCGTCCGATGCGGCCACGTGAAGACGCGCTGAATGCCGGTGATGGGCCGAGCGGGCGCGTATCGAACGTCGGGGACAACGCGGCCCGGTCCGGGCACAGCCGTCGGGCCGGGGGTGAGGTCATCCATCCTCCGCCGGCGAGTCGCCGGTCAGTGCGGTGGCGACACGATCCGAGCAGCGGTCTGATGTCGTTCCGGCCGAGTGGGGATGCACACCGACCCGCCGCGCGCGGCGAGCTTCCAGAACGCTCGACACGTGCCATTGATCGGGATGGGCCGCCAGAGGCGGTTGCGCAGTCAGTTGCGGTGGGCGCGGTGCAGTGAAGAGCCGCCCGGTAGCCCGGGCGGGGCTTTCGGTGGGGGCTCACGAGCGAGTGAGACGCGCATGGCGGGGAGCGTATACACGAAACTCTTGTGTGTATACATTGCTGGCCGGATCTGCCACACTGTGCCTCGTCCGGCCGCCGCGACCCGCTGCGTGGCCCGGATCTGGCACCGGGCCGCACCGCGGTCAAGGAGGAAAAGCATGACATCAGCGCCGGACGCCACACAGTTCGACAGCCGCCCCGAGGCGCCCACACCCCATTGATCGGTTGACGATCCAGGGGGCGTGTTCCGGGGAGCTGCCCACGCATCGACGTCCGCTCGAGGGCGATGTGTGGGCGCTGGTTCGGCGCGTTCCGTCGCGGCGGCCGGTCACGGCGTGGCAGGGACGTGAGCGGCATCCGCCAGCGGACCCGCAGGCCCGTCGGTCTCCGGCCGATCCGATGCGATCGGCTCCGACCGATAACCCCGTGACGCGCACCCGAAGCGGTTCAGAAGGAGGTCCAACCGCATGATGCGCTTTCTCTGCGACACAGCGGAGGTCCCGGCAGGCGAGACGAGGTCCGTCCGCCTCGAGGGGATGCCTGAGCTCGTCGTGTGCAACGTCGACGGTGAGTTCCATGTCCTCGCCGCCACCTGTAGCCACGGCAAGGCGTCACTGGCGGACGGCCGGCTGTTGGGGTGCGAGGTGGAATGCCCGCTGCACTCCGGGCGGTTCGACGTGCGCACGGGCCGAGCGACACGACGGCCGGCGAAGAGGCCGGTGGCGGTCTACGAGTGCGTGGTCGAGGGCGGCGACCTGTACGTCTCCGATCCTGCCCCCGTGGATTCCGACCTCGCCGTCGCGCTCCGGCGCGAACCGGCGAGCGTGCCGCCGAAGCGATGACTGTGCGAGTGATGCCGGCGCCCGCGCCCCACGAGTCGGACGGGACGCCCGTGGACACCAGACCGAACGCCACGACCCGTCACCACCAGAAGTCAGTGTGCAGGAGGATCCCATGACCTATGTAGGCGAACGCGCGGATGCGCCGGAGGCCGCCGAGACGTACCACCGTTGGAGTCGGCGGTATCCCGAGCTGGGCACCGGTCCGATCTCGACCGAGCGCTTCCTCTCGCAGGAGCAGTTCGACCAGGAGCGCGACCGGGTGTTCGCCAAGTCCTGGCTGAACGTCGGCAGCACGCAGGACCTGGGCGAGCCCGGCGCGTTCTTCGTGCGCGACATCGCGATCCTCGGCGTCTCCCTGCTCGTCGTCCAGCAGGACGACGGCGACGTCCAGGCTTTCCACAACGTGTGTTCGCACCGCGGCAACAAGCTGATCTGGGAGCCAGACGGCACCTGCCCCGGGCAGTTCGCGTGCCGGTTCCACGGCTGGGGTTACGGCCGTGACGGTGCGCTGGAGACCGTTCCCGACGAGGAGAACTTCCACTTCCCGGACAAGGGCCAGCTCGGCCTGGTCCCCGTCCGGACTCAGGTGTGGAACGGCTTCATCTTCGTCAACCTCGATGCCACCGGGACCGAGTCACTGGATGACCACCTGGCCGGGCTGGGCGAGAGCCTGCGGGACTTCCCGTTCCACGAGCTGAAGCTGTCCTACCGCTTCGACATCCGCGAGCGAGCGAACTGGAAGGTCGCGCTCGACGCCCAGAACGAGATCTACCACATCCCGATGCTCGCTCCGCTGCACCGGTTCCTGGGCACCGCCTTCGCGTCGAACGACGACGGGTACACCCGGCTGCAGGACTTCGAGAAGTGGGGACCGCACACGGTCTACTGCTCCGACGTCGACCCCGACTACGTCCCGACGCCGGCGGAGGCCGCGATCCAGGCCGCGTGCCCGGACTTCAGCGCTCCGCGCCTTCCGACGCGGGCCCCGTTCGCCTTCCACGTGCTGTTCCCCAACATGGTCGTCGCCTTTCTCGGCAACTCCATGTTCACCTACAACTTCTGGCCGATCGGCGTCGACGAGACCGTCTGGGAGATCCGTTTCCACTACCCGCATCCGCGGACGCTGGCCGAGCGGGTGGCGATCGAGCAGATGAAGTCCCGGCTGCGCGACGTGCTGTGCGAGGACCAGGTCGGTCATGAGGCGCTGCAGGTTGGCCTGCGGTCGCGGGCCCGCCCGGACTTCGTGCTGCAGGACCAGGAGATCCAGATCCGCAGCTTCCACAAGTCCCTCGACGAGCGCATCTCCGGAGCGTCCCATGTCTGAGCACACCCAGCCCGCCCCCGCGGTGCTGCCCAACGGCTTCGAGGACCTCGCCCGGTTCCGGGACTGGATGGTCCCGACCGATCGCGAACGCGTGGAGCGCCGACTGTCAGTGCCGTTCGTGGAGGTCAAGGCGTTCTACGACGAGATCCTGCCCGAACTCGACCGGATCCTGCCCTACCTGCAGACCCGCCCGCCGACCGACATGTCGCAGGAGGACGCGAACCTGCTGAACCTGGCGCTGTCGCTGGTGGAGGTCGCGAACGCCGTGGAGATCTACAACCAGGGACCCGTGATGGACGGCGGCGACCTGCGATCGTTCGTCTCGGTGATCGACAAGCCGCTGGAGGCAGGCAGTGCCGCCTAGTTCGAAGGTGGCCTTCATCTCCGGTGGTGGGTCCGGGATCGGCCGGGCGAGTGCGCTCGCATTCGCCCGGCTCGGGCACGCCGTGATGATCGGCGACGCGGACGCGGCCGCGGCCGCGGCGACCGCGAAGGAGATCACCGAGGCGGGCGGGTCGGCCGCCGGTGTCCAGGTCGACGTCAGCGACGAGGGACAGGTCCGGGACGCGGTGGACGCGACGGTCTCCGAGTTCGGCCGGCTGGACTCGGCGGTCAACAGCGCCGGCATCCAGGGGGAGTTGGGGCCGGCCGGCGAGTGCAGCACCCCGAACTGGGAGCTGACCCTGGCGGTCAACCTCACCGGGACGTTCCTGTGCATGCGGGAACAGATCCGCGTGATGCTCCCGCAGGGAGCAGGTTCGATCGTGAACATCTCGTCGAACTTCGGCCTCGTGGGCAAGAAGGGTATCCCCGCCTACTGCGCGAGCAAGCACGGAGTCATCGGGCTCACGAAATCCGCGGCGCTCGACTATGCGGCGCACGGCATCCGGATCAACACGGTATGCCCGGGCCCGACCACGACACCGATGTTCGACAAGATCGTGGAGGAGTCCGGGGACCGCGCGCGGACCATGCTGCAGGAGGTCGAGAGCAGCGTTCCGATGGGCCGGCTGGGCATGGCGGACGACATCGCGGCCGCGGTGACCTGGCTCTGCTCCGACGCCGCCTCGTTCGTCACCGGCACAGCCATGCCGGTCGACGGGGGGTTCGTGGTCGGTTGACGGTGCTCGGCGCCGGAACCTGTGGCGCCCGCTCCCGGCGGGCGTGGCCGGGCCTTTCGACGTTGAGTCGTGGTGCGGCCGAAATGCGGAGAACGGAGAAGGATTCATGCTGATCAAACGCCGGAACGGCGAACTCATTCTCATCGAACAGGTCGTGCACGCCCACATGGCGGCCGAGATCGCTGCCCACTGGGGCAACGAGCAGTTCGCTGCCCCGCGGCCGCAGGACAAGGCATGCCTCGCGGCGGCGATGCACGACGACGGGTGGCGTGAGCCGGATTCGATCCCGCTGTTCAACGAGAAGGAGGCGCGGCCGCTGCACTTCCTCGAGATCGGGATGGAGGATCACGTCAAGCTCTACGGCCGGGGGGTCGACGAGGTCTTTGCCGCCGATCCGTACGCGGGCCTGTTGGTGTCGATGCACTGGACCGGCCTCTACCGCTCGCGCTGGGGGATGCAGGCCGGGCGCGTCGAGTTCGGCGACAACGTGCGCCAGGACGAGGCCGTCCTGGCCGAGGAGCAGCGCTGGATCGACGTCAAGCGCGAACTGGTCCGTGACCAGCGGCGCAGCGATCTCGAGCTGAGCCTGTGGCACAACTACGACCTTCTCCAGACCTGGGATCTGCTCTCCCTCTACGCCTGCGTGTGCGACACCGTCCCCGACGACGGCCCGGTTCGCCAGGTCTTCGAGACGCTCAAGAGCATCGACCACGTGCCGGGCGTGCGCACGATCCCGTCGGTTCCGGTGTCGATCGGCGGGGAGCGGGTCGAGATCACCCTCACCGCGGTCGAGCGCGGGGTGGTCGCCGTGGATCCCTATCCCTTCGACGTCGACGAGCTGACTGTCGGTGTCACCGCCAAGGCGATTCCCGACCGTCGTTACGACAGTGCCGAGGAAGCCCGTCAGGCTGTGGCCTCGGCCCGGGAGGAAAAGGTCGGATGCCGGTTCGTGCGCTCCTGAGCACAGCCGCCCGGACCGCCGTTCGTCACGACTTCGAAGGGTCAATGAATTTGAGCAAGGCATGCAGTCCCGTCGGACCCCCGCGGAGCGCGCTCTGCGATCGAGCCGGGCGCGCGGTCCGATGACGGGGACCCCGACCGCGCGGCCCCGACCGCGCCAAGGAGAGCAGCCCGTGACCGTGCTGACCGAGCCCGACGAGGGTTCGGCCGAGATGCCGGTGGCCTACATCCGTCTCTACAGCGATGCCGAGGGCCATTCGCGGTTCGAGGATGTCTCGCCGCTCGGCCGGACCACCGGCGTCGTCGAATCCGACCTACGGGCCACGTTCTCCGAACCCATGCCGGCCGACTGGGTCGTGTTCCGCCACGTCGTGCACGAGGCCGACGACAGTCGTCCGCACAACGCCCCGCGCCGGCAGTTCATCATCATGCTCAAAGGTGAGTGCGAGGTGGAGACGTCCACGGGGGAGAAACGCCGTCTCGGCCCGGGCAGCGTGCTGCTGACCGAGGACACCGAGGGGCTGGGCCACATCACCCGCCGGATCGGAGAAGGGGACCGATTGACGCTGCTCATCCCACTAGGTCCTGAGCTGTAGCAGGATCGCTGCAGTAAATTGGCATGTATGCAGGCTTCGGGGGATGTCGACACCGGTGGTGCCGCGGTCAGTCGGGGAAAGCCCGGTGCGGACCATGAGGTGGACGGGGTGGAAGCGCCGTCGGCGGTAACCAGCGTCAAGGGCAAAGAGGCCTATCAGGCGCTGCACCGGGGCATCGAGACCGGGCACTACCCCGCCGGTATGCGGCTGCTCGAGGTCAAGTTGGCCGACGAGCTCGGGATGTCGCGCACACCGGTGCGAGAAGCCATCCGGCAGCTCGCGCGCGACGGCTTCGTGGAGATCGTCCCCAACCGCGGCGCTACGGTGCGGGGCTGGACGCCGGCCGAGGTCGAGGAGGCCTACGCGCTGCGGGCGGTGCTGGAGGGGTTCTGCGCCAGCCGTGCCGCAACCCGTATGGACCGCGCCGCCGTCACCCGGCTGACCGAGCTCCACGCCGAGTTCGAGCACGAACTCGGCGTGGAGCAGCCGGACGTCGAGACCCTGATCCGGCTCAACGAACAGTTCCACCGGGCGATCGTGGCGGGGAGCGGCAACGCCAAGGCGATGGAAGTGGTGCCGCACGCCGCGGAGGTCTCCCGGAGCATCAAGCACGCCTTCTGGTCGTCGCACCGGATCCGCCAGACAGCGCTGGTCTATCACCGGGAGATCGTCCAGGCGATCCGCGCCGGTGACCCGATCCGGGCCGAGGCCGTGGCCCGCAGCCACGTGTTCTCGGTGAAGGACTTCCTGTTCGATTACCAGCGCGACGTGCTCGACGCCGGCGAGGCCCCCGACCTCGACACGTGAGACGGCGGGCGGTCCCGGCCGATCAGGGGAACGCGCCGGCCCGGGGGAGCAGAGCCGGTACCTCGTGACCGAGTTGGTCGGTCAAGAAGGCTGACACGCCCATCAGCGCCGTGAGGTCGAGTCCGGTGTGCAGCCCCATCCGCTCGGCCATGTAGACGAGATCATCGGTCGCGATGTTGCCCGTCGCGGCCGGCGCGAACGGGCATCCCCCGATACCGCCGACGCTCGAGTCGAGCACGCGCACGCCCTCGAGGAGGGCGGCGAAGGCGTTGGCGAAGCCGGTGTTGCGCGTGTTGTGGAAGTGGAAGCGCAGCCCGGGGCCGTCACCTACGGCCGACCTGATCTGCTGGCTGAGCTCACGGACCTGGTTCGGGGTGCCCACACCGATCGTGTCCGCCAGTGCCAGTTCGTGCACTCCGGCGGCGGCACCGTTGCCCGCGAGCTCGACGACCCGGTCCAGGCTCACCTCCCCGTCGAACGGGCAGCCGAACGCCGTCGCCAGGGTCAGGGTCGTGAAGAGCCCCCGGGAGCGCGCCTCGTCGATCACCTCGAGCGCTGCGGCCATGGCCTCGTCGGTCGAGCAGTTCTGGTTGCGCCGGCTGAAGGCCTCGCTGGCGCACACGACCACGTTGACCTCGTCCACGCCCGTTGCCAGGGCCCGCTGCAACCCCCGCTGGTTCAGGATCAGCCCGGCGTAGGAGACGCCCTCGACCCGCGGAACCCCCTCCATCACGGCTTCGGCATCAGCCATGGTCGGAACCAGCCGTGGATGGGCGAAGGAGACCGCCTCGATTCGCCGGGCCCCCGCCTCGATCAGCCGACGGACGAGTTCGATCTTCGCGTCGGTCGGCAGGATCCGGGCCTCGTTCTGCAGCCCGTCGCGGGGGCTGACCTCGACGATGGTCACATCCATAGTCACATGGCTCCTCAGGCACGACCCGGGCGAGAGACCGATCGGATCAGGTCCGGCCCGGAGCAAGCGCGACCGCGGTTCAAGGTGCGCAGCGTATGTATACACGTTCTCGTTCGTGGGTGTTGACCTGTCCGGGGCCGCGTATACAATCTGTCTGCCGCGCCGGACGCCGGCCCCACGGCCGGCGCGGTCAAGGATCTGGAACGGTTCGCGACGCGTTTCGTGATGGGAGCCGTCCGAATCAGCTACCTACCCAGTCGCCCCCGTCGAATTCCCTCGACGGCCTGATCTACCTGCGGCCGAACCCGCCCCGCCGAGCGTCTGGGCCGAGTTCCCCATCGATCGAGGAGTCGGAAGTGCAGTCGGAAGTGCAGGTAGAAGCAGGGCACACAGCCCCCGCAGACTCGGAGGCGCTGCGCCTGGTGGTTCGGCTGCGATCCCGGGAGGCCGACGGGGTCGTCGCGCTGGTGCTCGCCGATGCCGAGGGCGCAGAGCTGCCGGAATGGGAACCGGGCGCTCATGTCGATGTGTGCCTGTCCGGCTTCACCCGGCAGTACTCGCTGTGCGGAGACCCCTCGGATCGCCACCATTACCGGCTCGGTGTCCTGCTGGAGCCGGCAGGACGGGGCGGCTCTCAGCTCATCCACGAGATCTTGTATCCCGGCAGTGCTGTCACCGTTCGGCCACCCCGTAACCACTTCCCGTTCGCCGTCGCGGACGACTACCTCTTCATCGCCGGCGGGATCGGCCTCACCCCGCTGTTGCCCATGATCGCGCGAGCCGAGGCGGAGGGTCGTCGCTGGCGGCTGGTCTACGGTGGACGGACTCGAGCGTCGATGGCCTTCCTCGGCGAGTTGGCCGCCTACGGCGACAAGGTGCAGGTGGTACCGCAGGATGAGCACGGCCTGCTCGAGCTGACCGATCTGCTCGCGGTCCCGGGCGAGAGGCACGTGTACTGCTGTGGACCGGAGCCGCTGATCGAGGCGGTGGAGCGACTGTGCGCCGGCTGGCCGCCCGGGCGGCTACACGTCGAGCGCTTCACGGCTCGGGCCGCGGACGGCGAGGACGAACAGACAGCGTTCGAAGTGGAGTGCGCGGAGTCCGGGGTGACCGTGACCGTGCCGCCGGGGCAGAGCATGCTCGATGCCCTGCTCGCGGCCGGGGTTGACCTGAACTACGACTGTCGCGAGGGGACCTGCGGTACGTGCGAGCTCGATCTCCTCGAGGGACTCGCCGACCACCGCGACGCAGTGCTCAGCTCGGAGGAGCGCAACGCCGGTGAGCTGATCTTCCCGTGCGTCTCCCGCGCGCGCTCTGACCGGCTGGTCGTCGACGCCTGACAGGAACCAGCGTCACAACCGCCTCATGCGGATTCGACAGGAGGAGCTCGACCCGGGATGGATCAACAAACGAGCGCTGTATACACACGCGCAGGCTTCGGGCAGCCGGTCCGCCTCGGGACCCGGCCTGCCGTCCTCGTGGTGGACCTGATCTACGGGTTCACCGACCCCGGCTGCGTGCTGGGCGCGGATCTGACGGAGCAGGTCCAGGCGACCCGGCAGGTTCTCGACGAGGCGCGCGCCCGCGGCTGTCCGGTCGTGTTCACAACGATCCAGTACGAGTCCAACCTCAGGGACTGCGGCCTGTGGCTGCAGAAGCTGCCCGGGCTCGCCGTGCTGCAGGCCGGCCGTCGTGAGGTCGAGGTCGATGCCCGGTTGGGGCGGGCGGCGGAGGAGACGGTCATCGTCAAGAAGGGGCCGTCGGCGTTCTTCGGCACGAACCTGGCCTCGGTCCTGATCTCGCAGCAGGTCGACACCGTCGTCCTGTGCGGGGCCTCCACGAGCGGATGCATCCGGGCGACGGCGATCGATCTGCTGCAGTACGGGTTCCCGACGCTGGTGCCGCGGGAGTGTGTCGGTGATCGTGCGCAGACTCCCCACGAGGCCAATCTCGTCGACATCGACGCCAAGTACGCGAACGTCACCTCGTTGCAGAACGCCTTGCAGTACCTCGGGGCCGTCGCGACGCCGGCCGGGAGCGCGGCCCTGTGACGGGGCGGGCGCAGAACCGGGCGGACGACCAGATTGCGGACGAGGAGATCGTCAACCCCGCGCCGCGCACCGTCACGGTCTGGTCCGACATCGGCTGCCCGTGGGCGAGCCTGGCACTGAACACCCTCCGGTCGCGGATGCGGGAGCGGGGTGAGGAGGCCTTCATCGATCACCGCTGCTTCCCGCTGGAGCTGTTCAACTCCCGGCCGACCCCGAAGTTCATCGTCGACGCCGAAGTCGTGATCATCGCGGGTCTCCGGCCCGAGCTGGGCTGGAAGCCGTGGACCGCCCCGGACTGGACCTACCCGGTCACCACGTTGCCGGCGATGGAGGCGGTGCAGGCCTGCAAGCGCCCGTCGGTGGGTGGGCTGCGGGCCAGCGACGAGCTCGACGGCGCGCTGCGGGAGGCGTTCTACGTCCACGGCCGGTGCATCAGCGTCCACTCCGTGGTGCTGGACGTAGCCGAGCAGTGCGAGCACGTCGATGTGCGGGCCTTGGCGGCGGCGCTGGCAGAGGGCGCAGGCCGGGCCGAGGTGCACGCCCAGTGGCGGGTCGCGCAGCGCCCGGAAGTGCGGGGGAGCCCCCAGCTGCTCACCGCGGGCGGGTACACCACGCACAACCCCGGCGCGACCTACCACTGGACGGCCAAGCCCCCGGAGGGGTTCCCGCGCCTCGAGCACTACCGAACCGATTGGGCGGACGAACTGCTGGACGCCCTGATCACCCACCCGTGCACCGATGAAAGGGAACTCCCATGAGCCAGCCGTCCGATCCGGTCGTCATCGTTGCGACCCTGCAGCCCCTTCCGGGGCGGGAAGCGGACGTGGAGGCCGCCTGTCGCGAGGCCGTTCGCGCCGTGCACACCGAGCCTGGCTGCGAGCGCTTCGCGCTGCATCGCGGGGTCAACGGGTCCAGCAGCCTGGTCCTGCTGGAGAAGTGGAGCTCGGCGGCCACGCTCGACGACCACACGAAGGCGCCGGCCTACGCCGAGCTCGGCGCGAAGCTGAGCGGAGCGCTCGCCGGGCCGCCCGATGTCGTCTACCTGCAGCCGCTGCCCGACGGCGACGACCGGCTCGGCGTGCTGTAGCACCACCGGTCCCGGATCCGAGCGCCCCGCCGGCACCGCCGGCGGGGCGCTCGGCATCTGCCCGACGGGCGGCTCGGTCCTCGGCGACGCCGAGGACCGGCCGTCTCCTCTGCGCGGCTCATCACATCGTTCCTCACGCAGGAGGATGGGGGCCGTCCTCATCGCTCCGGGATCCTCGGCGCTGGCGTGCCGGGCCAACGCTGGGCGCGCGACCCGTTCTGGCCGCAGGCTCAACGAGGAGACTGATGAAACCAGCCAGTTTCAAGTACGCGTGTCCCACCTCCGTGCAGGAGGCGGTCGGCCTACTGCAGCACTTCGGCGATGACGCGAAGGTGCTGGCCGGTGGCCAGAGCCTGGTACCGATGATGAACGGTCGCCTGGCACAGCCCGATGTGCTCATCGACATCAACCAGATCGCCGAGCTGCGGGTACTGGAGGTCAACGGCGGCCTGCGCATCGGGGCGGGTGTACGCCAGCGCACCGCCCTGGAGTCGCCCGACGTGCAGCGCGTCGTCCCGGTCATCGCCGAGGCGCTGCGTCATGTAGGGCACGTCGGCATCCGAGCGCGCGGAACCGTCGGTGGCAGCATCGCCCATGCCGATCCGGCCGCGGAGCTGCCGACGATCATGCTCGCGCTGGACGCGACGATGACGGTCACCGGCGCCGGCGGGCAGCGGACCGTGCCGGCGGAGGAGTTCTTCCGCGGCGTCTTCACGACCGCGGTCGAGTACGACGAGCTGCTCACCGGCGTCCACGTCGCGGTTCCCGGGCCGGCGTCGCGCTCGGCGTTCGTGGAGGTCTCGCGGCGGCGCGGGGACTTCGCGCTGGTGGGCGCCGCGGTCAGCCTCGAGCTGATCGACGGGGCGGCGCGCCGGGTGCGGATCGCGCTGAGCGGGGTCGCCGACCGGCCGGTCCTGGCCCACCGGGCGCAGGAGTTCCTGGAAGGCAGGGACCCACACGATCCTGTGGTGCGCGAAGAGGCCGGCCGGCTCGCCGCGGCCGATCTCGATCCGGCGAGCGACATCCACGCGCCGGGCAGCTATCGGAAGAAGGTGTCCGCCGTCCTCGTGAAGCGGGCCTTGAGCAACGCCGTGAACGGGGAATGAGGGCAGCGATGTCGACAGTTTCGGAGAACCTGCAGCCGGTCGTCGAGGACGAGATCACGATCGAGGTCACGATCAACGGGAGCCCACGCAGCGGCCGTGCCGAGCCGCGCCTGCTGCTCGCCGACTTCCTGCGCCAGCAGTTGGGCCTGACCGGTACCCACCTCGGATGTGAGCACGGTGTGTGCGGGGCGTGCACCGTCCTGATCGACGGTGAGCCCGTGCGGTCCTGCCTGATGTTCGCGATCCAGGCCAGGGGCGCCGACATCACCACCGTCGAGGGGCTGGACGACGACGGCGAACTGCACCCGGTCCAGCAGGCCTTCCATGCCAAGCACGGCCTGCAGTGCGGCTTCTGCACGCCGGGCATGGTGCTGACCTGCAAGGCGCTGCTGGACCACAACCCGACGCCCTCGGAACCGGAGATCCGCGACTTCCTGTCGGGCAACATCTGCCGTTGCACCGGCTACGTCGGCATCGTCGAGTCCGTCAAGGAAGCGGCGGCTGCCGGACGGGGCGTGTCGCCGGCCGCCCCTGCGTCCACGACGACCGAGCGCTGAGAGGAAGACCGACATGACCGTCACCGAACCCCTCACCGTTCGGCCCCCGCAGTACGTCGGGGCCCGCGTGCTGCGTGTCGAGGACAACAAGTACCTGATGGGGCGCGGGCGCTATCTCGACGATCTGGCCCTGCCCGGCATGCTGCAGGCCGCCTTCGTCCGCAGCCCGCATGCACACGCACGGATCGCGAGCATCGACATCAGCGCCGCCAAGGCGCTCAAGGGCGTCGTCGAGGTCCTCACGGGCGCCGAACTGGCGAAGATGGGAACGCCCCTCGTCGCCGACCTGCAGCGCGAGGAGGTGCTGCCGGTCGGGAAGGAGCTCCTGGCCACGGACAAGGTCCGCCATGTCGGCGAGGCGGTGGCGATCGTCATCGCGGAGTCGCGCTACCTGGCCGAGGACGGAGCGCAACTCGTCTCCGTGGAGTACGAGCCGCTGCCGGCGCTGGTCGACCCGGAGCAGGCGCTCAGCCACGGGGCCGTGCTGCTGCACGATGACGTCCCGGGCAACAACGTCGCCCACATCGAGTTCGACAGCGGCGGTGTCGAGGAGGCCTTCGCCAAGGCGGACCGCGTCTTCACGAAGCGCTTCCACGCCGGTCGCCAACATGCCGCGCCGCTCGAGACGCGGGGCGTCATGGCGGACTACAACCCCGGAACCGGGCATCTCACCATCTGGTCGTCGACCCAGCTCCCGCATTTCCTGCGCACGCTGATCGCCCCGCACCTGCAGATGAGCGAGCGGCACCTGACCGTGATCGCTCCGGACGTGGGCGGCGGCTTCGGCCTGAAGTGCCATGTCTTCGTGGAGGAGGCGATCATCCCGCTGGTGGCCAAGCGCCTGCGGCGGCCGGTGAAGTGGGTCGAGGACCGCGTCGAGAACCTGGCGGCGAGTGGTCACGCCAAGGAGATCGTGATGGACATCGACATCGCGGTCACGAACGACGGGCGGTTCCTGGCCTTCCGAGGCCGCTACATCGGTGACTGCGGGGCCTACTCGGGCTACCCGTGGACGGCGCTGATCGACCCGCTGGCGGCGGCCAACCTGCTACCCAGCCTGTACGACGTGCGTGAAATGTCGTTCCAGGTCGACGCGGTGCTGACGAACAAGTGCCAGACGACGGCCTACCGCGGACCCGGCATGGCCCCGGGCCACCTGGCCCGCGAGACGCTGATCGACGACATCGCGCACGAGCTGGGCATGGATCCGGTCGAACTGCGGATCAAGAACTGTATCGGCCCCGAGCCGTACGTCACGGTGAACAACATGCGCTTCGACGGCGGTAGCTATGTCGAGTCGATCCGCAAGGCCCAGGAACTGGTCGACTACGACAGGTTCCGGGAGGCGCAGGCTGCGGCGCGGGCGGAGGGCCGATACCTGGGGATCGGCTTCAGCCCGTTCGTGGAGGCCGGCACGTGGGGTTCCGAGGGTGCGAAGGCGCTCGGGTTCCCGGCCGAGTTCTACGACACCGCGAGTGTGACGGTCGAGCCCGACGGCACGGTGACCGTGACCACCGGCACCTTCAACCACGGGCAGGGGCATCACACCAGCCTGGCCCAGCTCGCCGCCGACCGTCTCGGGGTCCGGATCGAGAACGTGCGCGTCGTCGACGGGGACACCTCGAAGGCGGTGTGGGGGGCGGGCACCTACGCCAGCCGGTCCGCCGTCGTGGCAGGCGGCTCGATCCTGTACGCGGCCACCGAGGTGCGCAACAAGCTCCTCGCGCTGGCGGGCAGCCTGCTCGAGGCGAGCCCCGACGACATCGAGCTGTACGACGGGCAGGCCAGCATCAAGGGAGTGCCGGAGAAGAGCCTCCCGATCGCCCAGCTCGCGGGGGTCGGCTACTTCGGCGGCGCGCTCCGCCCGGAGGGCCAGGAACCGACCCTGAGCGCCACCCGCTACTACGATCCGCCGCAGACCTACAGCAACGGGGTGGTGGTGGCGATCGTCGAGGTGGACGCCGAGACCGGCCGCGTCGACCTGCAGCGGGTGGTGGCCGTCGAGGACTGCGGGACGATGCTCAACCCGCTCATCGTGGAGGGCCAGGTGCACGGCGCCGTGGCCCAGGGCATCGGTGCGGCGCTGTACGAGTCGCTCGAGTACGACGAGAGCGGCCAACTCCTGTCGGGGACGCTGATGGACTTCCTCTACCCGTCCTCGACCGAGGTGCCGACGATCGAGGTCTCGCACATCGTGACCCCGTCGCCGGTGACCGAGGGAGGCATGAAGGGCATGGCCGAGGGCGGCACGATCGCCGCCCCGGCAGCCGTGATCAACGCGATCGCGGACGCGCTCACCCCGTTCGGCGCGGTGATCCGTCACGCGCCGGTGCGACCGGCCGACGTGCTTGCGCTCATCGAGGCCGGCCGGGCCTGACCACACCGGCGGCGGCCGGTGGGCCGCCTCGCGCGAGCGAGCCTTCGAACCTCCCGGCGCCCTCGATCCCTGAGGGCGCCGGGAGGTTCGTAGGTCGGCCGCCGTCGTGGCCGCCCATGACCCCGCCGACGCCGTACCGAGAGGGAGCAGTGCAGGACGACATGTCGTGGCCCCCCGCGGGGTCGAAGGACGGGAGTCCGGCACCTGTGCCGACTCGCGACCGGCCCACGCCACACTGCGCATTCGAGGCGGCCTTCGCCGCGGCCCCGATCCCCGGCGCGATCGCCGAGACCGGCGGCGAGCATCGGTTGGTGGCGGTGAACCGCGCGTTCGCCGCGCTCCTCGGCTACCGGACCGCCGATCTGGTGGGCATCCGGCTCGCCGAGGTCGTCGCGGCCTCCGACGTCGCGGCGCTCCGGCGATGCCTCGTCGCACTGGGCCGGGACGAGTCACAGATCGGACCACGGACCATGCGGTGGATCCGTGCCGACGGCGGTGCGGTGGCGGCCGACACCCGCTTCGACGGCAGTTCGACCGGTCAGGCGATCGTGTTCCTGGAGGGCGGCGCCGATGCCGGCTCGCCGGGCGACGTGCGCGACACCCGCAAGCTCCTGCAGGACATCATCGACGGTGTCCCGGCGCTCGTGTTCATCAAGGACCTGCAGGACCGCTACATCCTCGCCAACCGGCGGACCCGCCAGCTGTTCGGCGGCGAGTGCGTCGGGCTCACCGATCAGGACATCGCGACGATCGAGGAGGCGCAGCAGTTCCGCCGACACGACGCCGAAGCACTGGCGGCCGGTGAGCCCCGCGAGTTCGAGGAGTGGGCGCTGCACAACGGCGAGCAGCACACCTACTACTCGCTGAAGTTCCCGTTGCTGGACCGGCAGAACCGGCCCTATGCCCTTTGCGGGGTGTCCACCGACATCACCGCGCTCAAGCGGGCTGAGACGGCGGCCCGTGAGGCCAGGGACGAGGCCGAGCGGGCGAACCGGGCCAAGAGCGAGTTCCTGTCGCGGGTCAGCCACGAGCTACGGACCCCGCTGCACTCCATCCTGGGCTACTGCCAGCTCCTACAGGTCGAGGGCCTCGGGCTGGACATCCCGGCCACCGCCGGTCGGATGGCGAGGGCCGGCCACCACCTGCTCGAGCTGATCAACGACCTGCTGGAGGTTTCGCGGATCGAGCAGGGACAGGACCGCATCCGCCTCGAGCCGGTGCACGCCTGCGATCCGGTCAGCGAGGCGGTGGACATCGTGCGGCCGCTGGCCGCCGCCCGCGACATCGAGTTCGCCGTCAACCTGCACGGGGGCATCCACGAGTTCGTCTCCGCCGACCGGCGGCGCCTGCACCAGGTCTTGCTCAACCTCATGTCGAACGGCATCAACTACAACCGGCCGGGTGGGGAGGTGCGGGTCTCGTTCCGCCGGGTGGCCGTCGATCGCCTGCGGTTTCTGGTCTCCGACACCGGTTCCGGTATCCACAGGCAGGACTTCGAGCGGGTGTTCATGCCGTTCGAGCGGATGAACGGGCAGGACCAGCACCCGGAGGGGGCCGGGCTCGGCCTCGCGGTGTCCAAGGCGCTGATCGAGGCGATGGGTGGAACCATCGGCATCGAGAGCAGCCAGACGGGCCGCGGAACCACGTTGTTCGTGGAACTGCAGCTCGTCGCGGCACCGGCCAACGCGCACGAGATCGTCTTCGGGGCGCGGCAGGAGGAGGCGATCGGCCGTACACCCCTGCGCGGGCGGATCCTCTACATCGAGGACCACGCGGCGAACTTCGAGCTCATCGAACAGGCCCTGGGCCGGGCCGCGGACCTCACCCTCGTCCCGGCGGCCTGTGGTGAGATCGGGCTGACGCTGGCGAGAGAGCTCGTCCCGGATCTGATCCTGCTCGACCTGCATCTTCCCGACCTGCCCGGCGAGACGGTCCTGGTCCGGCTCAAGGAGGATCCGCACACGGCCCACATCCCGGTCGTCGTACTGTCGGCGGACGCCACACCGAGTCAGATCACGCGCGCCCGGGCGGCCGGCGCCGAGGAGTACCTGACCAAGCCGCTGGATCTTGTGCAGTTCGTTCGCGCCGTCGCAACCGCGCTAGGCGGCGGCCCCGAGGAGAAGGCGTATTGATCATGAAGTCGGTAAGCCCGGGGCAGGGGCGCGTCGGTGTGATCGTGGCCGACGACCACCCCCTCTACTGCGACGGTCTGGTGCGCGTGTTGCGCGAGCGCGCCGAGATCGATGTGCTCGCGCAGGCCGAGGACGGGCGCAAGGCCCTCGAGTGCATCCGCGAGCTGCGTCCCCAGGTCGCCGTGCTCGATCTGTCCCTGCCCGAGATCGACGGCCTCGGCGTGCTGGATGCCGTCAAGCGGGAGGCGCTCCCGACCAGGGCCCTGTTCGTCTCGGCGCAGGAGGACAGTGCGACGATCTACCGGGCCATCTCCTTCGGTGCCGACGCCTATCTGCCCAAGAGCAGCAGTGCCGCCGAGATCGTGAGCGCGGTCCTCGCCGTAGCGCGCGGGGAGACCGTCATCTCGCCGGCCATTCAGTACGGGCTGGCGCGGGAGATCCGGCTCCGCCGCCCCGCCGACGACCGGCCGGTGCTGAGCCCGCGCGAGCTCGAGGTTCTCCGTCTCGCCGCGGACGGCTTGAGCGCGGTCGAGATCGGGGAGCGGCTGCATCTGAGCAAGACCACCATTCGCACGCATCTGCAGCACGTCTATGACAAGCTGGGCGTCGCCGATCGTGTCGCCGCGGTCAGCCAGGCCCTGCGCCGAGGCATCCTCAAGTAGGCGGCACACCCTCATCCTCAGGCCGGATCCTCCTCGCGATCGTCGCGTTGCAGGATGGGCGATCCGGCGGCGGCCGAGCAGCGTGGGCATCAGACACCGACGCCGACGCAGATGAGGCCAGATGCCGGTAGCTCGCGATCCTTCCGTCCCGGCGGCCATCGGGCGCAATCGGATGAGCGCCGCCGGGCGCTCGTTGCACGCGGTCGACGCGATCGTCGAGGACGCCCGGGTGGACGTCCTGTTCCGACAGGCCATGGGCCGGTTGGCGTCCGGTGTGGTCATCGTGACGTGCTATGTGGACGACCGCCCGTGGGGTATCACCGCCACCGCCTGCTGCTCGATCTCGGTCGACCCGCCGCTCCTGCTCGTCTCGCTGAAGTCCTCCACGGTGAGCGCGTCGGCGATCCAGCGGACCGGCCGGTTCGGCGTCAGCCTGCTGGGAGCGAGGGCGCTGGACGCCGCCAAGTTCGCCTCCCGTCCCGGTCAGCCGAAGTTCATCGACGACTACTGCACTCCCTGCGAGCCCGAGGGCGCCTCGGCGACGCCGATCGTCCGGCACGCCGCCGCGCACGTGGACTGCGCCGTGAACCAGGCCCATCCAGCGGCCGACCACCTCCTGTTCATCGGTGAGGTGCACGCGGTGCTCCTGCAGTCGGCCGACCGTCCGCTCGTGTACTGCTCGCAGAGCTACCACGGCCTCGACGCGCTCGGTGAGCAGGAGCAGCGATCGTGAGCCGCGCGCTCTCCGGTTCCGGCCGCCGCGGCGGCCCGCTGCGCGAATCAACCGTCAACAGCGAGTCCTCCAGGACAGGAGCGAAGTGATGCTGGATGGAATGACACCGGCCGGTTTCATCGGACTGTGCGAGCACGTTCTGCGGCTCTGCGCCGTGAACGAGGCGGAGACCGTCGCGGTGCTCTCACAGGGCGACGAGCGGCAGGACTACGCCGATGCGTTCATGACCGCTGCCCGGCAGCTCGGCGCGGCCACGTTCCAGGTCCGTCTCCCGGACCCGCTGCCGTCGGTGGGCCCGCCGGGGGGCGACGGATTCGGTGTCACCCCGCTGGCCGGGAACCGTGCAGCCATCGATTCGCTCAAAGGCGCGGACCTGGTGATCGACCTGCTGTTCCTGCTGTTCTCCAAGGAGCAGCTGGAGATCCAGGAATCGGGTACGCGCATCCTGCTGTGCGTGGAACCGGTGGCTCATCTCGCGCGGATGCTGCCGACACCGGACCAGCGGCGGCGCGTCGAGGTGAGCGCCGAGTTGCTGTCCAGGGCGAGGAGCCTGCGGTTCACGAACCCGGCCGGGACCGACGTCGTCTACGACCTCGGCCACTATCCGGTGCTGACCGAGTACGGCTACACCGACCTCCCGGGTCGCTGGGACCACTGGCCGTCGGGCTTCCTCGCCACCGGTGCATCGGACGTGGGGGTGAACGGTCGGGTCGTTCTCGACCGTGGCGACATCCTCACCCCGCCGTTCGGCAGATACGTCGACGAGCCCGTGGAGATCACGATCTCCGACGGCTACATCGACGAGATCCGCGGCGGTGTCGACGCCGACCTGTTCCGGGACTACATCAACAGCTTCAACGACGACCGGGGACGCGCGATCTCGCACATCGGGTGGGGCTGCAACGAGAACGCCCGGTGGTCGGGCCTGGCGCACGACGGGCGGGGGATCGGTATGGAGAGCCGGGCCTTCTACGGGAACGTGCTGTTCTCGACCGGGCCGAACCAGGAGCTGGGCGGGCCGAACGACACCCCGTGCCACCTCGACATCCCGATGCGCAACTGCAGTGTCTACCTCGACGACGAACCGGTCCTGGTCCACGGTGAGTTCGTCGTCCCGGAACTACAGGTTCGACAGAAGCGGGTGCTGAACCGCTAGGTCCGATCCTCGGCGGTGAATCCCCCCGGGTCCTCCGCCCGCACCATCAATCCGATCCTCTCCCTGCACGATGGGCGCCCGTCGCAGTAGTGCCGATCATTGGTCGCCGAGAGCGTTCACGAGATGCACATCGCCGGCCGGCCGAAAATTGAGGAGTTGTCTGTGACGGAACCAGCGCACCGGACGGGTGGTCAGGACGCTGTCGCCCGGTTGTCCGCGCTACTGCGACCGCACCGTGGTCCCAGCGTGGTCACGATGGGCACGTTCGACGGCGTGCACGACGGTCACGCTGCACTCCTGGCGCACGCGAAGGGCCTGGCCACGGCCCGTGGGCTGCGCACGATCGCGGTGACGTTCAGTCCCCGTCCCGATCAGGTGCTGTCGCCGGAGCACGCGCTCCCCGACATCGTCCCGATCGCCGAGCGGGTGGACCGGCTCCGCGCGAGCGGGGTGGACGACGTCGTCGTCATCCCCTTCGATCGGGCGCTCGCCACGGTCACCGCCGAGCGGTTCGCCCGTCTCCTGGCGACCGACCTGGCCATGCGGACGCTCTGCGTCGGCGAGGACTTCGCACTGGGCCACAACCGGGAGGGGAGCGTCGCATACCTGCGTGGGCTCGGGGTGGACGTCGTCGCCTGCCCACTCGTACGAACCGCCGGGCGGGCCCGGAAGATCAGTTCGAGCGTGATCCGGCGGGCCATCGCCGACGGCGTGGCCCCTGATCAGGCGTGGCAGGCCGCATGAGCACCGCGCGGAAGACCCGTGGGAGCAGCCTCTTCGTGGACTGCGGCCGCGTGCGGCTGCACGTGCTGGAGTACGGCGCGGGCGAGCGCACCCTGCTTCTCCTGCCCGGCATCACGAGCCCCGCGGCGACCTGGGAGTTCGTCGCCGAGCGCCTCGCCGAGGAGATCCGGATCCTCACCTGGGACGCGCGGGGGCGCGGGTTGTCGGACCATCCGGAGACCGGCTACGGCGTCGGGCACTTCGCGGCTGACCTGGACGCGCTGATCACCGCGCTGAAGCTGGACCGTCCGGCCGTACTGGCGCACTCCATGGGGGCTCGCATCGCGGCCTACTTCGGAGCCCGCCGTCCCGAACGGGTCGGGCCCCAGATCATCGTCGATCCGCCGATGATGGGGCCGGGGCGGCCGCCGTACGCCTCGCCGATGTCGGCCTACATCGACGAGCTGCGTAAGGCCTCAGCCGGCGAGCTGACGCTCGAGGAACTCGGCCGATCCTGGCCGAGCTGGGACATCGAGCGCTTGCGCGACCGTCAGCAGTGGCTGCCGACCTGCAGCGAAGCCGGTGTCCGGGAGAGCTACATCGGGCTCGAACAGGATGATCTGGTCAGCTCCTGGCGGGGGCTGCGTCCGCCGCTGCTGCTGATCCGCGGCGCCGACAGCCCGGCGTTGTCGGCCGACGACGAGGCCGAGCTGCGCGCGGCCAATCCCGATGCCAACTATGTCTCGATCGCCGGGGCCGGCCACATGGTCCCGTACGACAACCTCGAGGACTTCCTCGGCGTCGTTCGACGCTTTCTCGCGGATTCGAATGGTGAAAGGAAACGCTAACCATGGGGATCAATAGGGACGCCGTTTTGCGTACGGGTGAGCAATACAAGAAGGCGCTGCGCGACGGTCGCGTCGTCTGGTACGGCGGCGAGCGAATCGACGACGTCACGACGCACCCGGCGACTGCCGGCGGTATCGACCGACTCGCCGAGATCTTCGACATGCAGCACGACCCGCGGTACCAGGACACGATGACGTTCGTGCGAGAGGACGGCCAGCGCGTCACCCGGGCCTGGCAGCTGCCCCGTACGAAGGAGGAGCTGCGCGCCAAGCGGGAGATGGACGAGCTGGCGTCGCGGCACACGCTGGGCATGTTCGGGCGCCACTTCGACAACATCGCGTGGACGACGCTCGGCCTGGCCGCCTACGAGCACCTGTTCACCGAGCCCGAACTCGCCGGCAACATCGGCCGCTACATCCGGTACGCGCAGGACAACAACATCATGATCGGGGGCATCGTCGCGGACCCGCAGGGCGCGCGGGCGAAGGAGAAGTGGTCCATCGGCGAGCGCATCCCGCTCAAGCACCATGGCGACACCGACCGGCTCCCCCCGCTGCTGCGGGTGGTGGAGAAGCGCTCCGATGGGATCGTCGTCGCCGGCGCCAAGATCGTCGGCACGGTCATCCCGCAGGCGGACGAGATCCTGATCCTCACGCAGCCCGGCGTCTCATCGGAGGAGAGCTTCTGGTGCGCCCTGCCCGCCAACTCGGAAGGGCTGCACATCGTCCTGCGGCAGGCACTGGCCCACCCGCCGTCGGCGACCGAGCACCCGCTCGCCTCGAAGGGAGAGGAGCAGGACTGCCTGGTCATCCTGGACAACGTCTTCGTGCCGATGGAGCGGGTGTTCTCGCTCGGCAACCCGAACCTGCCGCTGGAGTACGGGGACATCGGCGCCGGTGAGCACTGGAACACGCTCGTGCGGATGGCGGTCAAGGCCGAACTGCTCGTCGCGCTGGCGCAGATGATCATCGACTCGATCGGCACCGTGCGGGTGGCCAAGGTGCGCGAGATCGTCGCGGACCTCGTCGTCTATGCCCAGGTGCAGCGCTCTCTCGCGATGTCCGCGCAGGACTACGCGATCACGACC
Organism: Pseudonocardia bannensis; assembly: GCF_012911875.1. Taxonomy (GTDB): domain Bacteria; phylum Actinomycetota; class Actinomycetes; order Mycobacteriales; family Pseudonocardiaceae; genus Pseudonocardia; species Pseudonocardia bannensis. Next base: position 23,956 of record NZ_JAAXKZ010000029.1, on the reverse strand, counting down.
GAGTCCGGCGTCGTCTGGCCGCAGGTGGACTACGTCACCGCCGGGCGGGTCTACGGGGTCGAGCACTACGGCACGATCATGGGCAAGATCCGCGAGATGGCCGGCCAAGGCCCGCTGATGCTGTTCACGGAGAAGGACTTCTCGCACCCCGAACTGGGGCCACTGCTGTGTCAGGTGACAGAGGGCTTCGACCTGGTGTCCGAGGAGAAGAACCTGCTGATGGGGCTCGTCTGGGACATCACGTCGGACAGTTTCGGCATGCGGGTCGACTACTTCGAGCGGCTCAACGGCTATCCGCTGTTCTTCCTCAAGGAACGACTCTTCGGCGAGTACGACCGGGTAGCCGGCGTGGAACACCTCGCCAGGTTCCTGGGGCTCCCGGTCGACAAGCTCGCAGCGCCGGCCCGAGCCCTCGCGGACGTCAGGAAGCCGATGTTCGGATAGCCATCGAAGCCATGTCGGGGGGCGTGGCGGAGCAACTGGAATGCAGGGCCGGGGCCCCGGGAATGGGTCAACGCAAGAGGGAGGACGATGAGTCTCGCGGATCGGCTGTACCAGGCATATCGTTCGCGCGATATCAATCGAGTATCTGATCTCTATGCTCCTGGTGGCTGGCACCGTGAAGTCGCGACCGGCCGCGTCAGCCGCGGCCGGGAAGCGATCGGCAGGGGCCTGCAATCATTCCTGGAAGCGTTCCCGGATGCCCGATGGGAGGCGGAGGCAATAATCGTGGACGACAGCCGAGAGGCGGTCCCATACCGTTTGACCGGTACGCTTTCCAAGCGGCTTGGTGGCTTCCAGCCGCGGGGCCAGATCCTCGACCTCCGTGGCGTGCATGTACTCGGATCCATCGACGATCAGATCGCCTGGTCCGAAGACTATTGGGATGCCGAGACCTTCCGTCGTCAGATGAGCGGAGCGTGATCCGACCGGCGCTCGACATGGCGCCAGCCATCGCCGTCGGGCAGCGCATCAGGATCTGATGCAAGGTCGGGGCCACCCGGCCATGCCGGTGATCTCGACTCGACCGGGGCTGCGGCGGGCCGGTGGCCAGGGCGTCGGCGGATCAGTAGCTGCGGGCCCTGCCGCCGTCGACGCGCAACTGGATGCCGGTGATGTAGCCGGCCGCAGCGGAGCACAGGAACGCAGCAGCCTGCCCGAACTCCTGCGGGGTGCCGTAGCGCCCGGCCGGGATGGTGGAACGCGAGGCCGCAGCGACCTCCTCGGGTGAGGAGCCGGTCTGCTCGGCTCTCGCGCGATCGGTGAGCCGCACGCGGTCGGTGTCGATGCGTCCGGGAAGCAGCATGTTGCACGTGACGCCCCGGGAGGCGACTTCGGCGGACAAGGTCTTGAGATAGGCGGCCAGAGCGGCTCGACCGACGTTGGAAGCGGCCAGGTCGGCCAAGGGTTCGGCGACGCCGGAGGAGCCCACGGCCAGGATCCGACCCCAGTTGCGGGCGAGCATCCCCGGCAACGCGGCGGCGACCAACTGTCGCTGTGCGCGGGCCAGCGTGTCGATCGCTGCCGTGAAGTCCTCGTCGCTCAACGTCTCCGCGGTGCCGTGCGGCGGACCGCCACTGTTGAGCACCAGGATGTCGACGCCGCCGAGCGCCTGCTCCACACGTGGCACGAGTTCGGCGACGGCGGCCAGGTCGGTGAGGTCGGTGACGAAACCCGCGGCGCCTGACAACTCGGAGGCGCGCTGCTCGACCGTGTCCGCACGGCGTCCGGTGATGGCCACCCGGACGCCTTCGGCGGTCAGCGCCGCGGCGACCGCGTAGCCCAGACCGCTCGTCGAGGCGCAGACCAGGGCGGTGCGGCCGTGGATGCCCAGATCCATCAGGTCGTCCCTGGGGAGCCGGGGGCGAGTGGGCACGCCATGGTCATGTCCTTCCACTGCGGGGGGTTCTCGGGTGAACGGGTGAGGCGGTCTCGCGGTGGGGCTGGGACACCGGCCGGGAGGAGGCGTCGTCCGAGTCTGTGGGGAGGTGAGTGCCCGTACCCTCACCTCCCCACCGAGATCAATCGGCTCGTGCCGGTGCGGCGCTCACCTCGGCGCATTCCGCGACCATCGCGGCGAGTTCCCCTGGGCGGGACAGGAACGGGGAGTGCCCGGCGTCGATGTGCACCACGCGAGTGGCCCGACCGGTCGCCATCGCCTCCTGGACGAACCGGGGGAGCTCCGGGTCGAGGTCGGCGACCACGTACGTCGAGGGGATGGTCTCCCAAGCGGCTGCCTGCAGCGGCTGCCGGCACGAGCTGAGTGACTGCGGCTGTAGCCGGGGCACCGCCGCGGCGGCCACCGCCGGCTCGCAGTCGCTGTAGAAGACCTCTTCCGGGCGGTCCGGCGTCATCCAGGTGCCGTCCTCGGACAGCCGCCACCACGAGACGGGTTGCCCACCGGCCGCGTCGATGAGGCTCACCCCGGCGTCGAGCATGAAGGCGCAGACGTACACCAGGTGGACCACGTCCTCCCGCCCGGTGGCGGCCTGGGTCACCGGCAGCCCGCCGTAGGAGTGCCCCAGCAGGATCTTGGGGCCGGCGACGGCGTCGAGCACGGCGGTCACCGCGGCCACGTCGGCGTCCAGGTCCCCGAGCGCGGTCACGTCCGGCCCCGAGCTGGGCAGGTCCACGGTGGCGACGGCCAGCCCCTGGGCCTCCAACGCCGGGACGAGCTCGTCCCAGCACCAGGAGCCGTGCCAGGCGCCGTGAACGAGGACGACCGTGGCGCTCACCGGACACCCCCGACCACACCGTGCGGGTCGATGACGTACTTGCGTGCGACGCCGGAGTCGAACTCGGCGTAGCCGGCCGGGGCGTCGTCCAGGCTGATCACGGTGGCGTTGACGGCCTTCGCGATCTGCACCTTGTCGTGCAGGATCGCCTGCATCAGGCCGTGGTGGTAGCGCATGACCGGGCACTGGCCGGTGGTGAACGACAGCGACTTGGCCCAGCCGGTGCCCAGGCTCAGCGACAGCGACCCGACCTTGGCCGACTCGTCGACACCGCCCGGATCGCCGGTCACGTACAGCCCCGGGATCCCGATGGAACCACCGGCGGCCGTCAACGACATCAGCGAGTTCAGCACCGTCGCCGGCGCCTCCTTCGCCGCCCCGGCACCGTGTCCACGCGCCTCGAAACCGACCGCATCGACGGCGGCGTCGACCTCGGGGACGCCGAGGATCTGCTCGATCCGGTCCTGGGGGTCGCCCTGGGACACGTCGATGGTCTCGCAGCCGAAGGAGCGGGCCTGGGCCAGCCGATCGGCGTTGAGGTCACCGACGATGACCGCGGCCGCGCCCAGCAGCTGCGCGGAGACCGCGGCGGCGAGGCCGACCGGGCCGGCGCCGGCGATGTAGACCGTCGAGCCCGGCCGGACGCCGGCGGTGACCGCACCGTGGTAACCGGTCGGGAAGATGTCCGAGAGCATGGTCAGGTCGAGGATCTTGGCCAGGGCCTGCTCCCGGTCCGGGAAGCGAAGCAGGTTCCAGTCGGCGTAGGGGACCATCACGTACTCCGCCTGGCCGCCGACCCAGCCGCCCATGTCGACGTAGCCGTAGGCCGAGCCCGGACGGTCGGGGTTCACGTTGAGGCAGATGCCGGTCTTGCCCTCCTTGCAGTTCCGGCACCGCCCGCAGGCGATGTTGAACGGCACCGAGCAGACGTCGCCGACCTTGATGAACTCGACCCCGGGACCGGTCTCCACGACCTCCCCGGTGATCTCGTGGCCCAGCACCAGGCCGTGCGGAGCGGTCGTGCGGCCGCGGACCATGTGCTGGTCGCTGCCGCAGATGTTGGTCGTCAGGACCTTGAGGATCACCCCGTGCGGGCACTCCCGGCCCACATTGTCCGGGTGCACGCCGGGACCGTCGCGCAGGACGAGCCCCGGGTAGTCGAGGTCGCTGACCTCGACCCGGGCGGGGCCCTGGTAGGTGACGCCGCGGTTGTCTGCCATGGACGCTGGAACTCCCTTTCGGTGTCGCCGCTGTCGTGCGACGGACGGACCGGCCGGCGCAGCGCAGGCCGGAGAAGCCGACGGGCTGTGGACCCGGAGGGGATCCACAGCCCGTCCGGCGTGTGGTGGTGCGGCGTGGGTCAGGCGGGGAAGCCGACCGCGTGGGTGTCCATGAACTCGCGGACGCCCTCGATGCCCATCTCGCGGCCCATGCCGCTGTGGTTGAAGCCGCCGAACGGGGCCCGCTCGTCGAGGTGGGCGGCGCCGTGGGCGTTGACGAAGGTGTAGCCGGTCCGCAGCCGGGCGGCCAGGACGGCGGCCCGGTCGAGGTCCTGGGTCCAGACCGAGGAGCACAGCCCCGACCAGGTGTCGTTGGCGCGGGCGACGGCGTCGTCCTCGTCGTCGAAGGGCAGGATCGGCAGGGTCGGGCCGAACTGCTCCTCGACCACGACGCGCGCGCTCTCGGCCGGGTCGAGCACCAGGGACGGGCGGAGGAAGTTGCCGCGGGAGATGTCGGCGCCCTCGGCGGCCTCCCCGAACTCGCGGACCTCGGCACCGGACTCGCGCGCCTGCGCGGTGAGCTCCTGCACGTACTCCAGCTGCCGCCGGCTGTGCAGCGGGCCCATGGTCACGCCCTCGTCCAGACCGTGGCCCAACCGGGTCGCGGCGAGGAGACCGGACAGGCCCTCGACCACCTCGTCGTAACGTGACCGGTGCACGTAAAGGCGCTTGGTCGCCATACAGATCTGACCGGTGGAGTCGAAGGTCCCGGTGAACAGGCGCTGCAGCGCCTCGGGCCCGAGGTCGGCGTCGGCCAGCACGATCGCCGGGTCGTTGCCGCCCAGCTCCAGCGCCACGCGGGTCAGCGACTCGGCGGCCATGGACATGATCCGCTTGCCGCCACCCGGGCTGCCGGTGAAGCAGACCTTCTTGACCCGATCGTCCTGGATCAGCGCCGCGCCGATCTCCGCGTCGGCGCCGGTGACGACGTTGAGCACGCCCGGGGGCAGCGACCGGGCCACGAGTTCGACGGTGCGGACGGTGGCCAGCGGGGCGGTGGGCGGCGGCTTCACCACGACGGTGTTGCCGGCCAGCAGCGCCTGCGGCAGCGAGGCGGCCAGGATCGCCAGCGGCCAGTTGAACGGCACGATGATCGTCACGACGCCCAGGGGCAGGTAGGAGATCTCGGTCCGGTAGGGCGGCGCCGGCAGGTGCGTCACGTGCTCGAGCTCGCCGGCCAGGCCGGCGGCCAGGTCGAAGCGGTGCGCGAACACGATGGAGTCGATGAAGGACTCCATCCGGATCTTGCCGTTCTCGCGGGTGAGCACCTCCGCCGTCGCCGGGCGGTCGGCCTCCAGGGGAGCGAGAGCCGCGGTCAGCAGCGCGGCCCGCTCCTGCGGGGTGCGGGCGGCCCAGGCCGGGAACGCCCGGTGCGCCGCGGCCACGGCGGACTCGGCCTGCTTGGCGGTCGCGGCCGCGGCGTAGCCGACCACGGAGACACCGTCGGCCGGGTCGATCACCTGCAGCGCGTCGTCGGCGCTGCGCACCTCACCGTCGATGAAGAGATCGGTCCTGATCTCGGGCAGCTGGGCTGAAGACACCATCGTCTGTTTCCTCGGAGGTCATCGCAGGGGCCGCAGAACCGGTCGCACACTGTGTGCTCGGTGACGGTAGGTCGGACGACGATCACGCTCGTGGGGCATCGGACCCGATGCACCCGGTGTGATCCGGAAGTCCGGAGCGCGACATCTGACGTACCTGCTGGCCATTGTCCTCCTGCCCCCTGTGGACGGCGTGCCCGGGCGGTTAGCGTCGGCTCCCGTTGCCCGGGCCGGGTCCGGCGCCGGGCTCTGCGCTGTCTGAAGGAGAACGCCGTGCCCACGGTTCGCGAGACCACCTACGACCTGCTCCGCGCCTGGGGGCTGACCACCGTCTTCGGCAACCCCGGCTCGAACGAGCTGCCGTTCCTCGATGGGTTCCCGGCGGACTTCCGGTACGTCCTCGGGCTGCACGAGGGCGCGGTCCTGGCGATGGCCGACGGCTACGCGCAGGCCACGGGCCGCCCGGCGCTGGTCAACCTGCACTCCGCGGCCGGGTTGGGAAACGCGATGGGAAACCTGGCGAACGCGCGCGCCTCACACACGCCGCTCGTGGTGACCGCAGGACAGCAGGCCCGCGCGATGATCGGGCTGGGGTCCGTCCTGGCCGAGCCGGGGATGACCCGGCTGCCCGAGCCGCAGATCAAGTGGGCGTTCGAGCCGGCCCGGGCCCAGGACGTACCGCGGGCGTTGTCGGAGGCCTTCCACCTGGCCACGCTGCCGCCCGCCGGCCCGGTGTTCGTATCCCTGCCGCTGGACGACTGGGCGCAGGACGTGAACGCCGACGAGGTGGCCCACCTGGCCGGGCGGCGGGTGCGCGCCGCCGGCGCGGCCACCCCCGACCTCGTCGCCGAGCTGGCCGGCCGGCTGCAGGGGGCCTCGGCCCCGGCGCTGGTGGTGGGTCCGGAGGCGGACGACGAGCGCTCTTTCGGCCTCGTCGTCGAGCTGGCCGAACGGCTGCAGGCCCCGGTGTGGACCGCGCCCACCCCACCTCGGTGCCCGTTCCCCACCCGGCACCCGCTGTGGCAGGGCGTGCTGCCGCCGAGCATCGCCGGCGTCAGTGAGTGCCTGACCGGCTACGACCTCGTGCTCGTCCTCGGCGCCCCGGTCTTCCGCTACCACGCCTATCGCCCCGGACCCTGGCTGCCGGCCGGCACCGAGCTGGTCGCCGTCGGCGCCGACCCTCACGCGGCGGCGCGGGCGGCCTTCGGGGACGCCGTCGTCGCCGACGTCGCGGCGGTCCTCGGCCAGCTGCTCGACGCGTTCCCCGCTGCCCCCTCCCGAGCTGCCGTCCCGTCGCGGGAACGCCCGGCCGCGCCCGCACCGGAGGCAGCGCCGTTCCCTGCCGACGCGGTGTTCGCGCAGATGGCCCGGGTGTTGCCGCCGGATGTCCGCCTGGTCAACGAGTCGACGTCGAACACGACGCAGTTCTGGGCGCACCTGGACCTGCGCCGGCCGCGCAGCCTGTTCTTCCCGGCCGCCGGTGGGCTGGGCTTCGGACTGCCCGCGGCGGTGGGAGTGGCACTGGCCGATCCGCACCGGCCCGTCGTCGCCGTGCTGGGGGATGGCGCGCTCCAGTACGGCGTGGCCGGCCTGTGGACGGCCGGGCAGCTCGGCCTGCCCATCACGTTCGTCGTGCTCCGCAACGGCGGCTACGGCGCGCTGCGCAGCTTCGTCGCGCAGCTGGGGGTCACCGACGCCCCCGGGCTGGACCTGCCCGGCCTCGACGCGGTGCAGATCGCTGCCGGCTACGGCCTGCCCGGCGAGCGGATCACCAGCGCCGAGCAGCTGGCGACCACGCTGGCCTGCGCGGCGTCACTGCAGGGGCCCCGGCTGCTCGAGGTGCCGATCACGGCTGAGACCCGTCCGCTGGGCTGAGCGGAGCGTGCGGAGCGAGCATCGGCGCTGAGCGGAGCGTGCGGAGCGAGCATCGGCGCTGAGTCGGGGGTCCGCACGCCCGGACGCGACAGATGACGTAGTCCGGACGCCACAGAAGACCAACCCGGAGCAGGTCCGCGCGCTCACGACTTCCGACCGCCGACCGGCTTGCATTCCTACAGCCGTGAGGCCGCCCTCACCCGCGTGGTCGCACGCCTTCTCGCTCTCCGGCGTCCAGAGGAGTACGCAACCGTGGCCCCACCACCCAGCTCCACCAGTGCCCCGTCCAAGAAGGGGATCTTCGCGGCGAGCTTCATCGGCACGTCGATCGAGTGGTACGACTACTACATCTTCGGCACCGCCGCCGCGCTGGTGTTCGGAAGCCTGTTCTACCCCGAGTTCTCCAGCACGGCCGGCACCCTGGCGGCGTTCGGGACCTTCGCCGTCGGCTTCATCGCCCGCCCGCTGGGGGCCGCGGTCATCGGTCACTACGGGGACAGGATCGGCCGTAAGTCGATGCTCGTCCTCACCCTGGTGCTGACCGGCGGCTCGACGTTCCTCATCGGTGTCCTGCCCACGTACGCCGCCATCGGCATCGGCGCGCCGCTGCTGCTGGTCGCGCTCCGTCTCATCCAGGGCTTCGGGGTCGGCGGCGAGTGGGGTGGCGCGATCCTGATCGCCACCGAGCACGCCTCCCCGCGGCGCCGTGCGGTCTACGGGAGCTTCGCCCAGTTCGGCGTGCCGGTCGGCGTCCTCACCTCGAACCTGGCCTTCCTCGCCGTCTCGGGCATGTCCAACGAGGACTTCATGTCCTACGGCTGGCGGATTCCCTTCCTGATCAGCATCGCGCTGGTGGTCGTCGGTTTCCTGGTCCGCAGCCGGCTGCAGGACGCGCCGGAGTTCCAGCAGGTGAAGCAGGACAAGGACGTCAGCAAGGTCCCGGTCGCGGAGCTGTTCCGCCGCCAGCCGCGCAACCTGGTGCTCGCCAGCCTGGCCTCGATCGCCCCGCCGGCGGTCGGCTACACGGTCATCGTCTACATGCTCACCTACGGCACCGCGGTGGTGGGCTTCAACCGGACGACGCTACTCACGCTGATCCTCGCCTCGACGCTGGTCTGGATCGGGACCATCGTCGTGTCGGCCCTGGCCGCCGACCGCTTCGGCTCGAAGAAGGTCTACGCGGTGGGCGCCCTGACCGCCGTGCTCTGGCCGATCCCGATGTTCGGGCTGGTCAACACCGGGGACACCGGTCTGGCGCTGCTCGCCTTCGTCGTGGCCGCGCTCGTCCAGGGCGTCATGGCCGGGGCCCAGGGCGGCCTGTTCACCGAGATCTTCGACGTCCGGTTCCGGTACAGCGGGATCTCCATCGCCTACCAGGTGGGCGGCATGATCGGTGGCGCCGTCACTCCGATCGCCGCGACCGCGTTGTTCGGAACCTACGGCTCCTCGACGCCGATCGCGGTGTACGTGATGGCGCTGTCGCTGGTCAGCTTCGTGGCCGTCCTCGGACTCCGCGAGGGTTCCGCGCCGTCGGTGCCGTCGGTGCCGTCGGTGCCGTCGGTGCCGTCGGTGCCGTCCGGGCCCTCGGCCACCGGGCAGACGGACACGGCCGCCGAAGAGACGGCGCCGGCGGCCGCGTCGACCACCGCGACGGGGCCGCTGGGCTGACGCACTCCCATCTGCCACCCGAGTGGCAGGCCCGAGTGGCAGGAAAGCCACGTTCATGCCACCCCCGGCGTGAACGTGGCTCTCTTGTCAAGATCGCCCGGCCGCCGCCCCGCAGGCCGCGTCCGGGGCGCTCTGCACCCTCAGTACCGTTCCAGGGAGACACCGGTGTGAGGAGGCAGAGGTGTACAGCGACGTGGACGCCCCCGCCGGCGCGTCCCGGCAGCCGGTCACGGGCGAGGATCCTGTCCTCCGGGCTCTGGTGGACGTGTCCGCCGACGGACTGGCCGTGCTGGACCCGCGCGGTCGTTTCACGGTGCTCAACGCCGCGGCCGCGCACATCCTCGGCCTCCCGGCCGACGACCTCGTCGGGCGTGCGGCCCCTTTCGACATCGGCGATGCAAGCCCGGATCGGCCCCGTGAGGACCGTTGCCGCACGACATGGCCGGCCCCGGACGGACGTCGACGGGACCTGGAGTACCGCCTCGCCCCAGCGGCCGGTGGGGGGTACGTGGTCTGGTTCAGCGACGTGACCGACACCCTCCGGCAGCAGGAGCGGCTGACCGCCATCGCCCGGGCGGCCTCCAGCGTCGCGGACGTGTGCTCGCTGCGCGCCACCCTGGACGCAGTCGCGCACGAGGTCGTGATGACGGCGAACATCGCCGCCGTCCAGATCCTGGCCATCGACGACCCGCGCGAGGAACTACGGGTGCTGGGCATGGCCGGCTTCGGCGACGCCGCCGAGTTCACCGAGCGGCTGAGCGCCTGCCGGCGACTCGGCGCCCGGGTCGGCTTCATGGACGCCTTCCAGGGCGGGAAACCGGTCGTGGTCCTGCACCGCAAGCCCGCGATCATGGCCGACCCGACCTGGGCCCCGCTGCACGCGATCATGGGGCACCCCGACTGGGACAGCTTCGTGTCCATGCCCCTGGTGGTACGCGGCCGTACCCTCGGCGTGATCAATGCCTACTACCTCCCCGGCGAGGATCCCGGTCCCAACTCCCTGTCCTTCCTGGAGGCGATGGCCGATCACGCCGCGGTGGCGATCGACACCGCCACGCTGCTGGCCCAGACCCGGTCGCAGGCCCAGCTCGACGAGCGCCGCCGGTTGGCCCGGGACCTGCACGACTCCGTGGTGCAGCAGCTGTTCTCCATGCGCATGCAGGCGAAGGCGCTGCGCGCCCAGGTCGATTGCGCGGACGCCGATCCGGCCCGGGTGCGCAGTGGCGCCGAGGAGCTCGCGGAGCTCTCCCAGAACGCACTGGCCGATCTCCGCGGGCTCGTCTTCGAGCTGCGTCCCCTGGACCTGGCCGAGCGAGGCCTGGTCGACGCCGTCCGCGCCCACGCCGCGAGCCTGGAGGCGCGGACCGGACTGGTCGTCGACGTGGAGGCGCCCCCCAGTCTGGAGCTGGAATCCGGGATCGACGTCCAGGAGGACCTGTACCGCATCGTCCAGGAGGCGCTGCACAACGTGGTGAAGCACGCCCGGGCCACCGCGGTGGGCATCCGGTTCACCCCGGCCGAGGACGGCGGCGGTCTCGTCGTCGAGGTGACCGACGACGGGTGCGGCCCCAGCGCGGCGTCCGGGAGTTCCGCCGGCGGTGCCCCCCGGGACACGCTCGGGCTGGTGTCCATGCGCGAACGCGCCCAGCGCTGGGGTGGTCGGCTGGTCGCCGGACCGCGCCCGTCGGGCGGTTGGACGGTCCGGGTCACGTTGCCGGCCTCCGTCGCGCAGGTGGCCGCGGAAGGAGAGGCGGGGAGCCGATGACCGAGGACGTGGCCCCGGGCGAGGTCATCCGGGTCATGGTCGTGGACGACCACGCGATCGTCCGCCGTGGCCTGCAGGCGTACGTCGACACCGTGGCCTCACTGCACGTGGTGGGGGAGGCGGCTGACGGTCAGCAGGCGATCGACCGACTGCAGCAGTGGCAGACCCTCGGCGAGCCCCTGCCCGACGTGATCCTGATGGATCTGCAGATGCCACGCATGGGCGGCGTGGAGGCGACCGAGGCCATCGCCCGGGCCCATCCCGGGGTGAAGGTCGTCGTGCTCACCAGCTTCGGTGAGGTGGAGCGGGTCCACGCTGCACTCGCCGCCGGTGCGGCCGGCTACCTGCTGAAGGACGCCGACCCCGATGAGGTGGCCACCGCCGTCCGGGCCGCCGCAGCCGGGGAGGTGCACCTGGACTCGGCCGTGGCCCGTCAGCTCACCCGCCGCATGGCCGCCCCCCAGGTCGGGCTGACGTCCCTGACCGCGCGGGAGCGGGAGATCCTGATCCTGGTGGCCCACGGGCACTCCAACCGGGACATCGCCGACCGTCTGGTCATCAGCGAGCGCACGGCGCGGACGCACGTCAGCAACGTGCTGACCAAGCTGCAGCTCTCCTCCCGCACCCAGGCCGCCCTGCTGGCCATCCGCGAGGGGCTCATCCCAGCACCCAGCTGACCTGCCCCTGCAGCGGCGGACGCGACGGATGACGTAGTCACGACCCGTTGCATCGGTCGGCCGTGAGCTGACATCGAGCCGATCACCTGGGCCTCGATTCTTCCTACGTTTGTCGGTGAGCGCGGTCGTCCGGCCGCGACGAGCCCGGCGACGACGCAGGGAGGTCAGCGCCGCTGTGACCACGTCCACCGTCCTTGACACACCCGCCCCCACGACCCGCACCACGTCGGACTTCGCGGCGGACATGGTCGTCACGGCCCGTCGCGAGGAAGCCGAGGGTGTCGTCGGTGTGGAGCTCGCCCTGCCGTCCGGGGAGCAGCTTCCTTCGTGGACGCCCGGCGCGCACATCGACGTCGAGCTGCCCGGTGGGCTGACCCGTCAGTACTCGTTGTGCGGCGACCCGGCCGACGGCGCTGCATGGCGCATCGGCGTCCTGCGGGAGGCCGACGGGCGCGGTGGGTCCCGGTGGATCGCGGACGAGCTCACCGAGGGTGCGACCCTGCGCATCCGCGGGCCGCGCAACAACTTTCCGCTCCAGCCCGCAGGCCGGTACGTGTTCGTGGCCGGCGGGATCGGCATCACCCCGCTGCTGCCGATGATCCGGGCCGTCGCCGCGGCGGGCGCCGACTGGGTCCTGCACTACGGCGGCCGCACCCGCGCGTCGATGGCCTTCCTCGGCGAGTTCGCCGCATACGGGGACCGGGTCCGCGTGCACCCCCAGGACGAGGTCGGCCTCCTCGACCTGGACGCCGTACTGGGCGCCCCGGCCGCGGACACGCTGGTCTACTGCTGCGGTCCCACCGGCCTGATCGAGGCCCTCGAGACCCGCTGCCGGGCCTGGCCCGCGGGCGCGCTGCACGTCGAGCGGTTCACCGCCGCGCCGGTCGTGACCGACGGAGCCGACACCGCGTTCGACGTGGTCTGCGAGCGTTCCGGCCTCACCGTCTCGGTGGCGCCGGAGCAGACCGTCCTCGAGGCGGTGGGGAACGCCGGGATCGACGTCCTCTCCTCCTGCGAGGAGGGCGTCTGCGGCACCTGCGAGACCACCGTGCTCTCCGGCGAGCCCGACCACCGCGACTCCCTCCTCACCGAGGAGGAGAAGGCCGCGGGCGAGACGATGATGATCTGCGTCTCCCGCTGCCGCGGCGCCCGCCTGGTCCTCGACCTCTGAGCGGAGCTTGCGGAGCGAACATCAGAGCTGACGCCCGAACCGGGAGAGCTGAAGAACCTTGTCCGAGAACACCACCCCGTCCGTGCTGGTCATCAGCGCGCACGCCGCCGACTTCGTCTGGCGCGCAGGCGGTGCCATCGCCCTGTCCGCGCAGCGCGGCTCCGCCGTGCACGTGGTGTGCCTCAGCTTCGGGGAGCGCGGCGAGTCGCAGGGCCTGTGGAAGCAGGAGGGCATGACCCTGGACCGGGTCAAGCAGACCCGCCGCGAGCAGGCCTCCGCCGCCGCCGAGGTGCTCGGCGCGAGTATCGAGTTCCTCGACCTCGGTGACTACCCGCTGCGGGTGGACGAGGCAGCCCAGGACCGCATCGTCGCGGTCATGCGGGAGCGGCAGCCGGAGGTGCTGCTCACCCACGTGGCGAACGACCCGTACAACCGCGACCACAACCTGGCGCACGAGACCACGCTGCTGACCAGGATGGTCGCCCAGGCGCACGGGCACGACCGGTCCACGACGCCGCTGGGCGCGCCCCAGGTGCTGAAGTTCGAGCCGCACCAGCCCGAGGTCTGCGGCTTCACCCCGGACCTGCTGCTCGACATCACCCCGGTCTTCGACGTCAAGGTCAAGGCGATGCAGTCGATGAGCGGCGCGCAGGGCCACCTGGTGCAGTACTACACCGACCTCGGCATCCGCCGCGGCGTCCAGGCGGTGCGCAACGGCGCCCCGAAGACCGTCACCCACGCCGAGGCCTACCAGCGCACCTTCCCGACGGTGGGGGAGGAGCTGCGATGAGCGAGCGTGCGAGCGAATCATCGGCACAGCGCCGGCACGTCATCGTGCGGACCAACCGGCGCCCCGACGCCGAGGCCGTCGAGGTGCTCGGCCGGGTCGGCGTGGCGACCGCGCACGAGGCGATGGGCCGCCGCGGCCTCACCCACCCGGTGCTGCGGCCGATCTACCCGGGCGCGCGGATCGCCGGCCGGGCCGTCACCGTGCTCAGCCAGCCCGGCGACAACCTGATGATCCACGCCTGCATCGAGCAGTGCCGGCCGGGTGACGTCCTCGTCGTCACCACCACCTCGCCGTCGACCGACGGCATGTTCGGCGAGTTGTTCGCCACCCAGCTCGCCGCCCGTGGCGTGCTCGGGCTGGTCATCGACGCCGGCGTGCGCGACGTCGCCGACCTGACCGCGCTCGGCTTCCCGGCATGGTCCCGCGCGGTCTCCGCGCAGGGCACGGTCAAGGCGACCCCCGGTTCGGTCAACGTGCCGGTCGTCGTCGCCGGCGCCTACGTGCGTCCGGGTGACGTGGTCGTCGCGGACGACGACGGTGTGCTGATCGTCCCCCGCGAGGAGGCGTCCGCGGTGGCCGCCGCGTCCGTGGCTCGCGAGGCCAACGAGCAGGAGAAGCGGGAGAAGTTCCAGGCCGGCGTGCTCGGTCTGGACGTCTACGGCATGCGCGCGACCCTCGAGCGTCTGGGCGTCACCTACGTCGACGAGCCGGGCGACGAGACCGTCCCGCTCCCCTCCGCCTGATCCCTTCCGCCCCTTGCTTCCCAGGAGATCCCGTGGCTACGAACCCGATTGTCAAGAACGGCTGGTACATCGGTGCCTGGTCCGACGAGGTCGGCCGGACCCTGCTGCAACGGTGGATAGTGGGTCGGCCGGTCTGCTTCTACCGACTGCAGGACGGCAGCGTCACCGCGATCGAGGACCGCTGCCCGCACCGCAAGTACCCGCTCTCGTTGGGCCGCCTCGACGGTGACGTCATCGAGTGCAACTACCACGGGTACCGGATCGACTCCGGTGGCGTCTGCGTCGGCGTGGCCGAGCAGCCGGACACCCCCAAGGCGTCGGTGCACCGCTTCCCACTGGTCGAGCGCGACGGTGTGGTCTGGATCTGGACCGGCGACGTCGAGCTCGCCGACCCCGCGCTGATCCCCGACACGTGGTGGCTGAGCGACCCGGGCTGGACGCACGTGAAGGGTCTCGTGCCGCTGAAGGCGCGGCAGGTGCTGCTGGCCGAGAACCTGCTCGACCTGACGCACGAGACGTTCCTGCACCCCAGCAGCATCGGGAACGCCGCGGTCGCGGGCACGCCGATCGAGGTGACCAGCGAGGGCGACCGGGTGTCGTTCATCCGGCACATGGTCGGCATCGAGGCGCCGCCGTTCTACGAGAAGTCGATGGGGCTCACCTCGCCCATCGACCGGTGGCAGGACGGCGACTTCTACGCGCCGGGCGTCTTCATCCTCAACATCCGGCTCGCCCCGACGGGCACCGAGGAGCCCGAGGGCTTCCACATGAAGGTCATGTACGGGATGACCCCGGCGACGGAGACCGAGACCCACGACTTCTTCGCCCTCGCCCGCGACTACAAGATCGACGACGCGGAGCTGTCGACGTTCCAGCTCGAACAGCAGCTGGCGGTGATGAAGGAGGACGTCGACGCCCTGGAGATCCAGGAGGTCATGGTGGCCAGCGAGCCGGCCGGTGCCCGCGAGTCGAGCATCCGATCTGACGTCGCGGGGATCCGCGGCCGCCGGCTGCTGGAGAAGATGGCCGCCAAGGAGGCCGCCGCCGGGGAGGCACCGGCGCCACGTCGTCCGCGGGCGGCGGTGGCCGGGGCATGAGCACCTTCGTCCTCGTCCACGGAGCCTGGCACGGTGGCTGGTGCTGGGACCGCGTCGCCCCGCTGCTGCGCGACGCGGGGCACGAGGTGCACGCACCGACGCTGACCGGCCTGTCGGAGCGGGCGCACCTGCTCTCCCCCCAGGTGGGGCTCGACACCCACGCCGAGGACGTCGTCCGGCTGATCGACACCCTCGGCCTGACCGGCGTCGTCCTGGTCGGGCACAGCTACGCCGGCCAGATCGTGACCGCTGTGGCGGACCGGCGCCCGGCGGCGGTCGCGCGGCGTGTCTACCTCGACGCGTTCGTCGGGACCGACGGCGAGGCCGCCCGCGACCTGCTGCCGGAGACGGTCGAGCACCACTGGGCGGAGTCCGCGGCGGAAGCCGGCTTCGGCTGGCTCGTTCCGGTGCGCAAGCTGTCGGTGCTCGGCGTGACCGACCAGGCCGACATCGACTGGCTGACCCCCAAGCTGACGCCGCACCCGTGGAAGACCTACACCGACCGGCTGCACCTCACCGGCGCGGTCGATGGCGTCCCGGCTGCGTTCATCGAGTGTGTGAGCTGGATGCGAGTGTTCCAGGCGCAGGCCGAGCGGGCGCGCGAGTGCGGCTGGCCGGTGCACGAACTGGACACCGGGCACGAGGCGATGGTCACGGCCCCCGAGGCACTGGCCGACGTCCTGCTCGAACTGGCCCGCTGACCGTCCCCCCATCCATCACACACCCCTGGAGTCCGTCGTGGAGTTCCTCGTCCGGTCCGAGAATCGCCTGCCCGTCGACACCCCGGCGGAGCGGCGCGAGGAGCTGCGGGCCGGTGAGCGCGCCCGGGCCGTGGAGCTGCGCGCGGCCGGCGTACTGAAGCGGCTCTGGCGCGTGCCCGGGCGCAACGCCACCATCGGGCTGTACGAGGCCGCCGACCCGGCCGAGCTGCACGACGCGCTCATGTCGCTGCCCATGGCGCCCTGGCTCGACATCACCGTCGAGGCCCTGGCCACCCATCCGCAGGAGCGGCAGTGACGACGGCCGCCGGGGCGACGGGTACCGGACTGGAGCTGCGCATCTCCTTCCGCCAGTACGACGGCGAGATGCTCGGCCGCTGCTGGTGCGGGCGGACGTGGACCAGCTCGCATCCCCGGGAGATGTGGGACTGGCTGGACGACCACGAACATGCGCCGGCCACGAGCAGCAACGGGCCAGGAGGCCGCGATGTCGACTGAGCCGAGGTTCGACGTGCCGGGGACACCGGTCTTCGACGGGCGCAGCAGCCGGCGGGGATTCCGCATGAACAAGCTGTTCATGAGCCTGCGATTCGCCGAGAACAGGGAGCGGTTCCTGGCCGACGAGAAGGCCTACTGCGAGGAGTTCGGCCTGGCGCCGGAGCAGCAGGAGGCGGTCCTGGCCCGCGACTGGCAGGCCATGATCGACCTCGGCGGCAGCATCTTCTACGTCTACAAGCTGGCCATGATGGACGGGCGGTCGATGCAGTACCTCGGGGGTGTCTTCGCGGGGATGACCGAGGAGGAGTTCGTGGCAGTCATGCGCGCAGGAGGACGCACCGATGGCTGAGGTGATCTGGGGCCTGGCGACCTCGCACGTGCCGTCGATCGGCGCGGCGATGGACCGCGGGAAGACCGAGGACCCGTACTGGAAGCCGCTGTTCGACGGCTACCGGCCGGCGCGCGAGTGGATGGCGCAGCACACGCCCGACGTCGCGATCGTCGTCTACAACGACCACGCCAACGGCGTCGACCTCGACATCGTCCCGACGTTCGGCATCGGCACCGCCGATCGGTACCGGGTCGCGGACGAGGGCTTCGGCCGGCGTCCGGTGCCCGACGTCGTCGGCCACCCGGAGCTGTCGCTGCACCTGCTCGAGTCGCTCATGGACGACGGGTTCGACCTGACCGTCTTCCAGGAGCTCGATGTCGACCACGGACTGACCGTGCCGCTGTCGATCTTCTGCCCCGACCCGGGCGAGGCCTGGCCGTGCCCTGTCGTCCCGCTGATGGTCAACGTCATCCAGTACCCGCAGCCCACGGCCGCACGCTGCCTCGCGCTGGGGCGGTCGATCGGCCGGGCCCTGGAGACCTTCCACCCGGACACCAAGGTGGCGATCTTCGGTACCGGCGGGATGTCCCACCAGCTCGCCGGTGCCCGGGCGGGCTTCATCAACCCCGACTTCGACGCGATGTTCCTCGAAGCGATCGAGACCGACCCGGAGAAGCTGGCCGCGCTGTCCCGTGAGGACTACATCCGTGAGGCCGGCTCCGAGGGCATCGAGATGATCATGTGGCTCATCATGCGCGGCGCGATGAACGAGCAGATCCGCCGGGTGCACTCGACCTACCACGTCCCGGCGTCGAACACGGCGGCAGCGCTCGCACTGTTCGACAACCGGGTGCCCCGATGAGCCTGAGCCGGTCAGGCATCCTCACCATGGTCCGGTCGCAGTCCTGCTCGGCGAGGTACTGCCGGGTGCCCGGCGTCGCGACCTGACCGGGTACGACGGCGTTGACGGCGACCCCGTCCGGCCCGAGTTCCTTCGCGAGCACCGGGTGACGCGGCTCACCGTAGGAGGCGGGCGGAGGACTCCTGGCGTGCGGGATCTCGGTGACGTCACCACACGTCCATGACCCGGGCCAACGGTCGCTGCGCCATCCACCGTTGTTCCACCGGTCGTTGCACGTCGGCCTCGATGAGCTTGGGGTACGAGGTCAGGTCCGTGAACTGCAGGCGGCCGGACTGGAAGCCGATCATGGCGCTCGCGCGTGCGCCGGATTCGAGCTGTTCGGAGAGGTAGTCGATGCAGCGGGCGGTCAGCCGGGTGGCCTGGATGCGGTCGAACGGCGACGGGTCGCCGCCCTCCTGGACATGGCCGAGGATCGCCTCCCGCGAGTCCCACAGATCGCCGCCTTCCTTCTCGAACAGCGCCCGGATGAAGCCGGTGCTGTAGACGGGGTCGGCGTTCTCGCTGCGGATCACGAGCCCGAGTCGCTTCCCGGACCGGAACCCCTCGGCCAGTGCGCGGACGTCGAGGGTCAGATCGTCGAGCGTGATGCCTTCCTCGGGCAGGTAGACGCGTTCGGCGCCGGTCGCCAGCCCGCTCATCAGCGCGAGGTAGCCGCAGTCGTGGCCCATCACCTCGACGACGAAGCACCGGCGCGACGCCACCGCGGACTGCTTGATCTTGTCGACGTCGGCGATGATGCTGTTCAGCGCCGTGTCGCTGCCGACGGTGAGCTCGGTTCCGGGCAGGTCGTTGTTGATGGTCATCGGCAGGCAGACGATCGGGATGTCGAGCGCCCGGTGCAGCCGACCGCTGCTGTGCAGCGCGTACGCGGCCGCGTAGCCCGCCCAGCCGCCGGCCATCAGCAGGCCGTCGATCCGGTGCGCGGCGACCTGCTCGGCGATCCGCGCCACGTCGTCGCCGGCGGGCACGTACCGGTTGGTCCCGAGTTCGGCGCCCCCGGACGACACCCACCCGCTGACGTCCATCCAGTCCATCTCCCGGATGTCGCCGTCGCGCAGGCCGCGGAAGCCGTTCCTGACCGCGAGCACGGCGTAACCGCGGTCGAGGCCGAGCCGCACCGCGGCCCGGACGGCGGTGTTCATGCCCGGCGCCGGGCCCCCGCCGTGCACCACGGCCAGCCGGAACCGCTTGCGGCCGGCGGCCGTGGGCCGTGGCGCGGCCTGCTGCATCGTCACCAGGATCTGGAACGACTCGCGGAAGCTGCCACCACGCAGCAGCATCGCGCCGTCGAGGTCCTGGCCCTTGACCCGGTCGGCGGCGGCGTGGGTCTGGGCGACGCAGTCCATCAGCGGCGAGCTGACGACCTGGTGGCCGCGGATCCCCACGAGCTGCGCGGAGGTATCGGAGCCGGCTGCCAGCAGCTGTTCGACCGCGGCGTGCCCGAGCAGGGTGCTCAGGTACCGGTCGAACGCGCTCGGCGCGCCTCCGCGCTGGACATGGCCCAGGATCGTGACGCGCGCGTCCTCGCCGAGTTCCTGCTCGAGGATCCGTTTGACGTCGTCGACCGTGATCGGCTCGCCGTTGTGGTCCTGCGCACCCTCGGCGACGAGCACCAGGTTGCGCCGCCGTCCGTTCTCGCGCCCGGCTCGCATCACCGAGCACATCAGCTGCGCCCAGTCGTCGTACTCCGGAGGGCGTTCCGGGATCAGCACCCAGTTCGCGCCCGATGCCAGCGACGCCATCAACGCCAGGTACCCGCAGCGCCGGCCCATCACCTCGACGACGAAGCTGCGCTGGTGGCTCGACGCCGTACTGTCGATCGCGTCGAGCGCCTCCACGATCCGGTGCAGCGCCGTGTCGGCCCCGATCGTCATGTCCGTGCCGAACATGTCGTTGTCGATCGAGCCGACCAGGCCGACGAGGCGCAGGACCGGATGCGCTGCGGCCACCTCGGGGTGCAGTTCGTCGGTGTCGACCAGTTCGGCCAGCAGGTCCGGCCACTCCTCCCGTAACAGGTTCGCGCCCGTCAGGCTGCCGTCCCCGCCGATCACGACGAGGGCGTCGATGCCACGCTCCAGGAGGTTGCGCGCCGCCCGGCGGCGCCCCGCCCGGCTGCGAAACTCCGCCGACCGCGCGGTACCGATCACGGTGCCGCCGCGCTGCAGGATGCCGCCCACGTTCGACGAGTCGAAGCGGCGGATGGCATCGCCACCCTCGATGAGCCCCCGGTAGCCCTCGAACACCGCGTACACGTCGATGCCGTGGTGCACGGCGCTGCGGACCACCGCGCGGATGGCCGGATTCATCCCACCCGCGTCACCCCCGCTGGTGAGCACGGCGATGCTGGTCGGCCCGGTCGGCACCTGGGTCATCGGACCACCTCCGCTGCGGAGCGAGCAGGGATGTCGACTCGGGTAGAGCGTCCCAGACCGGTCCGGGGGAGTGAACCGTGGAACGCCGACGCAGGCGATACCAAGCACGGTCGGTGATCGTCCCGGGGCAGGGCGGCCCGTGGCGCGTGGGCGGGCAGGACCGATGGTGCGGACGGACCGTACGCCTGATGGGTGACGAAACCTCCACGCGGAGGCATGCCCTTGCCCTGGCGAACCGATCGAGCGATGATCTTCGCAACCGTACGAAGCTCTTCGGTCACGAAGAGTGAGATCGTGCGGATGTCTGCGAGGGGGACGGCGATGTCGGCTGATCACGACTACTCGGGCGACTACGGCTACGACCTGGTGACCGAGGTCAGGACCGCGCTCCAGCTGCCGTCCGCTCGCGGGGCGCTCCTGCCGCACCGCGCCGGAGGCGCCACCGGCCGCCAGCTCTACCTCGACGGGGACCTCGGCTACGACCAGGCGCACGAGGTGTAGTCCGGCAGCCGCCCCTGCATGCCTGGCTCGTGGTGACGTCGGTCGTGACCCACGCCGTCCGCCGGCCGCTCTCGGGAGGCGGGGCCGCGAGTCGGCACACTCGGAGCAACCGGCCGATGGGAGGGAGCCGCGGTGTCCGAGCGGCGGGGCAGCAAGAACAGACATGTCGATTCCCGGTCGAGGCCGGCGTCGCCGGGGATGGCCGATGTCTGGGTCGTGGCTGGACCTCCGGGTGGGGGTGAGCCGGTGCGCCTGGTGTGGGTTCGTTCCGATGCGGCCTCTCTGCGGCACCGTCTCGAACTGCGGCGGTCCGATCGGGACACGGGAAAGCTGGCGAGGTTCGACGAGTTCGTCGCCGGCATGCTCCTGGACCGGGATCCCGCCGTGCCCCACGTGCGGGTGGACAATCGCCTGTCGGCCGCGTCGACGATCGAAGCCCAGCTCCGAGCCGCGCTCCGGCCCTCCTGAGCGGGAGGTTCCGGCCCGCGATGGGCTCGGCCCTGCGGTGACCTGTGGGCGGCGTGGCTCGATCCGTCGTCGAGGGCGAGCGGTCGCGGGTCGCCTCGCCGCATGAGCGCGCCGCCGGCCGGGCGGGTCGGACGACGGCACGCTGCCCGCGTCGGAGGGCCTCAGGCCTGCGCGGGGGCGACCGGCGGCGCCTCCTGGGCCTGGTCGGTCCGGAAGTGATGGAGGGGCTCCGGCCGGTGGCGGGCCGGACTGCGCGCCGAACAGCGAGCGGTGTGGTTCAGCGCCCGTGGGTGCTGGCGCTGCGGTAGTCGGTGTAGGTGTAGGGGTTGTCGAGGATCGTGGTCTCGGGCACGTCGGGGTTCATGCCCTTCTCCCAGGCCTGGTCGCCGAGGGTCGAGCGCAGGTGCTCGACGGTCTGCTCGACCGTCCGCCGCGCAGCCGCGAGGTCGACGCCGAGGAGGCGATGATCGTGCTTGACCACGCGGCCGTCGACGAGCACGGTGTGCACGTCGCCGCGCTGGGCCTGGAAGGCCACGTGCCCGTAGGGGTTGAGCAGCGGGAACATCACCGGCGAGTGGTCGTTCTTGATCAGCACGAGGTCGCCCTTCTTGCCTACCTCGATGCTGCCGAGATCGCGGTCGCGGCCCAGGGCGCGGGCTCCGCCGCGGGTCGCCCAATCGACGACCTGCTCGGCGCGCAGCGCGGCGTGGGTGACCGTCTCGCCCTTGGCGTGGGCCTCGAGATGCTCGCGTGAGCGGTCGGCGCCCAGGGTGGTGCGCATGGCGGTGAACAGGTCCCCGCTCCACCAGACGGTGGTGTCCATCGACAGCGACACCGGGATGCCGTGCGCCCGCAGCGCCCAGGTGGGCGGGTAGCCCTGGCCGGCACTCTGCTCGCTCTCGGTGGAGACCGACACCGATCCGCCGGTGGCGGCGATGCGGTGGTAGGAGTCCGCGGACAGCGTGGCGCTGTGCACGTAGACGGTCTCGGGTGTCATGAAGCCGTGGTCGTGCATGAGCCGGATGCCGTCGTCGCCGGTGGCGCCCCAGACCCCGGCGTGGGTGGTGACCGCGACGCCCAGGTCCCGGGCGGCCTCGAAGGCGGGCTTCTCGGGGAAGGCCGGGTCGCCGGTGACGTCGAAGGCGAGCTGGAAGCCGAGCATGTCGCCACCGGTGATGCGCCGACCGACGAAGTCGCGGAACTCCGGCGCGGTGGTCCATTCACCAGGGGACTGTTGGATGTTGCCGTAGGCCAGCACGAACCGGCCGGGCACGGCCTGCAGCGCGTCGACGGCCGCGTCGGCGTGCTGCGTGGTCTGGAGTCCGTGGGACCAGTCCACGGTGGTGGTGACGCCCGCGTCGATCGCCTCGATCGCGCCGAGCAGGTTGCCGGCGTGGACGTCCTCGGGGCGGAAGGCCTTGCCCCACTCCAGGTAGTACCAGACGAAGTACTGGGTCAGGGTCCAGTCGGCGCCGTAGCCGCGCATCGCGGTCTGCCACATGTGCCGGTGGGTGTCGATCATGCCGGGCATCACGATGCCGTCGCTCGCGTCGATCTCGACGGTGCCCTCGGGCACGGTCAGAGCCGGGCCGATCGCGGCGATCCGGTCGTCGACGACCAGGACGTCACCGCGGGGCAGGACCTGCTTGGTGTCGTCCATGGTGAGCACGGTGCCGCCGCGGAGTACCACGGGACGCCCGGGGCCGAACTCCTTCGGATCGCTCATCGCTCTCGCTCCTTCGCGGCGGCGTCGTCAATGCCGGACCTTTGTCCGTAGTACGGTCAATGTGAGGTCGGCGTCACTGTTGCCGACCCGGTGTCCCGCTGTCAATCCGCGTCCTGCACCGCGGTCGCTGCGGATTTCGGTCGGTCTTGTCCGCTGAGCGGACAGCAGGTGGCTACCCTGCGGGAACGCGCTGTCGAGTGGAGGAGTCGCGTCATGCCGCGCGAAGGCACCGGACCGGATTTCATCGAGGCGCTGGCCCGTGGTCTGGAGGTCATCGCCGCCTTCGGGCCCGCCCGGCCGACGATGTCGCTGACCGAGGTCGCCACCGCGACCGGACTGGCCAGGCCGACGGCCCGGCGCATCCTGCTCACCCTCGCCGAGCTCGGATACGTGCGCTCGGGGGAGCGCGGATTCGCGCTGACCCCGCGGGTGCTGGAGCTGGGGGTGGCCTACGTGCGGTCGATGGGGCTGTGGGAGGTCGCCCGCCCGCACATGGAGCGCCTGGTCGCCCGGACGAACGAGTCGTGCTCGATCGCCCAGCTCGACGGCTCGGACATCGTCTACGTCGCCCGGGTCGCGGTGCCGAAGATCGTGTCGTTGGCGGTGCAGATCGGCACCCGGTTCCCGGCGTTGCAGACGTCCCTGGGCAAGGTGCAGCTGGCGGCGCTGCCGGCCGACGAACTGGACCGGGTGCTGGCCGAGCCCAGCCGCTCGCGCCTGGTGCCGCGCTGGCAGCCCGACCGCGCCGAGCGGGACGCCGAGCTGCGGGAGGTGCGGGCCCGGGGCTGGGCGCTGACCGACGAGCAGCTCACCCGCGGCATCCGGTCGGTCGCCGCGCCGCTGCGCGACGGCTCGGGCCGGGTGATCGCGGGTATCAACGTCAACACCCACGCCGCGGAGACGCCGGTCGAGCGGCTGCTCGAGCACCACCTGCCGCAGCTGCTGCAGACCGCGGGGTTGCCGCAGGCGTAGACCTCGTGGCCGCGCAGGTCGGGGTGGTCGGCGAGCACCGCACGGTGCACGGGGCCGTTGCGTCCGGCCCATTCGGTGTCGGGGTCGGACAGCACCGGGGTGAAG
>NZ_JAAXKZ010000028.1 GCF_012911875.1 Pseudonocardia bannensis | reverse complement strand
GCCCTGCTGTCGGCCGTCACCCGCACCCCGGAGGGGGACGCGCTCGCTGCCGAGTCGGCCGTCGAGTTGCGTCGCGCCATCGCGGCCCTGCCCGCCGACCAGGCTCGGGCCCTGGTGATGGCGGCCTACCGCGGGATGACCACCCGTGAGATCGCCGAGGCCGAGGACATCCCGCTGGGCACCGCCAAGACCCGTATCCGGGCCGCCATGCTGCGGCTGCACACCGCCCTGCAGAGCCGCCAGGTCGGCCATGACTGAGCACGACTGCGAGCACTACCGGGACTCCGCCCCGGAGCTGGCCCTCGGCATGATGACCGGGCGCGAGCGGGCTGCGGCGCTCACCCACCTGCAGTGCTGCCCCGCGTGCCGCGCGCTGGTCGAGGGGCTGACGCGGATCCATGACCGGTTGCGCGCGCTGATCCCCGACGCGGAGCCGCAACCGGGGTTCGAGAGTCGCGTGCTGGACCGGCTGCACCCGGTACGGCCGACGGCCGGTCGGCGGATGGCGGCTGCGATCGCGGTCGCCGTCGTGCTGCTGGGTCTGGGGTGGGCGTTCGTCGCGAACACCGCACCCGGCCCGCCGGGCGCCGTCGCCGCCGGGCAGCGGTCGGTGCTCTTCGCCGCGCTGACCACGAAAGGCCGGGAGATCGGGCAGGCCTACGCCTACCCGGGCGAACCGTCGTGGCTCTACATGTACCTCGAGGCCGGGCGCCCCGGGGGGATGGTGACGTGCACGCTGCTGTTCCGGGACGGGACGGGGATGACCTCCGACCCGATCCCGATCGTTGCGGGGGACGCCTTCTGGGGCGGGCCGGCGCCGGTCGACCGAACGATGCTCACGGGCCTGCAGGTCACCGACGAGGCGGGCCAGGTCATCGCGACCGGTCGCTTCGACGTCCCCGGTTGGCGCTGACCGTCCTGGCCCGTGACGCAGCCCCACCGCGGGCGTGGTCGTGAGACCGTGACGTCCATGCACCGCGCACCCGTCGCCGGTGGCGGCCCGGGCAGGGGTCTGCCGGCGCGTCCACGGTCGTGCCGGGTCGTGTGATGAGCGACCGGCGTGGCGTGATCGGGCTGATCGCCTCCGCAGCCGCCGGCACGGAGACCCTCCGCACGGACCTCGTCGAGCCCGCGCTGGACCGTGGCTGGCAGGTCGCGATCACCCTGACGCCGACCGCCGCCACGTGGCTGGGACACACCGGGGAGCGGGCCCGGCTGGAGATGCTCACCGGCTTCCTCGTCCGCGACGAGCTTCGGATGCCCGGCCAGCGCAGCCCGCACCCCACGGCGGACTGTTACATCGTCGCGCCGGCCACCGCCAACACCGTCGCCAAGCTCGCCCTCGGGATCTCCGACAACCAGGCCCTCGCCACCGCTCACGAGGCCGTCGGCAGCCGGGCCGTACCCGTCATCGTGTTCCCGCGGGTCAACACCGCGCACGCCGGACATCCGGCATGGCTGACGCACCTGTCGACCCTGCGGGCGGCGGGGGTGCACGTGCTGTGGGGCGAGGGCGCGTGGGCCCCCGACGATCCAGGTGCCGATCCGGGCGCCCGGCGCCTGCCGGCGGCGATGATCCTCGACCTGGCCGACCAGGTCACGGCGGCACGCTGACCTCCAGCCGGCCGTCGGCTGTTCGCCGGCGACGCGCCCGGCGTCGGACTGGTGCCGGACGACCGGTCCGCCGGCCAGGGAGCTGTGTACCGCTTCCCGCAGCTCCCGTTGCGGCCGGAGTCGTTCGGAGGAGGCCCGTGCCGGGGCCCAGGGTGCGGTGGGATTGAACTACCGCAATGCCCCTGCGGTGGCCGCCGCCCGCGAAACGGTCCGGGGCGGGGAGCTCGGCTCGGTCACGCATGCGCCCGACCGGCCGGCACCACGGCAGGCCACACCAGCGCCCCCGGGGGGAGAAGAGGCCGGACGACGCCGTCCGCAGCGCCGTCGCCCTCGACGCAATGGCCCGCTCGGCCGAAACCGGAACCTGGGTGAAGATCGGAAGCTGAGCCCGGTCGGCCGGGAACGCAGGCAGCCGCCGCGATCAGCACCGCCCTGGGGCTCGTGCGAGAGATCGTCGAGCACGCGGACATCGGTGTGACGACTAACACCCACGCGTAAGCCTCGCGAACGAGAAGCGGACCGCGACGCGAAAGCTGGACGTGCGTCTGCGGTGACGTTGCCGTCGATCGCCGTGACTGCTTGGACACTCGGCGGCAGGACCGCTGCTGCGATGTGGTGGCCAGGGGCGGGGTCGAACCGCCGCTCCCCCACCTGCTCACTCCGCAGCCTTGCTCGTCGTCCTGGCCGCCTCATCGACCGGGTCGGCCGTGTCAAGGCTGGAACCTCGCGGCGCCGGCCCCGCCTCTTCCTCTCGTGGTGCTCGAAGCCGTACAGAAAGTGCTCCCCGACGCGCCGTGTCTCGTAGCACGTCGCCAACAGTTCACCTCGTAGATCGACCGTGATCACCGAGGCATGATCATGTTCATCGGGGCAGGGGTAAAATCGGGGTGTGAATGCGGCGAACGTCGGCACCGAGAAGCCCTCCCACTCGGGGCGGAGGATAGCGCTGGTCGCGGGAGTCGGCTGCCTGGTCGTCGTGCTGATCGGCGGATTGTTGTGGCAGAAAGTATCGCTCGACTCCGCTGCGGAGGACTTCAGGGAAACCGCCGACGAGTATGTCACGAGCTTGCGGGATAAGAGGGACCAGGAGCTGGTCGAGGCGACTGCGCACCCGCCGGAACTCCCGGAGAAGCTCCTCGCCTTCCTGAGTGAGGACTACCAGAAGGCGCGTCTGAGGGACGTCACCCTCCGCGAGGGAGTGCGGTTCGTTCACGACCTCGAGGCGAGCACAGAGGCGATTCCGGGGGTCACCAGTGCGGACGACGACCTCAGTGAGAATCTGTACTATCTCCAGGGAATTTTCTACTACGCCACCGCGGGCGCCATCCAGGACAGATTCATCGAACTCGTCGACGGCGACTACCTCTCCTCCAGCGACAACAGTACCGACGAGAAGCGCAACGAGATCCTCAATCCGGTGAACCGGAAGGTGCTCGAAGGCCTCAGCGCCGCGGCGACCGAGTACATCACCTCGGTCGAGAAGATCAGGGGCACGCACGATCTCTACGCCGGGCACGCCGCGCGACACCTCGAGGAGGTGAAGAAGTACAAGAGCATGGCGGAGGAGTGTCTGGTCGGCTTCGCGAGGTTCGCACCCACCGAGGACACGACTGATTTCTACAAGGGCTGCGTGGACAGTCTCAATGCCCAGAACGCCCAGATCCTCCGCCCCTACAGCTACATCGTGTACCTCCCGGGCTTCGTGAAGAGCCACGACCTGACCACCGTGGCCCTCGACCAGCTCACCGAAGCGCTGAAGACCAGCGAACGCGGCGCCGGTGCGGCCGACCAGAGGTTCCTGGCGTACATCGGCGCGCGTATGGCGATCGCCAAGTCGCTGCTGCCGAAGGCCACTTCCGATGAGCACTTCGCGGGGAAGGCCGACGTCCTCAGGGTCATGCTGTCCGACGCACGCACCGAGCTCGATCACGCCGGGATCGGCGCCGAGGCGGCCACGGCGATCGACGACGCGCTGCACGACGCCGAGGTGACGATGACGCTGTACGACAACCCGGCCGATCTCGACCGCACCACGACGTTCACCCGCGTCGTGGGTGCGGGTGGGTTCATGACCAGGCTCTTCGAGGTCGCCACCAAGCCCATCGACTACGCCGAGTACCGGGAGAGCAAGTCCTACACCACGTCGTTCGCGAAGACGAAGGAGTACATGGACGAGGTCGAGGTACCAGAGTTCCTCTCAGCGGAGGTCGGTGACGTGTTGGAGAGCCTGAAGCTCCAGGAGGAGGCCTACGCGAGGATGGACACCGCCAGGGGTGATGCCCGGGACGCCGCCGCGGCCGAGCGCGACGTCGCCGTCGAACAGACAAAAAAGTCTCTCGAGGCGGTCGCGCAAAAGATCGACGACGAGTACGCGGCCGACTTTCGGGGGATGAACGCCAGCCTGTCGGGACAGCTCGACGCCGTGGTGGCGGCAACCATCGCGGCGACGACCGCCTAGGAGCTGTTTACGAAGTCGGCGAGGTGGGTCGCGGCTGGCGCGTGTCGGTGCCCGGGCATGAGTGAGGTCTCCGGTAGGTGATCAACGACCAAGAAGACCGCCCGCCCGGAGACCTCGTTGAGCAGCCTATCGATCGGAGCACGTAAAGACCTGACGGACCGGCAGTGGCGGATCCTGAAACCGCTGCTCCCGGCCCCGACAGGCCGAGGCCGGCCGCGAAAGTGGCCCCACCGCACGCTGATCGACGGAATCCGATGGCGCACCCGCGTCGGCGCCCCGTGGCGCGACGTGCCCGAACGCTACGGGCACTGGCAGTCGATCTACTCGCTGTTCCGCCGCTGGCAGCGCCAGAACGTGTGGGCGCTGGTGTGGTCCACCCTGCTGGCCTGGGCTGATGCAGGCGGGTTGATCCGGTGGGACGTCTCGGTCGACTCCACGATCAACCGCGCCCACCAGCACGCCGCCGGAGCCCAACGCCGCCCGCACGAGCAGGTCGAACCGCCCGGCGACGAGCCACTCGACCACGGACTCGGACGCTCCCGCGGAGGCTGGACCACGAAGATCCACCTGGCCTGCGAACAGGGCCGCCGGCCGCTCGCCGCGCTCATCACCGCAGGCCACCGAGGGGACTCACCGCAGTTCATCCCTGTCCTGGAGGCGCTGCGGGTGCCCCGGGTTGGACCAGGACGCCCACGCACCCGTCCGGACCGGGTGCTCGCGGACAAGGCCTACTCGTCGCGGGCCAACCGCGCCTACCTGCGCGACCGCAAGATCGCCGCGACGATCCCGGTCAAGGTCGACCAGCAAGCCCACCGACGCAGACGAGGCTCGGCCGGTGGGCGCCCACCGGCGTTCGACGAGCAGATCTACCGGCAGCGTCACGCGGTCGAGTGCGGGATCAACCTGCTCAAACAGCACCGGGCGCTCGCCACCCGATACGACAAGCTCGCCCTGCGCTACGAGGCCACCCTGCACATCGCCACGATCAACATCTGGCTACGCGCCCTCGCCGCCCAGACTTCTTAAACACGGCCTAGTAGCCGGGGCTCAGGCCGCGCAGCTTCCCGGACAGCGTCCTGGCACGGGCGGTGAACTGCTCGTAGTCGGAGGAGCGGCCGTCGCGGTCGGCGGCCGTGATCTCGTCGAGCAGCGTGGAGTAGGCCACGGCGAGGTGGGCGTGTTGTGCTGCGCGCCTGTGCCCGGGCGCTCCGTCGAGGTCGATGATCTGTCGCGCGACGAGCGCCATCTCGGCACTCAGCACGGCGCGGCTGTCGGCGGACTCCTCGCGCCGGATGCTGCTCGCCACCACCTGGCCACCTGCGCGTCGCGCCGCCAGATACAACGTGAGTGCGCCCCCGACCACAGCGGTGATCGCGGCGGTGGCGATGAGGTAGCGCGGCAGGGACGGGCTGAACGTCCGAGCATCGTTCGGCAGGACGTCGAGGTCGACCAACTGGTCGTAGTTGAGGACGACGACCTTCAGCGCGTCCAGTGGCCGGTCGACAAACCCGTCGATCCCGGCGCCGATCCTGGACTCGGCAACCGCCCGCTCGCCGAAACCCCCCTCGTCGATATCCCCGCCTGCGAGGAAGCCACAGCCGTAGGTGTCGAACTCGTCGTCCTCGCGGGCCATCACCAGTACCAGGGTGCCCGCCGCAGCGTTACCCAGCCCATCGCACGTCGAGCTGAGGTCTGCACCTGGCCCCAGCAAGACGACGACGAGCCGCCGGTTGCCGATGATCCGCTCCGCCGCCGCGGTGTCGAGTTCGATCCCGGGCGCGGCGTAGACCGATGTCGTGCGCACCGTCCGCGCGGCAGGTCCCTCGAACAGGCCTGCGGTCCACAGCGCCCAGATCGCCAGCAGCAGGCAGGCCACCGTGCCGAGTCCGAACCACGTCCCCAGCTGCCGCATGATCCGCGTCATACCCGCTGCCTCCGGAGGTAGTCGGCGGGCCGGTAGCCGTCGAACGGGACGGATCGGCCGACCCGGTCGAGCTCCGCGGCGGCGTGGTCGAGCAACGTGTGGGCGTGCTTGTCAGGCAGGCCCTTCACCACGGCGTCACGTGCGGCCTGCAGGTGGACGACCGCCCGGGCGAGTGCGGGATCGTCAGCCCGATCGGTGAGCCCGGAGACCTCGACAGCCAACGCGCTCAGTCCACCCAAGCGGGCGGCCGTGCCCAACGGTCTGCTCGCGGTGCGGCGCAGCAGGGACTGGGCAGACAGTGCGAGCAGGAGCACGGCGCAGCCGGCGAAAATCCAGGGGAGCGCAGGCAGCGTGACGGAGAGCGGGTCGAACGGCGTGTAGGGCAGCGGACGGTCGAACAGCCCCGCGTAGCGAACGTCGGCGATCTCGCCCAGGTACGGGCGCAGCAGGGTGTCCTGGGGGTACTGGCTCCGGCCGAGCAGGCTCCCGAACTGGGAGTAGTACCCGGCCGCGGCGACGTCGGCGAAGTCGGCGGCGTGCGGGCCGTGGTACTCGATCCATGAGCCGTACAGGACGACGAGCGGCGTCTCCGGGAACAGCCGCGCGAGCGCGGGGCCGTAGTCGGGCACCTGCTCCTCGAGCGGCTGGACGGGGAACGCGGTGTACAGCGCAGGCACACCCCCGAACGCTTCGGCCGACGCTTCGGCCGGCACGTCGGTCAGTGAGGCCCCGGGCGCGACGAACAGGCCCGTGGCCCGCAACTGCGTCGCGACAACCTCGAGCTCGGCAGCGGACGGTTCCCGCCGTTCGTCCGCTGGTCCCTCGACGCGCTCGTCGCCCGACCCGGTCAGCTCGTTGATCAGCGTGACCAGGGGCACGGTCACGTCGTTGCGGCTGAACTGTGCCCGCCACTCGTCGAGGGTGCTCGGGGCGATCTCGTAGATGCCGCCGGACACCCGCGTCCCGTCGATCGTGAGGACGGTCGTGTCCTCGTCGTCCTCCAGTTCGCGGCGGGTCTCGAAGTCCACGTCCGCGAGTGCCGAGCGCTGCTCCTTGGTGAGCCCGGGCGGCGTGGCGATGATCCGGACGTCGTGGTCCCCGATCGCCTGCCGCACCTGCTCCGCGTCCCACGCGGCGACAGCGCCGGGCAGCCGGACGACCGGCTCCGCACTCAGCATCGCCGCCATCTCCCCGGCCGACGGCAGGTCGACCGTCGGCAACTCGGGCGGCTTGTCGATCTCGGGTCTTCCGGGCACACCAGGGGATCCGTAGGTGACCTCCGCACCCTGGCCCTGGGCGGCGACGAAGAAGACGACGCAGACGAGTGCGCCGACGGCGAGCACGGAGCGCGCCACCTGAGTGATCAGCGACCTGCGGAACACGCGGTCAGTCACCGGCGGCCACCCGCCACAGCCGGTCGGCCCGTCTGGCGTGTTCGGCCGCGGCCCGCGCCGCACGGACACCGCCCCCGTGGGCGACGATCGCCTCCGCTCTGGCTAGCGCCTCCGCGGCCCCGTCCGGCTGGTCGGCGCAGGCCTCGCGGCTCACTGTCGCACTCTCGATCGCCGCCCGTGCGGTCAACCACGCGGCCTCCCGGTCAGAGGCGCGGGCCCGCAGCCCCGGCACCAGCGCGACGCCGACGCCGGCGGCGAGGATCACGACGCCCGCGGCCGCCCAGATCAGCCACGACGACACGGCGGGCCCACGATCATGACTTCGGAGCGTAGCCCGGCGCGGACCGCCCGCCGGCAGCGGGCACGCCCGGTGCCCGGTGTATCGCTCGGGGTAGCGTCGGCCTTCTCATCGAGGCGCTCGGGTTGAACGCGCCGTCCGCGCGGACGGTGAGCGGCCCGCTGGCTCCGGCGTGGCGGAACAGGCCAAGCACCTGCTCACGGCAGCGAAAGAGGACCGGCTCCACGCGCTCTACGTCCTGGCGCTCTACCTCGGCATGCGCCGCACCGAGCTGCTCGGGCTGCGGTGGGTCGACGTCGGCCTCGAGGAGAACACCCTCGAGATCGTGCAGACGCTCCAGCGGATCGAGGGCCGGCTCCAGTTCCTGCCGCCGAAGACGGACAGCTCGGCCCGGACCATCCCGCTGATCCGGGTCGTCGCCCAGCCCTGAAGGATCACCGGATCGCCCAGCACAAGGAACGGCTGCAGGCCGGCTTCGGCTGGACCGACAGTGGGCTCGTGTTCACCAGCAGAGTCGGGACGCCGCTGGAGCCCGACAACCTGCGCCGATCCTGGTACCCGCTGCGGAAGACGATCGGCGCCGAGGGGACTCGGTTCCATGACCTCCGCCACAGTTGCGTGACGCTGCTGCTCGGACTCGGCGTCCCGCCGCACGTGGTCCAGGAGATCGTCGGCCACGCCGACATGAGTGTGACGCTCGGCATCTACGCACACGTGTCGCTGAAGGACAAGCGCGAGGCCCTGGCGCTGCTCCAGGAGCGGATCGGGTGACGCGCAGCCTGCCAAGACCCAGGAGCTGTGTTAGACCGGCTAACCGACGCAGCTAGACCAAAGAGCGGAGTAGCCATGCCTGACGAGCGACTGCTGGCCTTGATCGACGCGGCCGAGAACGAGCGTCCGTGCCCCAACGTGCTCAACGTCCTCACCGGGAGCTGGCTGATCCAGGGGCAGCCCGTGAGCAGCCGCCAGTTCGAGGAGGCCACGCAGCAGTCCTTGCACGAGTCGATTGCGGCAACGCCCGACGCACGACGGTTCCGCGGTAGCCACGACGAGCTGCGTCAAGCGATCAGCGGGATCACACAGCCGATGCTGGACTCCGTCGCCCCCGGAGGAGGTGGGCCCGGGGAGCCCGCTCTGAACCTGATCAAAGTGATGATTGCCAGCGCGACCGGCCCGTCGCTCCACCCGCCTGCGATCCGCATCTCAGCTGCCTCGATCGCCGCATGGTGGATCGTGGACTTCAAGGTCAAGAACAAGGGAGGCGGCAGTGCGGGCTTCGGCATCTCGTTCTGAGCCGAGAGCTACATCCGTCGTTGGATGACCCCGTTGCTACAGCGACTGCTAAAGCTGAGCGTCTCAGGGAGAGCCAGGCGCATAGAAATGCCTGGTGAGAAGGTGTGGCCAGGGGCGGGGTCGAACCGCCGACCTTCCGCTTTTCAGGCGGACGCTCGTACCAACTGAGCTACCTGGCCGGACGGTCCGGAACATTCACCGGACCCCGGAAGGGAGCGACCCAGACGGGACTCGAACCCGCGACCTTCGCCGTGACAGGGCGACGCGCTAACCAACTGCGCCACTGGGCCTTGCTTCGTGCATCGTACGTACCCCCAACGGGATTCGAACCCGCGCTGCCGCCTTGAAAGGGCGGAGTCCTAGGCCGCTAGACGATGGGGGCTTGGATCACCGGGGCGATCCTTGCCCTCCAACGGCTTGCCGTTGGGAGCGAGACCAAGCATAGGGCAGGCCCTCCAGCTACCCAAAACCGGGGATACCCCATGCCTCACCGCACCCTGAAATCGCAGGTCAGGAGGCCTTGAACGCCCCGAGGGGCACCCGGCCCGGAGGCGCCGACCTGGGATTTTGCCGCCACCGACTGTTTTGTGACCTCGGCCACCATGATCGCGGGCTCTGCCGGAACTCCCGCACCTCGCATTCGAGGAGCGGCAGACCGGATGAACCGGTAGCTTCCGGACATCTCCCGGAACGGTCGCCATGTCGACCGGGGTACGTGCCGGCAGCCCCGGGGCCGGCGTCGGATCCGGAGAACGACGCCGGGCCGGAAGCCTCGGAGGGTCAGCGGCTGACCGGCGGCGGCTGGTCGGGGTTCGACGAGATCAGGCCGAGCATGTCGAGCAGCTCGCGCAGATCCTCCGAACCGGCCGAGTTCTCGGCAACGACCAGGCGAGCGCGGTGGACCTGATCGTCGGAGACCCGGTAGGCGTCCGCCGCCGTCCGCGGACTCGGGATCGCGCCCGACGGCACGGACCGCTCGTCACTAATGTCCCGTCGTGCGCTGCCGATCCCGCTCATCGACGCCTCCCCGTCCGGTCGTCACCTGGTCTCGGCTGAGCAGAGATGACGCAGGCCGGCATCGAGCACGCTGACGCCGACCCGGCCCCCATCACCCGGATCGGGAACCGCGCCCCACCTCGGACACGCCGCGCAGCCACCCCCGTGGCCGTGACCGGCACGTTACCGATCGTGCCGACCGCACGCATGCCCCTTCCCGGGTGAGGTCACCGACATTCGGTCACCCTCCGAGCACGATCAGCGATCACTCAGCGGCCGCAGGTCCCCAGCGGCGAGCTGGGGCGCCGTACCCCCGCTGGGTATGATCGAGTGCAGCGACCGAGCCGGGAGGACTCATGCCCGCGTACACCGACAGCCGTGAGGCCCACCTGCGGCGCCTGCGCCGCATCGAGGGCCAGGTCCGCGGCCTGCAGCGCATGGTCTCCGAGGACGTCTACTGCATCGACGTCCTGACCCAGGTCTCCGCCGCGACGCGGGCCCTGCAGTCCTTCGCGCTCGAACTGCTCTCCGAGCACATGTCCGGGTGCGTCGTGGAAGCAGCGCGGACCGGCCGGCAGGAGGGTGAGGCCAAGGTGCAGGAGGCGGCGGAGGCGATCGCCCGGCTCGTCCGTTCCTGACCGCTGCGGGCCCCCCGCGGGGCGACCGGTCCGCTCTGCCACCATCCGCCACCGTCCGTTCGCCCCGCTCAGTCCTGGAGGCCCCCATGAGTGTCGAGACACCGTTCCGCAGCAGCGTCACCGTCCTCGGGATGACCTGCGGGCACTGCACGATGTCCGTCACCGAGGAACTCGGTGAACTGGACGGGGTGCGCTCCGTCGAGGTCGACCTGGAGTCCGGTGCGGTCACCGTGCTCAGCGACCGCGAACTCGGCCGCGACGAGATCAACGCCGCCGTGGTCGAGGCCGGGTTCTCCCTCGCCGACTGAGGGCCGCCGCAGCCGGCGGTCGTAGGCTGCCGGCATGCCTTCGTTCCGCGATCGCCGTCGGTCGCGGCAGCGCCCTTCCGACGAGTCCGCTGCCGCGTCCGCGACGGGCGCCGCACTCCCCCCGGACGATCCCGAGCTCGACTCCTACCTCGCCGCCCTGTCCCCGGAGTCCGAGCAGGGCGTCACCGAGCTGACCGGGCGCTTCGGTTCGGCCCAGGTCTTCGCGCTCCGGCTGCCGGCGCTGCGCATCGAGCAACTGCGACGGCTCGCCGCCGAGCGCGGCGTCTCCCCCGGCGCCATGGCCGTCGAATGGGTGATCGACCGGCTGGACCGTGAGGACACACCCACCGGGCCGCTGCCGCGGATCCCCGACGAGCCGGCCTCCCGGGGCGGCAACCCACTGCGGCTGGGCCGGCGCAAGGACCGCTGAGCCACCGCGCCGGCCCGAGCCCCGTCAGCGCGGGAGCCCCTCGGGGGTCTCCACGATGTCGGCGAGCTGGTTCAGGGCGGTGAGAGCCAGGACCTGGTGGGCGGCGGTGCCGGCCGGGGCGACCAGTTGCAGCCGGCGGCCGTCCGCGGCCATCTGCTCGGTCAGCTGGTAGAGCAGCTGGACGCCGGCACTGGCCAGGTGCGTCACGCCGCTGAGATCGATCGTCAGCGGCAGCGCCCCGCCGCGGCCGGCCTCCTGGAGGCGTTGGTGCAGTTCGGTGACGGTGCACAGGTCGATCGGTCCGCGCACCGCCACCTGCGGCGAGCCGGCCTCGATGAGCTCGACGCGGAAGCCGTCCTCTCCGAACGCGACGGCGGGTCGCGGACCCGCGCGGTCGGGGCCGACGGCGGGTAGGTGGCTCAGCGCACGGTCCATCAGGACCGTGGTGCCGGTCGCGCTGCTGTCGATCTCCACGGTGTCCATACAGGCACGGATCAGCGCCAACCCCCGCCCCCGGTTGCCGGGATGGGGCGGTGGAACCGCCCAGCGACCGACGTCGGCGACCGTCATGCAGATCCGGCCGGTGGCGTCGAGGACCCCCTCGACCCGCACCGATCCCGCGTCGTCGGGGTAGGCGTGTTCGATGACGTTGCTGAGGGCCTCGAGCACGGCGAACCGGACGGCGTGCACGTCGTCGTCACTACCGCCCAGCGACACGAGCCAGTCGTCGAGCCGGGCGCGAAGCGGCGCCAGCGCGCCCGGGAACGCGGGGAGATCGGCGTGGAACGGCGTCGGGCGGGCCCCGGTCCACTGCACCGCCAGCAGGGTCACGTCGTCGGTGTGGCCGTCCCGGGTCATGCGTTCCACGGTCAGCTCGCACACCCGGTCCGGGACCGTAGCGGCCATCATGGGAGGGGTGCCCTGCGTCCGCGCGTCATCGGCGACGATCCGCAGCAGATCCAGGCCCTGCTGCAACGGCCGGTCGGGGCGCTCGACCAGTCCGTCGGTGTAGAGCAGCGCCACGTCACCGGCCTTCAGCCAGACGGTCTGCACCGGGGTCGCGGTGGTGGCGGCGGCGACGCCGAGAGGCCCGCCCGGTTCGACGGGCAGGTAACGGACCTGCCCGTCCGCGGCCAGCACCAGGGGCGGCGGATGGCCGCAGCAGGCGTAGTCCAGCCGCCCCTCGGCCGGGTCGAGCAGGGCCACGCACACCGTGCTGGCCACCGCCCCGGGCACCCGGGCGACGAAGCGGTCCAGCCGCGCCAGCACCTCGGGCAGCTCGCAACCGTCGAGGAAGAGCTCCATCAGCACCGCCCGCAGCTGGCCCATCACCGCCGAGGCCCGCGTGCCGGAGCCCACGACGTCGCCGACGACCAGCCCGACCCGGCCGTCGCCGAGCGGCACCGCGTCGAACCAGTCGCCGCCGGCGCCCTGCTCGCTGTCGGCGACCAGGTATCGGGCCGCCATCCCGACCCCGGGCAGCACCGGTAACCGCTCCGGCAGCAGGCTGCGCTGCAGGGCCATGACCACGTCCAACGCAGCCTGGTAGCGCTGTTCGAACGCGGTGGCCTGGGCCTCGGCCGCCCGCCGGGCCGCCACCACGTCCGTCACGTCCATCGCGTGCCAGACCACCCCGCGCACCGCGTCGGCGCCGGGACGGGTCGGTACCACCGTGAAGTCGAGGTAGAACTCCCGGAGCCGGCCGTCGCCCTCGGTGTCCAGCAGGACGCGCCACTCGCGCCCGGAGACCGGCCGCCCACTCGTGTAGGCCCTGTCGAGCAGGTCCACCAGTCGCTGCCCGGCCACCTCGGGGAGCGCTTCCCGGTAGGGAAGACCGATCACTCGGCGGGTGGGACTCAGCAGGGCGCGCCCCGCTCGATTGACCGCCGCGAAGACGTGGTCCGGTCCCTCGAAGACGAACACGCATGCCGGCAGATCCTCGAAGCACGCGGCGACCATCCGCGGATCGCGGAACACCCGTGGGTCCGGCTCACCCGCGTCCGACTCGGCGACCCGGCAGTCCGTGCTCACGACCGGTCCCACCGGATCGAGCCGCCGACGAGCATGATCACTCCGCAGGGCCGGGGCCGACCGGTGAAGGGCACCTCACTCCCCCGGGCGGGCAGCTCGGACCTGATCGCAGGTCCGCTGTACGTCCTCCCACACCCGGCGGGCCTCTCCGTCCTCGGCCATCCAGCTCGCCGCCGCCGCAGCCGCCGCCGTGTCGCCGTTGGCGGCCAGGACGTGCAGTTCCACGAGGCGGTCGATCCACAGCGGGGATGCCGGCTCGTCGCTCACCAGCTCCGTGGTCGGGCGCACTTCAGGACGGTTCGGATTCATCAGGTGTCCTTTCGGTCGGAACCCTCGGGGCGCATGTGTCCGCAGATCTGTACCGCCGCATGCAGTTCCATGCGTCACGTCGATCGGTGGGCGCGATGCAGCTGTGATCGGCGGGACCCGGTGACGCGCGATTGTCGGAGGGGCATAAGGTAGGACCCGTACGTCGTGTACTCCGAGGGTGTGTGGTTCACGCACCGGGCGTCTCGTACGACCAAACCCTCGGCCGCTCGAACACGGCCATCAAGGACTGCCCGCTACAGCATCGTGTAGCCGAGCTTCATGATCATGCCCCGACGTCGGCACGCCGGGCCGCAGCCGGTTCCCTTCGCAGGTCACCGGGGGTGGACGCTGCGGCCGGGTTCGAGGTGGCACGGCACGGGACGGCCCCGCGTTCCCGCCCCGGGTAACGAAGGTCTCAGTCTCCGTCGGGGTCCAGTCATCCGGCGTGCAGGCCGGTGTGCGCGGCCAACTCGGCGAACTCGCGGATCCAGATGTTCTGGGCGGAGACCGACCACAGGGAGGCGAGCCAGAACGGCGGCAGGCCGGTGAGCGGCACCAGCACCAGGTCGGGTCGCAGCAGCGCCGGGGGGAGCCGGGTGATGGTCACGTGGGCGATGTGTTCGTGGACCACGATCGTGACGGCCTCCTCCATGTAGCTGTCGGTCATCCGCTGTACCCGGCGGATCGCCCGCCCGGCGGGAGTGACCGGCGGGGTCCAGGCATCGGCGAAGCGCTGGGTGACCGGGGGCGGGTAGAGCACGTCGTGGTCGGCGAGTTCCTCGATGTCGACAACGTCGTGCCCGGCCAGCGGGTGGTCGACGCCGACCATCACCGACCGGGGCTCCCGCATGATCACCGGTCCGACCTCCACCCGCGGCAGATCCAGGGAGTCGGGTTCGTCCGGGAACCAGCTGACGAACACGTCGTCGCGTTCCTGGTCGCACCACTGACGGTGCTGCACCGAGGGATAGGCGTAGCGCACCAGCGGGACCCGGGGGTAGACCTCGGTGAAGCCGTGCACCAGGGCGGCGGTCACCTCCTCGCGCAGGGAGTTGGCGAAACAGACCTTCAACACCCCCTGCGGCTCCCGGCCGGCCGCGCGTTTGGCCCTGCGCAGCGCCTCCTCCAACCGCTGGAAGGCCGGACGCACCTCCTCGAACAGGGTCCGGCCCAACGGGGTGAGCCGCACGCTACGGCTGGTCCGCTCGAACAGAGGCGCGCCGATGCGGCGCTCGAGGGCGCGGATCGCCTGGCTGACCCGCGACGGGGTCAGGTGCAGGCGCGCGGCGGCCCGGCCGAAGTGCAGTTCCTCGGCGACCGCGAGGAACACCTCGATCTCCCGGGCGATCTCCATTCCGATCACGGCCTTACCTCGACCGACAGGCCTCTCTCGGTCAGACCCCCCAGGTACCCGGCGAAACGAGCCTGTAGCGGGCTGTTCGGAGGTGTCGCCTCCCGGGCCCCCGTCAGGAGGGGGTCGGCGGGCTCCGGACACCGCCACCCGTGCCTCCTTCGCCTCGTCGAGGCACGGGCTGCCGGTCAGCCGGTCGGCCTGCACCGCACCGGCCAGGGCCCGATAGCCGAGCGCGGACAGATGCAACCCGTCCCCGGAGTCGTAGTCGGGCCGAAGCCGGGCGGGATGGGCCGGCTCGGCCACCGCGGCCGCGAAGTCGAACACCCCGTCTGCGTGCGCGGGCCCCTGGGTGCGGACCCAGCCGTTCACCGCGTCGCGGACCGCGACGGCCTGCGGGGTGCCGTGCGCTCCCGTCCCCGACGGCGTGATCGTCGTGAGGAAGACCCGCAGCCCCGCGGCCCGCGCCTGGTCGGCGAACCGGACCAGGCCGGGGATGATCTCCCCCGCGCCGCGACCCGCCGCGATGTCGTTGGTGCCGATGTGCAGCACCACGTCGGTGACCCCGGCCACGGCGGCCACGTCGTGGACGAACCGGGTGCCCGGCGAGTCACCCCCGAGGTCGGGCCGGTCGGACAGCAGTTGGTTGCGGGAGATCCCGGCGTTCAGCACCGACATCGTGGCGCCGCCGCCGGTTGGGGCGAGCCGGCCGGACAGCGCGTCGGACCAGCGGTCGTCGCGATCGGGGTCGCTGCCCACCCCGTCGGTGATCGAGTCACCGACCAGCACGACGGCGTTGACGGGCCGGGGCACGAGCACGTCGACGCCGCTGAGCACCAGCCAGGACCGGATCGGGGTGCGGAACGCGGTGCCGTCCACGGCGTCGGCGAAGTCGCCGGCCTCGGAGACGTAGGAGGTCTGCAGCGCGACGGGATGGGTGGCGACCCGGTCGGGCGCCGCCGGCAGGAACATGCTCACCGCGATCGGCTGTCCGGCCTGGGCGACGAATGGGATCGGGTCGCTCAGCAGTTCGGCCCCCGGCGGGACGGCCACGACGGGCAGCCCGCCGAAGGACACCGGACGGACCGTGCCGTCCACCACCGCCGCTCCCACACTCGCGTGGGCCGCGGAGACCGCGCCGACCAGCAGCGGCACCGCGCCGTAGCGGTTGGAGAGCCGGACCCGGATCTCCGAGCCGGTGACCTGCGGGTGGACGATCATGCGCAGGGTACGTCCGGCCACCGTCGACGCGGTCGACGCGTCGGCCGCCGCCTGCGGGCTCGTCTGCCATGCGGTCACCCAGTCCGGGGCGCACGGCTGCAGCGGGCCGCGCTGCGCCGCCGGGCGCTGGCCGGCCTGCGCCGGGGACCCGCTCACCGCACCGACGGCGACCAGCACGCTCGCGACCGTCAGCAGCACCGTGCCGGTCGCGAGGCCGGGCGGCACCCAGCGGGGTCGGGGCCGTGCGGCGACCCACCGTGGACCGGCGCCCAGAGCCGCGATCACCCGCATCGCCAGGCCCACCCGAACCCCCTCGCCCCGAGACTGAAGCAGGCGCCGCTCCCCGGGTCCGCCGGGCGATCAACGTCCGGGGACGTTATCGCCGGGATCGGCGTCCTTGTGACGGCCGACGTGTCGCCCGTCCGGGTACTGCGCACGTCGCTACCCAGGGACGAACGACGCGTTCACCTCTATGGTGAGTCATCCGAACAGGTGGTCACGTTACGTTGTGTAGAGATGACGCTCCGAGTTCGCCGGCGCCACTCTCACCGCTCCGGGTGACTACGACGGCCTCCCCGCTCGACCAGGTGGCCGCCGGGCACCCAGAGCGCCCACCTACACCGGGAGGCCACCACGTCCTACTGTCGTGCCAGGACAGGAGCGACGACGCCGCAAGGAGGCCTCACGTGGGCGAATACCAGGACATCTTCCGCGCGAGCGTGGACGACCCGGAGGCGTTCTGGCTGGACGCCGCCGAGGCGATCGACTGGGACGTGAAGCCCACCCGCGCACTCGACTCCTCCAACCCGCCCTTCTACCGCTGGTTTCCCGACGGCGAGCTGAACGTCGCGCACAACGCGCTCGACCGGCACGTCGACGCGGGCCGCGGCGACCAGGCGGCGCTGATCTACGACAGCCCGGTCACCGGCACCAAGCGGACCTACACCTACGCCCAGCTGCGCGACGAGGTCGCGAGGTTCGCCGGCGTGCTCAGCGGGCTCGGCGTGGGCAAGGGCGACCGGGTCGTGATCTACATGCCGATGGTCCCCGAGGCCGCGATCGCCATGCTCGCCACGGCCCGGATCGGCGCCGTGCACTCGGTGGTGTTCGGCGGCTTCGCGCCCAAGGAGCTCGCGGTCCGCATCGACGACGCCGCGCCGAGCGTCATCGTCTCGGCGTCCTGCGGGATCGAGGGCAAGCGGGTCATCGAGTACAAGCCGCTCCTGGACCGGGCGATCCAGCTGGCCGCGCACAAGCCGTCGAAGAGCGTCATCCTGCAACGCCCGCAGGCCGAGGCCGCGATGGGTGAGAACGACATCGACTGGGCCGAGGCGATGGCCGACGCCACCCCGGCCGACTGCGTGTCGGTCAAGGCCACCGACCCGCTCTACATCCTCTACACCTCCGGGACGACCGGGAAGCCCAAGGGCGTCGTGCGGGACAGCGGCGGCTACGCGGTCGCGCTGCGCTGGACGATGCCCAACGTCTACGACGTCGACACCGGCGAGGCGATGTTCACCGCCTCCGACGTCGGCTGGGTCGTCGGGCACTCCTACATCGTCTACGCGCCGCTGCTCACCGGGGCGACGACCGTGCTCTACGAGGGCAAGCCGGTCGGCACGCCGGACGCCGGTCAGTTCTGGCGGGTCATCGCCGAGCACGGCATCAAGAGCATGTTCACCGCGCCGACGGCGTTCCGGGCCATCAAGAAGGAGGACCCGAAGGGCGAGCACCTGGCCCGGTACGACCTCAGCGGCCTGCGATACCTGTTCCTGGCCGGTGAGCGGCTCGACCCGGAGACCTACCGCTGGGCCTCCGAGCTGCTCGGCATCCCGGTGGTCGACCACTGGTGGCAGACCGAGACCGGCTGGCCGATCGTGGCCAACCCGATGGGCATCGAGGCGCAGGAGATCAAGCCGGGGTCGCCGACGCTGCCGCTCCCGGGCTGGGACGTCCAGGTCCTCGACACGTCGGGCAAGCCGCTCGAGGCCGGCACCGACGGCGCGATCGTCGTCAAGCTGCCGATGCCGCCCGGTTCGCTGCCCACGCTGTGGAACGACGACGAGCGCTTCGTCAACTCCTACATGTCGGCCTTCGACGGCTACTACCTCACCGGCGACGGCGGGCACCTGGACGAGGACGGCTATCTGTTCGTCATGGGCCGCACCGACGACGTCATCAACGTCGCCGGGCACCGGTTGTCCACCGGCGGGATGGAGGAGGTCCTCTCCTCCCACCCCGACGTGGCCGAGTGCGCCGTGATCGGCGTCGCCGACCAGATGAAGGGCCAGATCCCGCGCGGGTTCGTGGTGCTCAAGGCCGGAATCGAGGCCGACGAGGAGAAGCTGCGGGCCGAGCTCGTGCAGATGGTGCGCGAGCAGGTCGGCGCGGTGGCGGCGCTCCGGGACGTCGCCATCGTCCCGGCCCTGCCCAAGACCCGCTCCGGGAAGATCCTGCGCAAGACGATGCGCGGGATCGCCGACGGCCACGACGAGCCGGTGCCCTCCACGATCGACGACGCGTCCGTGCTCGACGCACTGCGGCCGGTGCTGCGCAGGGAGTGACCCGAACTGCGCCGTCCGGATCGCCCCGATGGGCCGGACGGCGTGACTTCGGCACGGACCGGGGCCGCGGGGTAACGCTCCGCGGCCCCCGTCTCGATGATCGGGCGACGGCCGCACGCTCCCCCACGGCGGCCGCGACCCCGGTTCATCGAGAGGAACCGCCTCTGATGCCCGCCATCGAGAGCCCCCGCCTGGCCGCCCTCGCCGGCCTGCTCGGCACCACCATCGTCCTCGCCCTGGCCGGTACGACGACGGCCCGGGAGGGCCGCGGATGCACCGCCGTCGACGTCCGGCGGGACGCGCAGGCGGCCCTGGCCGCGGTTCCCGGCGAGCGGCGTGGGCTCGACCCCGACGGGCGGGTCTGCGAGTCGCGGCCCCGCCGGCCCGTACCGGCCCATCTGACGCCGGTGCCGACCCCGCAGACCCCGGTGAAGATCGTGGCCCGGGCACCGGCGCCGGCCCCGGGATCGGCGGCCACCACCGCTTCGGCCGTCACCCGATGAGCGCAGCCGTTGGGCCAAGGGTGTCCTGGCTCATCAGGATGGCTGCCGCAGGGTGCACGATGACGCCATGAAGGTCGTCGTGGATTTCGATCTGTGCGAGAGCAACGCGGTCTGCATGGGCATCGCGCCCGAGGTGTTCGAGGTACGGGAGGACGACTTCCTCTACATCCTCGACGAGAACCCGCCCGAGTCGATGCGGCCGAAGCTCGAGGAGGCCGTGCGCAGCTGCCCGCGCGCGGCCATCTCACTGCAGGACTGAGCCGCACCTGCCCGCCGGCGTCTCGGACCGCCTTCGCGGGAACGGCCCTACAAGGGCCTCCGCCCCGGTCCGTGGGCCTGGTGCGGCTTGCCGCTCATCCGGCCAGGGGTCAGGATCACCCACGCAGTCGCCGCATCCGCCGGAGGAGAGTCACCGATGACCACCGTCTGGAACACCCCGCTGACCCCGCTGGCGTTCCTGCGCCGCTCGGCCGAGGTCTATCCGGACAAGCCCGCGATCGTCTACGGCGACCGGCGGCACAGCTACGCCGAGTTCGCCGGCGAGGCCACGCGGGTGGCGCACGCGCTGAAGGGCTCCGGGATCGGCCCGGGTGATCGGGTGGCCTACCTGCTGCCGAACGTGCCCGAGATGCTCGTCGCGCATTTCGCGGTGCCGCTCGCCGGTGCCGTGCTCGTCGCGATCAACACCCGGCTGTCGACCGAGGAGGTCCGCTACATCCTCGACCACGCGGGCTGCAAGCTGCTG
The DNA here is from genome assembly GCF_012911875.1 of Pseudonocardia bannensis. GTDB lineage: Bacteria > Actinomycetota > Actinomycetes > Mycobacteriales > Pseudonocardiaceae > Pseudonocardia > Pseudonocardia bannensis. Next base: position 32,749 of record NZ_JAAXKZ010000028.1, on the reverse strand, counting down.
GTGGTGGACGCGGCCCTGTACCCGGTGGTCGCACCTGTCGCGGGCGACCTGCAGACGGTCGAGGAGATCATCACGGTGATCGACCCGGCGTCCCCCGGTGACGGCATCGGCAGCGGCACCACCTACGACGACCTGCTGGCGCGCGGCGCGGACGACCCGCTGCCCTGGGAGGTCGAGGACGAGAACGCCACGATCTCGATCAACTACACGTCGGGCACCACCGGCAAGCCCAAGGGCGTGCAGTACAGCCACCGCGGCGCCTACCTGAACTCCTTCGGTGAGATCGTGCACTCCGCGCACACCCCGGACACCGTCTACCTGTGGACGCTGCCGATGTTCCACTGCAACGGCTGGTGCACGCCCTGGGGCGTCACCGCGATCGGCGGAACCCATGTGTGTCTGCGCGAGGTGCGCGGCGACGTGATCTGGAAGCTGATCAACGAGCACCGGGTCACCCACCTCAACGGTGCACCCACCGTCGTCACGACGATCTTGCGGGCGCCGGAGGCGACGACGCTGGACTACCAGCTCGTCATCACCACCGCCGGTGCACCACCGAGCCCGACCACGATTCTGCAGATGGAGCAGATGGGCTTCCGGATCGTGCACGTCTACGGGCTCACCGAGACCTACGGGCCGTACTCGGTGAACCAGTACCAGCGGGCCTGGGACTCGCTCGAGCCCGAGGAGCGCGCGAAGATGCAGGCCCGCCAGGGCGTCGGCATGGTGTGCGCGGAGTGGCTGCGCGTCGTCGACCAGAACATGAACGACGTCCCCGCCGACGGGACGACCATGGGCGAGATCGTCATGCGCGGCAACAACGTGATGATGGGGTACTACAAGGACCCGGAGGGCACCGAGAAGGCGTTCGCCGGCGGCTGGTTCCACTCCGGCGACCTCGGCGTCATGCACCCGGACGGTTACGTGGAGCTTCGGGACCGGGCCAAGGACGTCGTGGTGTCCGGCGGGGAGAACATCTCCACGGTCGAGGTCGAACAGGCGATCGTCTCGCACCCGGCGGTGCTGGAGGTCGCGGTGATCGGCGTGCCGGACGAGAAGTGGGGCGAGCGGCCCAAGGGGTTCGTGGTGCTCGCGCCCGGCGGGTCCGCCACCGAGGACGAGCTCATCGAGCACGTGAAGTCGAAGATCGCCCGCTACAAGGCGCCCAAGGCCGTCGAGATCGTCGACGAGCTGCCGAAGACGTCGACCGGCAAGGTGCAGAAGTTCGAGCTGCGGGAGAAGGAGTGGACCGGGGAGGGCAGCCGGATCCGCGGATGATGCCCGGCATCCGGTGTCAGGGAGGCCGCTTTCCCACCATGTGACGGCGGCGACGTGGCTTTCCTGACACGGGGCAGTCGATTAGCGTTGCTCACTATGAGCGCCGGGACCGCGACCGCCGCGACCGCGCCGCGCGCCGCGCCCGGAGCCCTCCGGGCCGCCACCGGCGCCGTCGCCACCACCACCGTCTCGGTGTTGCCGGTCTTCCTCACCGGCGCCCTCGCCGTGCAGATCTCCGCCGAGCTGGGCTTCGACCCGGCCGGGCTGGGTCTCATCGTGGCGCTGTACTTCGGGGTGAGCGCGCTGGCGTCGCTGCCCGTCGGGTGGCTGGTCGAGCGGTTGGGGTCGGGACCGACGAGCCGCGTCGCCGTGTTCGGAGCCGCCGCCGTGATGGTGGCCGTCGCGGCCGGGGCCCGGTCCTATCCGGCGCTGGTCGCGATCCTGCTGTGCAGCGCGCCGTGCAACGTGATGGGGCAGCTGTCGTCGAACCTGACCCTGGCCCGGTCCGTGCCCGCGCACCGGCTCGGGCTGTCCTTCGGCGTCAAGCAGGCGGCGATCCCGCTGGCCACACTGCTCGCCGGGACGGCGGTCCCCACCGTCGCGCTGACCATCGGCTGGCGGTGGGCGTACGTGATCGGGGCCGGGCTGGCGCTGTCGGCGCTGCTGGTCAACCCCCGGCACGTCGCGGCCCACCGGCGGACCCGGGCCGAACCGGGCGAGCGCGCGACAGCGGCCCTGAGTGTCATCGGGCTGGCCTCCGGGCTCGCCGCGGCGACCGCGACCGCCCTGGGCATCTTCCTCGTCGCCTCTGCCGTCGACCGGGGCATCGACCCCGGGCTGGCCGGGCTGGTGCTGACCCTCGGCAGCATCGTCGGGCTGTCGATGCGGTTGCTGCACGGATGGCTGGCCGACCGGCGCGACGGCGGGCACGTCGCCGTCGTGGCGGCGAGCCTGGCGCTGGGCGCGGCCGGGCTCGTGCTGCTCGCGACCCCGGGCACCCTCGCGCTGGTGATCGGCACGATCCTCGCGTTCGGGCTGGGCTGGGCGTGGCCGGGGCTGCTGCAGTTCGCGGTGGTCCGGCTCAACCCGTCGGCCCCGGCGGCGGCCACGTCGATCGTGCAGGTCGGGGTGTACGCGGGCGGGTGCCTCGGACCGGTGGGCTTCGGCTTCGTCGCCACCCACGCGTCGTTCCCCGTGGCCTGGCTGTGCTGTGCCGCCACGATGCTCGTCGCCGCCGCCGGAATGGTCGTCGGCCGGCGGATGCTCGTCGCGCACCGGGTCGCGCGCGAGCCGCTGTCGCGGTAGCGGCACCCGGGGCTCACGGGCTCACACCGCGGGAGCGCACCTCTCGTCCGCCGTGTCGTCCACGGCCTCGATGAGGAGGCTCAACGCCGTCATCGCGGTCGCATGGCAGACCGCCGCCGGGTCCTCCGCGTCCAGTTCCAGCAGCTGGACCTGGTGGGTTCCGGGACCGTCGAGGGCCACGAACACCGTGCCCGGCTCGCGGCCGTCCTGGGGGTCCGGCCCGCCCGCCCCGGTCACCGCGACGGCCACGTCGGCCTGCAGCAGTCGGCGCACGGTGCGCGCCATCGAGCTGGCCGCCACCGCACTGACCACCGGGCCCGGGGGCACCGCGAGCAGGTCGTGCTTGACGTCGCTGCTGTAGGCGACGACGGATCCCTGGAACCACTCCCCGGCGTCGCCGGCGGCGGCGAGTGCACCCGCGATCATCCCGCCGGTCAGCGACTCGGCGACCGCGACCCGCATGCCTGATGCCAGGGCCAGCTCGCCCACCCGCTCGGCCAGCGCCTGCCGTTGCTGCTCGTCGTCCGTTCGCTTCGATTCGTCCCGCACGCCGGGTCCGTACCCCGCCCGCCGGGATTCAATGCAGGAGGCCGACCGGCCCTGCGCCCAGCCGCTCGGCCAGCCCGATGGCGTCGTAGGGCGCGTGCACCTTCGCGTCGTTGTCGAAGTAGAGGTACACGTCCCGGCCCTCGGGGTGCTCCGGCGCCGGCGGCGCGACCGTGTGCTCGGTGACCGGCGACCTCCCGTCCTGCCACGCCCGCACCTTCTCGGCCCAGCTGTCGAGCGCGTCGGGGGCGTAACCGCTGACGTAGAGCTCCGAGTCGCCGTGCAGCCGGGCGTAGACGAAGTCGGCCGTGACGTCGTCCAGATACGGAAACGTCCCGGCGGTGTCGGCCACGACCAGCGCGACACCGTGGGCGCGCAGCAGCTCGATGAACGCGGGATCGACGAAGCTGGGGTGACGGACCTCGAGCGCGTGCCGCAGCGGCCGGTCGGCATCGGTTTCGGTGACGGCGCGGCCGTCGAGGCGCTCGTCGTGCCGGGCGGCGAACTCGGCGGCGGCACCGGTGCTGCGCGGCAGCATCGTGAGGAACGCGTCGAGCCGCTCGGGGTCGAAGCGCATCCGCGGCGGCAGCTGCCACAGCATCGGGCCGAGCTTCGGCCCGAGCGCGAGCATCCCCGAGGCCAGGAAGTTGGCCAGCGGCACCTCGACGTCGCGCAGCTGCTTCATGTGCGTGATGAACCGGCCGCCCTTGACCGCGAACAGGAAGTCGTCCGGGGTCTGCTCGGCCCACGCCCGGTAGCTCTCCGGGCGCTGCAACGAGTAGAAGGAGCCGTTGATCTCGATGGTCCGCACCATCCGCGAGAGGTGCTCCAGCTCGCGGCGCTGCACCAGTCCCTCCGGGTAGAAGGTCCCGCGCCACGGCGGGTACCGCCAGCCCGACGTCCCGATCCGGATGTCCGCCACCCCGCCGAGTATCCCGCCGCCGAACTGGGCAGGATGGCCGGATGGACGCGCGCACGCTCGACACGGTCGTATCCGGGGTGCTCGACTGGCCCGTCGACCACGCGTTCGCCGCGGTCGTGAGCGCCGACGGGTCGGTGCTCGCCACCACAGGCGAACCCGACCGGTCCTTCCGGCTGGCCTCGGTGACCAAGCTGCTGACCGCGTACGCCACGCTGATCGCGGTGGAGGAGGGTGCGGTCGAGTGGGACCAGCCGGCCGGCCCGGAGGGCTCGACGGTCCGGCACCTCGCCGCGCACGTCTCGGGGCTGGCCTTCGACACCGAGACCGCCCAGGCCGCGCCCGGCCGCCGCCGGATCTACTCCAACACCGGGTTCGAGGTCCTCGGTGACACGATCGCGGCCTCCAGCGGGATCCCGTTCGCCGACTACCTGCACGAGGCCGTGTGCGAACCGCTCGGGATGACGACCACCCGGCTCGAGGGCTCTCCCGGCGCGGGTGCGGTGTCGACGGGCGCGGACCTGGTCCGGTTCGCCGCCGAGTTGCAGGCACCCACGCTGGTGTCGCCGTCGACCCTCGCGGGCGCCGTCGAGGTGGCGTTCCCGGGGCTGGACGGGGTGTTGCCCGGCTACGGCCGCCAGCAGCCCAACGACTGGGGTCTCGGCTTCGAGCTGCGCGACGGCAAGTCGCCGCACTGGACCGGGACGACGAGCTCGCCGGCGACGTTCGGGCACTTCGGGCAGTCCGGGACGTTCCTGTGGGTGGACCCGGCGGCGAAGGCGGCGTGCGTGGTGCTGACCGACCGGGACTTCGGCCCGTGGGCGATCGAGGCGTGGGCACCGTTCACCGATCAGGTGCTTGCGGCGCTGCGCAGGCGGTGACCCGGATCACGCGGCGCAGCCGGGAATGAACCACCCGGGGCCCCTGTTGTACCCCCTGTCCGAGCCGGGCGATCTGTGTCCCCGGGTCTCACATAACCAGAGCCGCCGCGGAAGATCGTTCGGCTGAAGCCGCGGTGCGCCACTCGCCGCGAGGCGACCAGCGCCCGGCTCGGACACCTACCTCAACCCCACCGGGGAACCGGGAATCTTCCGGCCCCCGGAGCGGTTGACATAGACGTCCGGATCGGGCGACCCGTGTCCCCGGGTCCCATCTGAGAACTGCCGCTGCGAGCGGCCTGCGCGCCGAGAGGCGACCGGCGCCCGGTTCGGACTCCCATTCTTTCCTTTCCACGTGAGGACGGCTGCCACCATGAAAGGCGACCGAGTCGAGATCGTCATCGACGCGGGCAGCGGCACCACCCGGACCTACGACGTCACGGCGACCCGCGCCGGACGCCGCATCGACATCGCCCACGGCCGCGGGGTGATCGAGGTCAGCGAGGTGACGCGCGGCGGCACCGCCGTGCGGACCGCCCGTTTCCTGGCCAACCGGGTGCTGGCCCTGGTCGAGCACCCGGCCGTGGACGCACCCGCCGCCGACGAGATCACACCCACCCTGCGGTCCGCCTGAGCGGCTCCGCCAGGCAGACTGCGAGAACGATGTCCTTCACCACGGCCCGAGGCACTGACGCGCGCCCTGCGCAGGTGGACGGCACCCCGTTGGTGCCGGACCACGCCACGGCGGAATCCGTGACCGGGTCCGGCCGCACCGAACGTGCGGGCCGGACCGGCCCGGAGTCGCCCGCCGACGCCCTTCCCCGGACCGAGCGCACCGGTCGCTCGCGCCGCCCACGCCGCCGCGGATCCCGTGGCCGCGCGGGCGCCACGACCGGTCCTTCGGAGCGCGGCACCGCGCCCACCGGTCCGGACCCCGCATCCTTCGCCGACGGCAGCGGCTCCGGCGACGCCACCGCCCTCGACGACGCCACCGTCGCCGACCTCTCCTCCCGGATCGGCGAGCTCGGCCCGCGCGACGCGCATCAGCTGCGCCGCCGGCTCGACAGCGCCCGCCGGTCCCGCAACCCGCGCGCGCACGCGGAGAGCGCTGCCCAGCTCGCCCAGGCCGTCGCGGCCGCCGAGCACCGCCTCGAGCGCCGGCGCGCGGCCGTCCCATCGATCTCCTACCCGCCGACGTTGCCGGTCAGCGCGCGGCGCGAGGACATCGCCGCAGCGATCCGCGACAACCAGGTCGTGATCATCGCGGGCGAGACCGGGTCCGGGAAGACCACCCAGCTGCCCAAGATCTGCCTGGAGCTGGGTCGCGGCATCCGCGGACTGATCGGGCACACCCAGCCCCGGCGCCTCGCCGCCCGCACCGTCGCCGCCCGCATCGCCGAGGAGCTCGGCACGGAACTCGGCGACGTCGTCGGTTGGAAGGTGCGATTCACCGACCACGTCGGTGACAACACGCTGGTCAAGCTGATGACCGACGGCATCCTGCTGGCCGAGCTGACCGGCGACCGGATGCTGCACCAGTACGACACGCTGATCATCGACGAGGCCCACGAGCGCAGCCTCAACATCGACTTCATCCTCGGGTACCTGACCCGGCTGCTGCCGCGCCGTCCCGACCTCAAGGTCATCATCACTTCGGCGACGATCGACCCGGAGCGGTTCGCGCGGCATTTCGGCACGCCCGAGCAGCCCGCGCCGATCGTCGAGGTCTCCGGCCGGTCGTACCCGGTGGAGATCCGCTACCGGCCCGTCGTCGACCCCGACGATCCCGACGCCGACCCGGACCGCGACCAGCTCGAGGCCATCGGCGACGCCGTGGCGGAGCTGCAGCGCGAGGGCCCCGGCGACATCCTGGTCTTCCTGCCCGGTGAGCGCGAGATCCGCGACGCAGCGGACGCGCTGGCCAAGCGGGACTTCCGCAACACGGAGATCCTCCCGCTCTACGCCCGGCTCTCGACGGCCGAGCAGCACCGCGTCTTCGCACCCCACCCGGGTCGGCGCATCGTGCTCGCCACCAACGTCGCGGAGACGTCGCTGACGGTCCCCGGCATCAAGTACGTCGTCGACACCGGTACCGCGCGCATCTCCCGGTACTCCCGCCGGCTCAAGGTGCAGCGGCTGCCGATCGAGAAGGTCTCCCAGGCCAGCGCCAACCAGCGTGCCGGCCGATGTGGACGGACCTCCGACGGCGTCTGCATCCGGCTGTACAGCGAGGACGACTTCGACGCCCGCCCCGAGTTCACCGACCCGGAGATCCTGCGCACCAACCTCGCGTCGGTCGTGCTGCAGATGATCGCGCTGGACCTCGGCGAGATCTCCGAGTTCCCGTTCGTCGAGCCACCGGACTCGCGCGCGGTCGGCGACGGGCTGGCCCTGCTGCACGAGCTGGGGGCCCTGGAGGACGGCCGGCGGACGCTCACGGCCGTCGGCCAGGCGCTGGCGCGGCTTCCCGTCGACCCGCGGCTGGGCCGCATGCTCGTCGAGGCGAACCGCACCGGCTGTCTACGCGAGGTGCTCGTGATCGCCGCCGCCCTGTCGGTGCAGGACCCGCGGGAGCGGCCCACCGAGCAGCGCCAGGCCGCCGACGAGAAGCACGCCCGCTTCGCCCAGGACGGCTCGGACTTCCTGGCCTTCCTCAACCTCTGGACCTACGTCGCGGAGCAGCGGGAGGCGCTGTCGGGCAACAGGTTCCGTCGCCTCCTGCGCGAGGAGTTCCTGCATTTCCTGCGCATCCGGGAGTGGCAGGACCTGCACAACCAGCTGCGGTCGGCCGCGCGCAACGCCGGGATGACGCTCAACGACGTGGATGCCGACCCGAACCGGATCCACACCGCGGTGCTGTCCGGGCTGCTCAGCCAGGTCGGCCTGCGCGAGGCCGAGTCCCGGGAGTTCCAGGGTGCTCGCGGCGCGAAGTTCATGATCTTCCCCGGTTCGTCGCTGGCGAAGAAGCAGCCGCGCTGGGTGATGGCCGCCGAGCTCGTCGAGACATCGCGGCTGTGGGCGCGCACCGTCGCGCGGATCCAGCCGGAGTGGATCGAGCCGCTCGCCGAGCACCTGGTCAAGCGCAACCACTCCGAGCCGCACTGGTCGCGCAAGCGCGCGGCGGCCGTGGCCACCGAGCGGGTCACCCTGCACGGCATCCCGATCGTCGCGAACAGGACCGTCGACTTCGGACGGATCGATCCCGCGGCCTCGCGCGAGCTGTTCATCCGGCACGCGCTCGTCGAGGGCGACTGGGACACCCGGCACCGGTTCTTCCACGCCAACCGCGAGCTGCTCGACGACGCCGAGGAGCTCGAGCACCGGGCCCGGCGACGCGACCTCGTGGTCGACTCCGAGACCCTCGTCGCGTTCTACGAGGCGCGCATCCCGGACCACGTCGTGTCCGGTCGCCACTTCGACTCCTGGTGGAAGAAGACCTCGCGCCGCCAGCCCGAGCTGCTGGACTTCACCGCCGAGATGCTGCACACCGCGCAGGCGGGCCAGGTCGACCGCTCCGCCTACCCCGACCACGTCGAGGCCGGTGGGCTGCGGTTGCCGCTGTCCTACGCGTTCGAACCGGGCCGCCGGACCGACGGGGTCACCGTCGACGTGCCGGTCGCCGCGCTGCACCAGGTCGACCCGACGCCGTTCACCTGGCAGGTGCCCGGGCTCCGCGAGGAACTCGTCACCGCACTGATCAAGACTCTGCCGAAGACGCTGCGCCGGCTCTTCTCCCCCGCCCCGGACCACGCCCGCGCGGTGCTGGCCCGGCTGCGGGCGGGCGACGAGCCGTTGCTCGACGCGCTCGAGCGCGAGCTGGGCCGGATGCGGAACGTGGACATCCCGCGCGAGGCCTGGGAGCTCGACCGGCTGCCCGAGCACCTCACGGTGACGTTCCGGGTCATCGACGAGAAGGGCCGGGAAGTCGCCACCGGCACCGACCTGGAGGCGCTGCGCCGCAAGCTCGCGCCGAAGGTGCGCGAGGAACTGGCCGCGGCCGGTGGGGACCTGGAGCAGACCGGGCTGACCTCATGGTCGATCGGTTCGCTGCCGCGTGAGCACCGGATCCGCCGTGGCAACCACGTCGTCACCGGCTACCCCGGTCTGGTCGACCGGGGTTCGAGCGCCGACGTCCGGGTGTTCCCGACGGCCGCCGAGCGCGATCCGGCGATGTGGCGCGGGCTGCGCAGGCTGCTGCTGCTGGAGACACCGTCCCCGGCCAAGCAGGTGCAGCGCGGCCTCGACAACGCGGCCAAGCTCGCGCTGTCGCGCAACCCGCACGGCGGGGTGGCCGCGCTGCTGGACGACTGCGTGACCGCGGCCGCCGACGCGCTCATCACCCGGGCGGGCGGCCCGGCGTGGGACGAGGCGCGCTACGCCCGGCTCCGGGAGCTGTTCCGCACCCAGCTCGGTCCGACCACGCTGCAGGTGCTGCACGGGGTCCGCGCGGTGCTGGTCGTGTGGCATCGGGTGCAGGCCCAGCTCGCCGAGCTGACCGCGCCGGTGCTGAAGGCGGGCGTCGCCGACGTCACCGCGCAGCTGGCGGAGCTGATCGGACCCGGTTTCGCGACCGCGGCGGGGGCCAACCGGCTGTCCGACGTCGCCCGCTACCTGGAGGCGGTCGAGCGCCGCATCGAGAAGCTGCGGGTCGATCCGCGCCGTGACGCCGACTGGACCGCCCAGATCCGGATCGTCGACGACGAGTACCGCGCCGAGCTGGCCGCGCTCCCCCCGGGCGTCGAGCCGTCCCCGGCGCTGCGCGAGATCCGCTGGATGATCGAGGAGCTGCGGGTGAGCCTGTACGCGCACCCGATGCGTACCCGGTACCCGATCTCGATCAAGCGGATCCAGAAGGCGATCGACGAGCTCCCCCGCTGACGCCCGCCGTGCGCGGACCCGTCGGGGCTAGTCGACGGGGTCGTCGTCCGGGCCGCCACGCGCGATGGCGGCCAGCACGTCCAACGCTGCGGCCAGGGTGTCGACGGGTGGCGCGGACAGCGCGAGCCGCACCCCGGCGGGCGCCCGCCCCGCGCCCACCGCGAACGCGGCGCCGGGGCTGATCGCGATGCCCCGGCGCGCCGCCGACGCGACGAACGTCTCCGCCCGCCACCGCTCGGGCAGTTCCCACCACAGGTGGTAGGCCGCCGGGTCCGCGTGCACGGTGAAGCCGCGCAACCGGCCGCGGGCCAGTTCCTGACGGGCGGCGGCGTCGCGCCGCTTGGCCGCTTCCACGGTGGCCAGGGTGCCGTCGGTGACCCAGCAGGTCGCCGCGTCGAGCGCGAACCGCTGCGCCGCCCAGCCGCCCGAGCGCACGGCCGCGGCAACGCGGTCGACGAGATCGTCGGGCGCTACGACGAAGCCGAGCGTGAGTCCGGGCGCGAGCCGCTTGGACAGGCTGTCGACGAGCACCGTGCGCTCGGGGGCGAACGCGGCCAGCGGCGGCGGGGCGTCACGCAGAAAGGCGTAGATGACGTCCTCGACGGCCGGCACGTCGATCGCGCGCAGCACCTCGGCCAGCGCCGCCCGGCGGTCGGCCGACATCGTCGTGCCCAGCGGGTTGTGCAGCGTCGGCTGGCAGTAGACCGCGCGCAGCGGGGCGGCCCGGTGCGCGGCGGCCACCGCGTCGGGCTCCAGCCCGTCGGCGTCGGTCGCGATCGGGACGAGCGTGACACCGAGCCGGGCCGCGATGCCCTTGACCACCGGATAGGTGAGCGCCTCGACGCCGAGCCGCTCGCCGGCCGGCACCAGCGCGGCGACAGCGGCGGCGACGGCCTGGCGTCCGTTGCCGGTGAACAGGACCCGCCGCGGCTCGGCCTGCCATCCCGGATGTCCGAGCGCCACCACGGCGGCCTCCCGCGCGGCGACCGTGCCGGCCACGCCCACCGGGGGCAGGGCGGCGGCGAGCACGTCGGTGCGCAGCAGCCGATCCAGGCTGCGGGCCTGCAGCGCGGGCTGCTCGGGCAGGACGGCGAAGTTCAGCTCCAGGTCGGCCCGAGCACCACCTGGTTCTGCCAGGGCCGGCTCGGGCGGGGGCGCCGCCGCGCGCACGAAGGTGCCGCGTCCGACCTCCCCGACCGCCAGTCCGCGGCGCACCAGTTCCCCGTAGACCCGAGCCGCCGTCGAGGTGGCGATGCCGTGGCGTCGGGCGAACCGGCGTTGCGGCGGCAGCCGGTCTCCGGGCCGGAGCCGGCCGGCAGCGATCTCGGCCGCGACCGCGTCGGCGATCCGGTGGTAGTCACCCATGAGTCCCTCGCTATTGCACCGAGAGCAATGTTTTTATTGCACTGAGCATTCTCTGCTGCATACCGTCGAACGGGCAAGCACCTGCGGGATGGAGAACGCGATGGGCTCGGCGGTGATCGGCGGGATCGACCTCTGCTTCGACGACAGTGGCGGCGCGGACGGCGCCCCGCTCGTACTGGTGCACGGTCACCCCTTCGACCGCTCCATGTGGTATCCGCAGCTCGCGCACCTGAGCCGCACCGGGACCCGCGTGATCGCGCCCGACCTGCGCGGCTACGGCACGAGCGCGGTGGTTCCCGGCACCACCGGGATCGCCGTGTTCGCCTGCGACCTCGCGGCGCTGCTCGACCACCTCGGCATCGGCGACGTGGTGCTGGGAGGCCTGTCGATGGGCGGCCAGATCGCCATGGAGTTCCACCGGCTGTTCCCGGACCGCGTCCGCGGGCTCCTGCTCGCCGCGACCTCGCCCCGGGCGGAAACCGCGGCCGGAGCGAGGAATCGCACCGAGGTAGCCGAGAGATTGCTTCGAGACGGAATGCAGGAGATCGCCGACGGGCTGCTGCCCTCGATGATCGCCCCGGATAGCGCCGACACCCGTCCCGGCCTCGCGTGGTTCGTGCGGGACATGATGCGCAGCACCCCGCCGGCCGGGGCCGCGGCCGCGCTGCGAGGGCGGGCCGTCCGGCCCGACTACACCGCGACGCTCGCCACCGTCGCCGTCCCGACGCTCGTCGTCGTCGGCAGCGAGGACGTGTTCATCCCGCTCGCCGAAGCTGCGTTCCTGCAGGCGTGCGTCCCCGGGGCCGAACTCGTCGTGATCGAGGGGGCGGGACACCTGCCGAACCTCGAGCGGCCGGCCGCGTTCAACGCGGCGGTCGATCGGCTGCTGTGCCGCGTCGCCGCCGCTGCGCCCGTTCCGGGCGGTGCGCGCGCGCCCGGGATGTCAGGATCGCCGCACGGTCCGGCGATGAGGAGTCAGCGGTGACGGCAGGGACGACGGCAGCGACGACGGCAGGGACGACCCGGTACACGCAGCTCGGCGAGGCGCTGGGAACGGATTTCTTCTCCGTCCAGGATCAGTTCACCGCCGAGCAGTGGGAACGCTTCATCGCCGTCCGCAGGTTCGTCGACGACGAGGTGTTGCCCGACATCGGCGGCTACTGGGAGCGCGCCGAGCTGCCCTGGCACCTGTTCCGGCGGCTGCCCGAGCTGGGCATCGTCGGCGAGGACATCGACGGGTACGGCTGCGCCGGGATGAGCCCGATGGCCTGCGGGCTGGTGCACATGGAACTGCACCGCGGCGACGGCAGCCTCGGCACCTTCCTCGGCGTGCACGCGGGACTGGCGATGCAGTCGATCGCGATGTGCGGCTCCGACGAGCAGAAGCAGCGCTGGCTGCCGTCGATGGCGACGATGGACAGGATCGGCGCGTTCGCGCTCACCGAGCCCGACCACGGCTCGGACTCGATCGCGCTGGAGACCACGGCCCGCCGCGACGGCGACCACTGGGTGCTCGACGGCGTCAAGCGCTGGATCGGCAACGGCACCATCGCCGACCTGGTCATCGTCTGGGCGCGCGACACCGACTCCGGCGAGGTGTTCGGCTTCGTCGTCGAGACCCCGGCCGAGGGGTACGAGGCAACCGTCATCCCGGGGAAGGTGTCGCTGCGCTCGGTGTGGCAGGCCGACATCCGGCTGACCGGCGTCCGGGTGCCGGAGGAGAACCGGCTGGTCGGCGCCAGGTCGTTCAAGGACACCGGACGGGTGCTGGCCAACACGCGCGGGATCTGCGCGTGGATGGCGCTCGGGCATGCCACCGCCGGCTACGACGCCGCGCTGCGCTACGCCATGGAGCGCAAGCAGTTCGGCAAGCCCTTGGCGTCGTTCCAGATCGTGCAGCAGCGTCTCGTGCACATGCTCGCGGACCTGACCGGCATGCAGCTGTACTGCATGCAGATCGGGCGGCTCGCCGACGCCGGGCGGCTCTCCCCGACCGTGGCCGGGCTGGCCAAGATGAACAACACCCGGACCGCCCGGAAGATCCTCTCCGAGGCCCGCGACCTGCTGGGCGGAAACGGGATCCTGCTCGAACACCACGTGGTGCGGCACTGGACCGACATCGAGGCGATCCACACCTTCGAGGGCACCGAGACGATGCAGACCCTGATCGTCGGCCGCGACATCACCGGGATCGGCGCCTTCGCCTAGCGCCTCGGTTGCTCGCGCCCGGGGATCATCGCCCGAACAGCGTCATCCGCTCACGGGTGGTCCCGCCGCGCGCCATGCCCGAAACCGCCGGTCAGGTCGGTCGCCCGGTGCAGGCCCAGATCCTGCAGGGAGGCCGCGGCGAGGCGCGGGCTGTAGCCCTCGGAGCAGAACACGATCCAGGTGACGTCGGCCTGATCGGTGGCCCAGCTGATCAGCCACACGTCGACGTGGTCATCACCGTGCAACCGCCGGCACCAGCGGCGGTCCGGGTCGATCCGCACCTCTGCAGGCCGGCGCGGACCTGATCGGCGATGCGCCGGGTCAGCGCGGAGAGGTCGGACAGGCCGAGCAGGGTGGGCCCGCTCGTGCGCAGAGCGGTGCGGGGGGCGTGCAGCAGCACGGTCGTACTCCAGGGCGGGGCGAGCGGAAGCGGACGCCGAGGTCAGCTCGCGCAACAGCACTGGTCGAAGTGGACGGCCCGCCGCGTGCCCCGGATGGGGCCGAGGAATGCAGCGGGGGCCATGCGGCCATCTGAGCACATCGGTGTCGGCCCGTCCCGGCCCGCGAGAACGACCACGGCGCGTCACCGGCACATGTTCGGCACAGGCCCGGCGGCACGGCTCCCGCAGCGGACCGGCCTCGCCGCGCCTCACACGCGGGTCCGGCCCGTGCCCGGATCATCGGCCGGCACCACCGCGATCACCTGGTCCAGCCCGGCGAGCACCAGCATGCGGCGTGCCGGGCTCCCGGACGGCGTGATGACGGTCAGCTCGATGTCCGCCGCACGGGCCCGCTGCGCCATCTCCGACAGCAGCGCGATCCCGGCACTACTGACGTAGCAGTCGGCGGCCAACGTCAGGATGATCGGCATGCCCTGCCGGAGCTGATCGATCAGCTCCGAGCGGATCGTCGCCACACCGGCCAGGTCGAGGTCACCGTCCACATGCAGCCGGACGGAGGACCCGTCGGCCCACCGGCGCAGCCGGGTCGGACCGGGCGGGGGCTCCGGGGGGCCGCCGGCGTCGGGCTCGTCGAGCCTGCCTCCCGGCAACGGCACCGGCTGCTCGACCGGGACCGGCGGCAGCCGGAAGCGTACGAGCGTGCCGGTCTCGCCCTGCTCGAGCTCGACATCCTCGCTCAGCTCCCGGATCAGGGCCAGCCCGCGGCCCCGGTAGCCGGGGTCGGCGGGCGGTGGGCGCCACCGACCGGTGTCGGCGACCCGTACCGACACCGCTCCGGTCGGCTCCAGGATCAGCTCGATGTCGACCGAGCCGGGTGCCCCGCCGAGATAGGCGTGCTCGACGGCGTTCGTGACGGCCTCGCCGAGAACCAGCTGCAGGTCGGTGACGGCGTCCTCGCTGAGCCCGGCCTCCGCACACCATGCCGCCACTCGGCGCCGCAGCCCGGCCAGGCGTTCGGCCTCGGCCGGCATGAGCAGGCGCAGCGGCACCGGGAGCAGCCGCGCCATCACCAGCGCGATGTCGTCGGGTGCCGACCGGCCGGCCGCCATCCGGTCCAGCAGCGCGTCCGCCGCATCCTGCGGGCGGCCGTGCGACAGCGCGCCGAAGGAGTCGATCAGCCGGTCGAGGCCGTCATCGATCACCTCGGTGCGTCGCTCGAACAACCCGTCCGAGCACAGCAGGATCGTCGAACCGGGCTCGATCCGGTCGACGGCCTCGACGAACGGCGGGCGCCCGGTCACCCCCAACGGAGTACCCCGACCCTCGAACAGCAGCCGGACCCCGCCCGGTCCGGCGACGAGAGGCGGCGGGTGGCCGGCACAGGCGTAGCGCAGCTCACCGGTCTCACAGTCGATCACTGCGCAGGCCACGGTGCTGGCCATCGCGCCGTCGATGCGCAGCGCGAAGAGGTCGAGCTGCTCGAGGGCCGTCGCCGGGGACTGACCGTTGACCAGGTTCGCGGCCAGCGCGCTGCGCAGCTGCCCCATCACCGCCGCCGCGGACGGGCCACGGCCGACGACGTCGCCGACGACGAGCGCGACCTTCCCCTGTTCGAGGGCCAGCACGTCGAACCAGTCCCCGCCGGCCTCGGTACCCGCGGTCCCGGGCAGGTACCGGGTGGCCAGCGCGAGCCGGTCGAGATCGGGCAGTCGCTGCGGCAGCAGGCTGCGCTGCAGGATGACGGCGACCTCGTGCTCGGCCTGGTGCAGGCGGGCCCGCATGACGGCCTGGGCGCACTGGCTGGCCAGGGTGAGCGCGAAGCTGCGCCGCTGTGGGCTGAACACCGGCCGACCGGCGAACCGGAGGCCCAGCGCGCCGATCGGCCGGCCACCGACCAGCAGCGGGATCGCGGTGTGCACCGGGTAGACCTCGTCGTCGGGGCCGACATCGGGATCGGGGCCGTTCGTGGCCGGCCCGCCCCGATCGGCCTGCCACACCGGTTCGCCCGTGCGCACGGCGTGGGCGAGGGGGTGCGCGGCCCCGGCGGAGAGCTCCGCCGACCCGGCGCCCTCCGGCCAGCCCTCCTCCGCCAGGGGGTACAGCGCTCCGGTGTCACCGGCCAGCAGCACGACGACCGCATCGGCCTCGAGCGCGGACAGCCCGTGCGCCACGATCACCGCCGCGACGGAGTCGAGGTCGGTGGCCCGCGACAGCGAGGTGGCCACCGCGCTCAGCCGCTCGGCGACCCGGCGGCCCTCGGTCTCGGCCACCAGCAGCGAGGAACGGTCGAGGGCCTGCGCGGCCAACTCGGCCACGGCGACCGCGGCCTCCCGGTCGTGGGCCCCGATGACCCGCGGCTCGCGGAACGCCGCCCCCAGCACCCCGAGGCAGCGGTCGCCGACGACGAGCGGCAGCAGCGCCAGGGACGCCAGCCCGGCCCCGGCGGTCGCGGGCTCGAGCGACGGGCTGCGGTCGGGCCGGTCCGCGAGGTTGTCCAGCCACATCGGCCGCCGGGTACGGATCACCTCCGAGACCGGTAGCTCCACGTCCTGTGGGATGGACGACCAGGTGCGGTGCGCCGACAGGCTCCAGCCCTGGCTGGTCAGCACCTCCAGCGCGCCGTCCCGCAGCTCCCATGCCCCGACCAGAGGCGCGTCGAGCAGCGTGACGAGGTGATGCGACGCGATGCGGGCCACCTCGGCCGGTGTGGCCGCGGCCGACATCTCCGCGGTCGCCCGGTGCAGCATGCCGAGTCGCTGCGCGGCGGCCCGCTCCAGTTCCAGGAGCCTCGCGTTGTCCAGCGCGACCCCGGCCCGGCGGGCGATCTCGGCGAACAGTTCGAGGTCCTGCGGGTCGTAGCGTGGGGAACCGGTCGTCCGTCCCACCGCGACCATGCCCAGCATCCCGCCGCGCGCGACCAGCGGGGCGACGACCATCGAGCGCAGGTCCGCCTGCTCCCACAACGTCAGCTGTTCGAGGTCCGCCTCGGGCATGCCCGCCACCAGCTGGGAGAGATCGATGATCCGCGGCTCCCGGGACGCCATGACCCGCCGGTGCAACCCGGACCCGCTGTCGAGCCGCCACAGGAGCTGTTCCACCGCGGGGTCGGTCGCCGCGACCGCCCGCAGGGTCAGGTCGTCGTGGGAGGCGCCCTCGTGCACCCGGACGACGTCGGCGAGGCCCTCGGCCACCAGGACCCGGGCCAGCGCGTGCAGCCGGCCGTCCGCGGTCACCTCGGCCTCCATGGCGTCACCGAGTCCCGCGTAGACCCGGTGCCGGCGCTGCTCGAGGTGCCGCGCATCGATGTCGAGGCAGCCACCGACGTAGCCCGTGAGCCTGTCGCCACCCACCGGGGCGCCGCGGTCGAGGACCCAGCGGTAGCGGCCGCTGTGGTGTCGCAGCCGGTACTCGACCTCGAACGGCGCACCCCGCCGGACCGCCGCCGACGTCACCTCCCGGTAACGCTCGCGGTCCTCCGGGTGGATCCGGTCCCGCCAGTCCGTACCCAGCTCGGCGACCGGGTCGGTGACGCCGGTGAAGTCCTGCCAGCCCTTGTTGACGAACACCCGGTGCCCGCCCGCGTCGTCCACCCAGATCAGCGCGGGAGTGGAGTCGGCCATCGCCCGGAACCGCAGTTCGGCGGCGCGCCGGGTGCGCCCGAGCTGGAGGTGGTTACCGACCCGGGCCAGCAGCTCCCGCGCGGAGAACGGCTTGACCAGGTAGTCGTCGGCGCCGGCCGCCAGTCCCTCGACCGCCGCCTCCTCCCCGGCCCGCGCCGAGAGCAGCACCACCGGCAGCCCCGCCGTGCGGGCGTCGGTGCGCAGCGCGCGGAGCAGCCCGATGCCGTCCAGCCCCGCCATCATCACGTCCGCCACGACCAGGTCGGGCGGGTCGGCGCGGGCGGCGTCGAGGGCCTCGACCCCGTTGGCGACGGTCTGCACCGTCCAGTGCTCCGAGAGGAGTCGCTGCAGGTAGTCCCGCATGTCGGCGTTGTCGTCCGCGACCAGCACCCGGTCCCGGCGGCCGGCCATGTCCGGCATCGGCCGCGCGGGCACCTCCGCGTCGGGGCCTGCCGGGTGGTCCGGCTCGCCCGCGTCGCCGCGGAGCCAGCGAAGTGCTTCGTCCAGGAACGGTCCGGCACCCGCGCCGGTGGGCCGGGCGGGCGCTCCGCCGGTCGCGCCGATGCTCTCCACCGGCAGGTGCGCGAAGCCCATGGGGATCCGCACGGTGAACGTGCTCCCCACATCCGGTGTGCTGGTCACGTCGATGGTGCCGCCGTGCAGCTCGACCAGCTGGCGGACGAGGGTCAGCCCGATGCCGCTGCCCTCGTGCGAGCGGGCCCGCGCACCTCGGACCCGGTGGAACCGCTCGAAGAGCTGGGGCAGCTCGGCGGCCGGGATGCCGGTTCCGGTATCGGCCATCCGCAGCACGGCGTGCTCGCCCTCGACCCGCAGGGTCACGGTGATGCCGCCGGTGAAGGTGTACTTGACGGCGTTGGTGAGCAGGTTGAGGACGATCTTCTCCCACATGTCCTGGTCCACCCATACGGGCCGGGACGTGGGCGGGCAGTCGACGTCGAGGCGCAACCCTGCCCGCTCGGTCGCCGGACGGAACAGCCCGGCGAGCTCGGCGGTGACGGCTCCGAGATCGACCGGGACGAACGTGGCCTCGGTCCGGCCCGCCTCGAGCCGGGCGACGTGGAGCAGGCTGTTGACGAGCCTGAGCATCCGCTGCGCGTTGCGGTGCGCCAGTTCGACGTCGACCCGCACGGCCGGGTCGGTCGCCGAGGTGCGCAGCTGCTCCAACGGGCCGAGGATGAGCGCGAGCGGCGTTCGGAACTCATGACTGACGCCGGTGAAGAACTCGGTCTTCGCCCGGTCCAGGGCCGCGAGGGCCTCGTGTCGGCGCCGCTCCGCCTCGTGCGACCGGGCGGTGGCCACCGCGGTGGCGATGTGCCCCACGGCCAGGCTCAGGAACGAACGGTAGTCCTCGTCGACGCGGATGCGCGGTGGCACGCCGATCAGCAGCGGGGCGGGCGAGCTGCCGTCATCGCCGGGCAGCGCCGCCAGGGCGACGTGCCGCACCGGCGTCGCCGAGCGGGTCGCGGGGAGGCCCGCAGGCATGTCCACGATCTGCACACCGGGGGTGACCGGTGGGGGGACGAAGTCCTCGGGCGTCTCCCGGAAACCGGGGGCGGCGACCAGCCGGGGTTGCCCGTCCGGGTGGCTGTAGAGCAGCGCACACGGCACGTCCGGTCCGGCGGACGCCAGCACCGCGCCGACCTCCCGCAACGCCTGGTCCACCGTCCGCGCCTCGGGCGCCACCTCGGCGAGCCGGCCGAGCAGCCGCAACCGCCGCTCGCCGACGACCTTGCCGGTGGTCTCCGACGTCACGTTGAAGATGCCGGCCACGGAACCGTCCGAGCCCCTGATCGGGCTGTAGGAGTAGCGCCAGTAGGTCTCCTCCGGGAAACCGCTGCGGTGCATGACCAGCAGGTCGTCGTCGCGGAACGCCGGCTCGCCGGTGGCGCGCACCTGTTCCAGCAGTGGCCCGACCTTGTCCCAGATCTCCGGCCAGACCTCCCGGCACGGCTGCCCGAACCCGCCCGGATGCTTGTTGCCCGCGCCCGCGACGAACGCGTCGTTGTAGAGGAAGGCGAAGTCCGGACCCCAGCACAGCACGAGTGGGTGCCGGGAGCCGAGCATGATGTCGATCGCCGTGCGCAGCTCTGTGGGCCAGTCCCGCACAGGCCCTAGGCTCGTCCGGGACCAGTCGGTCTCGGCGATCAACCTGCTGACCGAGATGTTCGGTTCCGAGGCACTCGCCGACGGCACGGTCGGTTCACCCACCGGACAACCGTCTCATTCCTGATCCACCCCCGGCCGCAAGCGTGCCAGGTCGCCGTCGGCGCAGCACCCCGTGGTCCGTCCAGGCCGCCGACGGCCCTGCCCGCCCGTTCCCGGACGTGGACGGTTGCGCGAGACTCGGGTGCTGTGGCGACCTTGCTCGACGACGGCAGCTGGGAGATCCAGGGCCGGCGCATCAGCTTCCCGGTCCGGATCAGCGAGGCCTCGGTGGCCTGCGCGACCTACCTGGTCCGCGCCGACCGGGCCCGCCGCCTCGTCGACGGCACCGGTCTGGAGCTCGTCTCGGTGGCGGGCCGGACCCCGCTGTTCCTCGTGTTCGTCGACTACAAGGTCAACGACCTCGGTGACTACGACGAGGTCGGGGTGGCGCTGCTCGCACGGCACCGTGGCCGCACCGGGCCGTACATCCACCAGCTCCCGGTGACCCAGACCTTCACGATGGAGGCCGGCCGGGCGCTGTGGGGGCTGCCGAAGTGGCTGAGCCGCACCGAGCTCGACATCTCCGGCGGGCACGCCGACTGCCACCTCGCCGAGGACGACCGGCACGTGCTGAGCGCATCGCTGAGCACCCTGCCGGGGCGGCTGCCCGGCACCGTCCCCGGCACGCTCACCGCGCTGGCACCGCAGGGCGACCAGGTGCTGGTCAGCGGGGTCCGGATGCGGGCCCGCGGGGTGCGGCTCGGGTTCGGCGCCGCTCGGGTCGTGCTGGGCAGTGGCCACCCCATGGCCGACGAGCTGCGCTCGATCGGGTTGCCGCGCCGCCCGGTGGTCACGACGATCGTCGACCACGTCGCGTTCGACATGGACCCGGCGACACCCGTCCCGCGCTGAGCCTCCGCCTCCCGGGCGCAGAGGTGGCTCTCGGGGCGTCGGACGCAACGGAGACCCCTCTCGCTCGCCGGGAACGGGTTCAGCGGTGGGCTGCCAGCCAGCTGCGGAGGTCGGCGAGGGGGCCGTCGCGCTCCGGCTCGTTGTAGATCTCGTGCCACAGGCCCTCGTACCAGTGCACGGTCTGGTCCGGTGAGCCGCTGGCCGACTCCAGCCGGCGGCTGCCGGCGGGCTCGGTGAGCACGTCGGCGGTCCCGTGCTGCAGCAGCAGCGGCAGGCGCAGCCCGCGGGCTCGTTCCGGCAGCACCTCCATCTGTGCGAACAGCGCCGAGGACAGTCCGAGCGTCGGGTTGCCGCGGTACACCAGCGGGTCGGCCTGGTACGCGGCGACGACGGCCGGGTCCTTGCTGATCTTGGTGGCGTCGATCCCGGCCGGCCGCAGCGTCGGCGCGACCCGCGTGAGCAGCTTCAACACCGGCACGGCGGCCTTCGGGACCGCGTTGCTCGCCAGCGCGGGTGCGGAGAGCGCGAGGCCGCGCAGATCGTCCTGGTGGTCGAGCGCGTAGGCCAGCGCGATCTGCCCGCCCATGCTGTGACCGAGCAGGAACACCGGCAGGCCCGGGTGCCGGGCGACGACGTGGCGGCGGAAGGTGTCGAAGTCGGCGAGGAAGTCGGCATAGCGGCCCAGGTGGGCACGCCGCCCGCCGGAGCGGCCGTGGCCGCGGTGGTCGAGGGCGTAGACGGCCCAGCCGTCCGGGACCAGCACGTCCACGACGTTGCCGTAGCGGCCGGAGTGCTCCCCGAGGCCGTGGCAGATCAGCAGCACACCGGTCGGCACCGCACCCCCGGGCCCGTCGGCGCCGGGCAGCCAGCCCTGCCAGAACAGCTCGATCCCGCCGACACCGCCCAGCCGGCCTTCGACCCGTTGCGCCTGCACCGCCATCCCTCGCCCCGTTCGTCGGCCCCGCACGTCGACGGGAACCTATCCGGTCCGACGGGACGGCGCGCCGGTCAGTGCGGGCGGTCGGCCCCGCCGTCGCCGCGGTCGGACGGCGCGGAACCGGCCGCCGTCGCAGGCCGCTCGAGTTCCACGTCGTGCTCGACGTCGGCCTGCTCGGGGACCCGGACGACCGCCGCGACCGGGTCGTGCCCTGGGGACGTGACGGCCAGCGTGTAGTCGCCGGCCGCGAGGTCACCGATTCGGTACCGCCCGGCGGCGCCGGTATCCACGGTGCCGACGACCTCGCCGTCCTGCAGCAGCGTCACGGTCGCTCCGTCGACCGGCCGGCGGCCCGCGCGCACCGTCCCGGCAACGGAGGCCGAACCGACCAGGAGCACCTCCACGTCGAGCGGCCGACCGTCGACGGTCAGGGCGACCGCGCCCGGCTGGTGGCCGTCGGCCGAGGACACCAGTACGTAGCCACCGGGCCGGGGCGCCGCCACGACGCCGCGGCCGTCGACGTCGGCCACGCTGCGGCCGGCCTCACGGCCCCGCCCGTCCAGGAGGGTCATCGCGGCGTCCGGGACCGGCACACCGTCGCGCCGCGCCACCCGGAAACGGACCGGTCGGGCGTCCGCGGAGACCTCGTCGATCTCCGGCTCGACGGGAACCGGTGCCGCGAGCGAGACGACCGCGGCCGCGCCCGGACGGGGGTTGGGGTCCGCGAAGCCGAGGGTGCGCAGCAGGGAGACGTCGGCGGCGGCCTCCTCGGCCGCACGCGCCGCTGCGCGCGCGGCGGCCCGGGATTCCCGTGTGGACAGCGGGACGACCGGGGGCCGGTCGTCCTGCTCGCCGTCCGGCGCAGCGCCTGACGGCTCCGCCACCGCCTCCGCCGGGACGACCTGCGGGATGACGGCGAGCCCGAAGGCGGGCGTCGGGTCCGGGGGCGTGGGTGCCGCGTCGGCGCGGCCGTCGTCCTCGTCCACATCGAACTCGGCCCAGTCGGTCCACCCCGGCCAGTCGCCGGTCACCGGCTCCGCCGCCCCGGACGCGGCCGGCCCCGAGGCGTCCGTCGCGGGCTCCGCCGGCGCGGATGCAGCGGGAACCGGCACCTCGCCCGGTGCCCCGGGAGCGGGCGCTACCTCTGCCGCCGGGGCCTCGGCAACCGGGGCGATGGCCGTCGGAGGCGGGGTGGGCCCCTCGGCCGCGCCCAGCGACTCCCGCACGTCGGGGGCAGGCTCGGCGATCTCCTGCTCGATCACGTCCGGCGTCTCGGCGGCAGATTCCGTGGTCGGCCCGTCGGGTGCCCCCGCCGCACGGGGGTCAGATGCCTCCGCCTCAGGGTTCGCGGCCTCGGCCGCAGCGACGACCGGTGTGCTCCGCACGGCCGGACGGTCACCGAATCCGGAGGAGCGCCGTCGCGCCGCCGGCACCGCGGGCGGATCGGACGGCGCGGACAGCAGCACCGGTGGAGCCGCCGCCGGCAGCGTCAGGCTGCCGTCGGGCACCCGGCCCCACGGCGCGCTGACCGTGTCACGGCTCAGCAGGGGGGCCGGCGGCGCAGCCGGCTCGACCCGGCGGGGCTGGGCCGGCAAGGAGACCTCGGGGAGCTCGGCGATGGCGGCGACCTGGGCGGCCTCGGGCTCGACGGCCTCGGGCTCGACGGCCTCGGGCTCGACGGCCTCGGGCTCGGCGGTGGCGGGCTCGGCGGTGGCGGGCTCGGCAGACGCGGCGGTGGGCACGGGTTCCGTGACGGGCTCGGCCGGGACCGGCTCCCGCTCGGCGACGGGTTCCATCGGGATGGCGTCGGTCACCGGCTCCGCGTCGGCCGGGTCGGCGGCGGACCGGGCCTGCTCGGCCTGCGCGGCGGCCCGGAGCTGAACGAGCTCGGCGACGGTCCGCGGGCGCCCCGGGTCCTCGGCGGTCTCGGCAGCGCTCTCGGCGGGGCGGGGCTTGCGCAGCAGGACCACCAACCCGGCGACGACGATGACTCCGAGGCCCAGCCCGATCAGGCCCAACACGCTCGTCACGGGTGTCTCCTCGCCAACGATCCGGCACTCAGCGTGCGGGATCCGCCGAACCGGATCGGGGGCCGGGAGGACGGCGCGGATGCCCGGTTCTCGTGCGGCGGAAGCACGCCGGGCCGCGAGGCCCGCCCGGCAGACGTTAGCACCCGCCAGTACCCGAGCCGGGCTTGGTGATCGACTTCCGGCGCACCGGTGATCATCGCATCGACGCTGCTCGCGGCATGTGTACGGCCCGGCGCCGGGCCCGTTGCGGGCCCGCCGGACCGGCTTCCCGGCCCTGCCGCGACACGCCGACGCGACGCGCCGGGATCGACGAGCGGTAACACGGCGGTCACGGAGCAGGACGGCGCGTCGCCGAGACGAATGCGGGCGGCACCGGGCAGGCTGCCGCGGCACGCCTCCGAGCGACAAGGAGACCGCCGTGATCCGGCTGTCCCCCCGCTGCCGGGAACGTCGAGGTGACCTTCGCGCTGCCCCTCGGCCTCGCCACCGGCCGATGCAGCGTCGGCGGCGACTTCAACGACTGGAGGCCCGGCCGGCACGAACTGCGACGCCGCACCAACGGCACCCGATCCACCTCGGTCACGGTGTCGCGCGGTACCCGGCTGCGGTTGCGCTACCTCGGCGAGAACGGCAACTGGTTCAACGACCCGGACGTCGCCGACGTGGACGGCTCCGACACCATCCTGGTGGTCTGAAGAGCAACGCCGGCACCCCGTGTCGTGCGCACACGGACGGGGAACGTAGCGGCGTGAACGGCACCATCGACGACGACCTGACCGAACTCGCCGCCGCACACGGCGTGGCCACCACCTACCGCGACGGCGACCGACGGCCGGTGACGGTGGACCCCGAGGTGGTCATCCGGGTGCTGGGGCTGCTCGACGTGGATGCGAGCACCCCGGACGCGCGGCGCGCGGCGCTCGCGGCCGCCCGGGAACGGGCGGCCGCCGGCACGCTTCCCGGCACGATCGCGCTGCGCAGCGACCGGTCGTACCGGCTGCCCGGCGCCGGGGTACTCGTCGATGAGTCGGGCGCGCGCCGCGACGTCGACGGCGAGCTCCCCGCGGGGCTGGAGCCGGGCTACTACCGGCTGGAGCTCGGCGACGCGCAGAGCACGGTGATCGTGGCGCCGCCGGAGCTGCCCGATCCGCCGCGCGCCTGGGGCTGGATGCTGCAGCTCTACGCGCTGCACTCGCGGGGCTCGTGGGGCATCGGCGATCTCGGCGACCTGCGCGAGTTCGTCGACTGGACCGGGCGCGAGCACGGCGCCGATGCGGTGCTGCTCAACCCGCTGCACGCGATCGCACCGGTTCCACCGGTGCAGCCCTCTCCCTACACACCGTCGAGCCGGCGGTTCGCGACGCCCCTGGCGCTCCGGGTCACCGATCTCGATGCCTACGCGCGGGCCGACGCCGCGACCCGCGCCGAGGTCGACGCGCTGCGTCCGGAGACGGTCGGCGACCGGATCGCGCACGACCGGGTCTGGGCGGCCAAGCGTTCGGCGCTGGAACTGCTGTGGCGTGCCGAGGGCCGCCCCGAGCCCGAGATGGGCGACGACCTGCGGGACTTCGCGACGTTCAGTGCCCTCGCCGAGCGCTACGGCGGGCGCTGGAGCCTGTGGCCTGAGCAGTTGCGGCACCCGGCGAGCGACGCCGTGGCCGCGGCGCGACGGGAGCTGGCACCGCGGGTGGCCTTCCACGCCTGGGTGCAGCAGCAGGTCGACCGGCAGCTCGCCCAGGTCCGCGAGGCGGCCCGCGCCGCCGGGATGCCGCTGGGCGTGATCCACGATCTGGCCGTGGGCTGCGACCCGGAGGGTGCCGACGCCTGGGCGCTGCAGGACGTGCTCGCCCTGGACGTGACGGTCGGTGCGCCACCGGACGCGTTCAACCAGCGCGGCCAGGCCTGGGGGTTGCCGCCGTGGCGCCCTGACGTGCTTGCCGCGACCGGCTACGCCGCCTACCGCGACCTGCTGCGCGCGTTGCTCTCGCACGCGGACGGGCTGCGGATCGACCACGTGGCCGGGCTCTTCCGGCTCTGGTGGGTGCCGCCGGGCGAGTCGGCCGACCGTGGGACCTATGTGTACTACGACGACGACGCGATGCTCGCCGTGCTCACCCTGGAGGCCTGGCGCGCAGGTGCGTTGGTGATCGGCGAGGACCTCGGCACCGTCGAGCCGGAGGTGACCGAGGCGCTCGCCGAGCGGAACATGCTCGGCTCGACCGTGCTGTGGTTCGCCCGGGACCGCGACGCCCCCGGCGAGCCGCTGCTGCCGCCGCAGCAGTGGCCGGCCGAGGCGGTCGCGACAGTGTCGACGCACGACCTGCCGACCGCGTCGGGGTTCCTGCGCGGCGAGCACGTGCGCGCCCGCGCGGAGCTCGACCTGCTCGACGACGTGCCGGCGGAGAAGGACAGAGCGGCCGCGGAGCGCGACGAGCTGGTGGCGTTGCTGGTCGCGGAGAGACTGCTGACATCGGCCGACGCGCCCGAGGAGCAGATCGTCGTCGGCATGCACGCGCTGTTGGCCCGCAGCCGGTGCCGGCTCGCGCTGGTGTCCCCGTACGACGTCATCGGCGAGACCCGCCAACCGAACCTGCCCGGGACCGTCGACGAGTACCCGAACTGGCGGCTGCCGCTCCCGCTCACCCTCGAGGAGCTGCGCGCCGATCGGCGGGTCACTGCCGTCGTCGAGGAGGTTCGGCGCCACCGCCCGTGACCGGTCCACCGGTTGTCCACGTGGGGGATCCTCCTGCGGATCTCAGGTGCGGCCGGCGCCGGCCTCAGACGGTGAAGCCGAGGACGCTGGGTGCTCCGGTGGCGAGGGCGCGCAGATGCTCGTCGACGATCGCCGGCCGCCACCTCGACCCCGCCGATGACCACCGGCTTCCCGAGGGTGCCGGGATCGAGGGTGCTGCCCGACATCGGGGTCGTCCCGCGGGCGTGGACCGGAAGTCCGATGGTGCGTAGCCCGCGCATGTCCCGGCAGTAGCCGTCGATCACGATGCCGGCCAGCCCGCGGCGGCGCGCCTCCGCCGCGAACAGCTCACCGGAGACCGCTCGCCGGTGCCCGTCGGTGGCCACCAGCACCGAGCCGGGCTCGGCCGCGCGCAACGCGACGGCGGAATGCGAACGGATCAGTCCCCTGCCGCCGCCCGACCCGGTGTCGGGAGCCGAGCCGCCCGCAGCGCGCTGCGCCGCACCTTGCCCGCGTCGTCGCGCACGGCCTCGTCGGTGAACTCGATCGTCCGCGGGATCTTGTACGGCGCGAGCCGCCCGCCGAGGTGGGCCAGCAACCCGGCCGCGGCGACCGGGACCCCGGTCTGCACGATCGCGTGCACCACGTTGCCGTAGTCCTCGTCGGGCAAGCCGATCACGGCGCAGGTGAGCACCGCGGGATGCTCGTACAGCGCGGCCTCCACCTCCGCCGGGTACACGTTCGCCCCGCCGACCAGGATCATGTCGGTCCGCCGGTCGGCCAGATACAGGTAGCCATCGGCGTCGAAGTGCCCCATGTCCCCAAGGGACTCCCAGCCGTCGCGCTCGCGCGGCTCGGCGCCGATGTAGTGGTAGGTGCGCCGGTCGTCGACGGGCCGCATCCAGATCTCGCCGATCTCCCCCGGCGGCAGCTCGCGGCCCTCGGCGTCGCACACCTTCATCCGCCCGGCCTTCACCTGCCCGACCGAACCGGGCCGGGCCAGCCACTCCGCACCGGTGATCATCGAGTTGGCCTGCGCCTCGGTGCCGGAATAGAGCTCGAGCACCCGCTCCGGCCCGCACCAGTCCAGCCAGCCCCGCTTGACGTGCGGGGGGCACGGGGCACCGACGTGCAGCACGGTGCGCAGCGACGTCAGGTCGGCCGCGCGCCGCACGTTCTCGGGCAGCCGCAGCATCCGGCCCATCATCGTCGGCACGACGTAGAGCCAGGTGACACCGTGCTCCGCGATGAGGTGCAGGGCGCGTTCGGCGTCGAACCGGCGCATCAGCACGACGTGATGGCCCTGCAGCAGCGCAAGCAGGGAGAACATGTACGGCGCGTTGTGGTACAGCGGCGCAGTACAGAGCATCACCCCATCGCGGTCGATGCGCAGCGAGTCCGCGCGCGGCACCACGGCCTCGAGGCTCGCCTCGTACCCGGAGACGATGATCTTCGGCCGGCCGGTGCTGCCTCCTGATGTCGGCGCCTTCCACGACGGGCCCACCACATCGGGGAGCGGCGCCGCCGACTCGCCCGAGGTGTCGTGGTCGCCGGGCAACCACGGGCGCCGGTCGCGCGGCTCCAGCCCCACGACCAGCGCGGGATCGGCGACCGCGACCAATGCATCGAGCTCCCCGGGTGGGAGCCGGTGCGACACGGGTTGCGGGACCGCGCCCAGCTTCCAGGCCGCCACGGACGCCTCGATGTGCCGGACCCCGTTGGGCAATGCGATGGACACCAGCGAGCCGCGTCGAACCCCCCGCGCGGCGAACGCCCGGGCCAGCCGGTTCGTGCGGTCCTCGAGCTCCGCCCGGGTCACCCGCTCCTCGCCGTCGGACACCGCGGGGGCGTCCGGCGCCGCGGCGGCCGACGCCCGCAGACCCGCGGCGAGCGCGGTGCTCACGCGGGG
The DNA here is from genome assembly GCF_012911875.1 of Pseudonocardia bannensis. GTDB lineage: Bacteria > Actinomycetota > Actinomycetes > Mycobacteriales > Pseudonocardiaceae > Pseudonocardia > Pseudonocardia bannensis. The sequence continues at coordinate 4,705 of NZ_JAAXKZ010000028.1, read as the reverse complement.
CGCGCGGTCGGCCGGAGGGACATCGGGACCGGGGGCACCACCGCCATCATGCCCGTCACCCTCGCGCAGCGCGTCGCGTAGAGCAACGCCGGAGCGCTCCGGAACACTGGCGGCGCTCCCGTCGACGAAGTGAGGCTGCATGACCACCGTGTTCGTCCTGAACGGCCCGAACCTCAACCTGCTGGGCACGCGCAAACCCGAGGTCTACGGCACGACGACGCTCGCCGACGTCGAGGAGCTCTGCCGGCGGGCCGCCGGCGAACACGGGCTGACGGTCGAGTTCCGGCAGTCCAACCACGAGGGCAGGCTGGTCGACTGGATCCACGAGGTGGGGGCGGAGGTCGCGGCCGGCCGCTCGATCGGGGCGGTGGTCAACGCCGGCGCGTACACGCACACCTCCGTCGCACTGCACGACGCGATCGAAGGGGCGAGTGTTCCGGTCATCGAGGTGCACATCTCGAACGTCCACCGCCGCGAGGAGTTCCGGCACCACTCCTACCTGTCCCCGGTGGCCGCGGGGATCGTCGTCGGCTTCGGGGTCCAGGGCTACGTGCTGGCCATCGAGGGCCTGCGCCGCCTCACGCAGGAGTGAGCCACTCAGACGATCGTCGTCAGGGCACCGGCCGCGATGTCGACGGTCACCGGGGTGCCCGCGTCCAGGTCCACGAGCTCGCCGTCGATCTGCAACGGCAGTGGGCTCACCGTGCGGAACCGGTACTCGCGCACGCTCGGCTGCGGACCGAGGCCACGCAGGGCGGCCCGCAGCGCGGTGCCCAGCACCCGCCACTTCGCCGTGTGCCGCAACATGATGACCTCGAACCGACCGTCGTCGGGACGCCCGTCCTCGCTGAGCGTCGCGTACTTGGCCATCTCCGGGATGTTGGCGAACACCAGGCTGTCGATGCTGCGCCGGTCGCCGTGGGCGAGCTCGATCTCGAAGGGGCGGAAGCGGGAGAACGTCCGGACGGTCGTGACGATCTCGCGGAACGACCCCTTGTATCCCTTCTCCAGCTCGACGGCCACGACCGGGGTGAGGCCCAGACCGATGTAGGAGTGGGCGTAGCGCACGGAGGCGTCCGGACCCTCGCCGACGGTGAGCCGCAGCAGGTCCATCCGACGCACGTCACCGGCCACGATGGATTCCACGAGGGGGCGCTCCCTGGTGACCCGGCGGTGGTCGTTGGCGTTGCCCGCCGCGAGCACCGCGCACACCGCCCCGTTGCCGGGGGTCTGCATGACGCCGTCGACGACCTCGTTGTAACCACCGTCGCCGCTCACCGAGACGATCAGCGGCCGGCCCGTCGCGGCGGCCTCACGCGCGATCTCCCGGGCGTGCCCGGCGTACCGGGTGGGCCGCAGGTCGACCGGCTGACCGGGCGCGCGTGCCGCGAGCTCGTCGCGCAACTCGCAGGCGAGCCGCTCGGCGTCGCCGGTGCTCTGCGGGTTGAACACGAGCACCACTGAGTCGAACGCTGCGGCCACTGCAGCACCTTACGGGGCGCGGCGGGCATCCCGGTCGTCCGGCGCGCGCACGACCCTCGATGCGGGCCCGGCAGGCAGGGAGCAGAGTGAGCGGCATGGATCTACGGTTGTCCGGCAGGCGAGCGGTGGTCACCGGTGGGAGCCGCGGCATCGGGTTCGCGGTCGCCGACGCGCTGGCCGCCGAGGGAGTCGACGTCGCGCTCGTCGCCCGCACCGCCGAGACGCTGCAGAAGGCCGCTGCGCAGGTGTCGCGGCACGGTCGCCGGGCGGTCGCCCTGGTCGCCGACACCGCCGACGACGACGCCGTGCGAGCCATGGTGCGGACGGCGGCCGAGCAGCTGGGCGGCCTCGACATCCTGGTCAACGCCGCAGCGCGCCCCGCCGGCTCCGGACCCGTGCCCGATCTCGCCGGGCTCACCGACGACGATCTGCGGGTCGAGCTGGAGACCAAGCTCCTGGGTTACCTGCGCTGCGCCCGTGCCGTGGCGCCGTACATGCTCGAGCAGGGCTGGGGCCGCATCATCAACATCAGCGGGCTCAACGCCCGCAAGTCGGTGTCGCTGGTCGGGTCGGTGCGCAACGTCGCGGTCGCGGCGATGACCGCGGCGCTCGCGGAGGAGCTCGGCCCGCACGGCGTCAACGTCACCGTGGTGCACCCCGGGCTCACCGTGACCGAACGGACCCCCGGCGTGATCGCCGACCGGGCCCGGGCCCGGGGTGTCACCGAGGGCGAGGCGCGGGCGCAACTGGACGCGACCACCACCGTCGGCCGGCTGATCACCGCCGAGGAGGTGGCCGACGTGGTGACGTTCCTGGCGTCGCCGCGCAGCGTCGCGATCAACGGCGACGCGATCGCCGCGGGCGGCGGCACCCCGGGAGTCGTCCACTACTGACCTGCACGCTGTCGGTGCCGTCCGTCATCATCGGTTGATGGAGTCCACCCGCCTGGACCGCTGGTTGTGGTCGGTCCGGTTGACGAAGTCCCGCGCGGACGCCGCGGCCGCGTGCCGCGGTGGCCATGTCCGGGTCAACGACAAGCCCGCCAAGCCCGCGACACCGGTACACGTCGGCGACACGGTCCGGGCCCGCGTGCACGACAACACCCGGATCGTCGAGGTCACCCGGGTGATCGAGAAGCGGGTCGGGGCGCCCGAGGCGGTGCGCTGCTACATCGACAACACCCCCGTCGCACCTGCGGAGGCCGCAAGCCCGGTGGCCCGCCGCGACCGCGGTGCCGGGCGCCCGACCAAGCGGGATCGCCGCCTGCTCGATCAGCTCAGGGCGTTCGACGGACCCTGACCGCAGTCCCGTGCCGGGCCGCCGACGAAGATAGGGCCCATGTACGACCTGCTCTTTCGCCTGGTGTTCCGGCGCATACCTGCCGAGCTCGCACACCGACTCGGGTTCGGGCTGATCCGGCTCGCGGCCGGGCCCGCCGCCCTCGCACGGCTGTGGGCCGCGGTGACCGGTCCGCGCGACCCGGTGCTGCGTACCCGGGTGATGGGCATCGAGTTCCCCGGCCCGCTCGGCCTCGCCGCCGGGTTCGACAAGGACGCCGAGGGCGCGCGTGCGCTGGGGCGGCTCGGATTCGACTTCGTGGAGATCGGGACCGTCACGGCCCGGCCGCAGCCGGGCAATCCTCGGCCCCGGCTGTTCCGGCTGCCCGAGGACCGGGCCCTGGTGAACCGGATGGGGTTCAACAACTCCGGTGCCGAGGTGGTCGGCCGACGGCTGCGCCGGCTGCGCGCCGCGGACGGCGAGAGGTCCGTCATCGGCATCAACATCGGCAAGAGCAAGGTCGCGACCCCGGACGAGGCGATCGACGACTACGTGCGGAGCACGACGATCCTGGGCCCGCTGGCCAACTACCTCGTGGTGAACGTGAGCTCGCCGAACACCCCGGGGCTGCGGGACCTGCAGCAGGTCGAGGTGCTCGAGCCGCTGCTGGCCTCGGTCCGGGACGCGCTGGTGCATGCGGTGCCCGAGCGCCGGGTCCCGCTGCTGGTGAAGATCACGACCGATCTGGCCGACGAGGACATCGACGCCGTCGCCGACATGGCGGTCAGGTTGGGCCTGGACGGGGTGGTCGCCACCAACACCACGACCTCGCGCGAGGGGCTCTCGACACCAGCGGCAACTCTCGCCGAGATCGGGGCCGGAGGCGTCTCGGGACGGCCGCTGGCGTCGTCGGCGCTCGCGGTCGTCCGCCGGTTACGCGCCCGCATGGGCCCGTCGATGACGATCGTCTCGGTGGGCGGGATCGAGACGGGCGAGGACGCCTACCAGCGGATCCGCGCCGGGGCGTCGCTTGTGCAGGCCTACACCGGGTTCATCTACGGCGGCGCACGGTGGCCGGCCCGGATCAACCGTGAGCTCGCGGCTCTGCTCCGTGCCGACGGCTTCACGAGCGTCAGCGACGCCGTGGGTGCCGACGACCGGGGTTGACCGGTCTCACCGCATCGGTGCGCTCCAGCCGAGTGCCGTGGCACGCGCCCGGCACTCGGCACAAGACTCGTCACGGACGAGGACCGGGCGCCCATCCGGCACGAACAGGTGCAGCGAGCGAACAGCTCGCGCGAGCACTCCGCCAGGTGCAGCACCACCGCGCGCGCTCCGATGTCCATGCTCGATCACCAGCGGCGACAGTCACGTCCGTCAGAACCCGGGCCTCGTCCCGCTCGGCACGACGACCTCGCCGGTTATCAGCGCGTCCTCATCGGAACGGGCGACGGCGGCGGCGTCGACCACTCTCGCCACTGCGCCGGCCCGACGTCACCGACTGAGCCGGGATCGCGGGACGGGGCTCACGACGACCGTTTCGGCTGCAGAGGCCCCGCTCTCGAACCCCATGGCTCGGTGCGCCGACGAACGGGGTGGCCGCGGACGTCGTGGAAACACGACACAATGGAGCCTGGAGTGGGTCATGCCGAGCGTTCGCCGCCGCACGGACAGCAGCAGCGCACCCATCGGCGCCCCGACCCGCAGCCAGAAATAAGACGATGCAGCCGGCCCGGCTGAAGCATTCACCTATGACAAATGGGTGTGGCCCTCCGCGGGATACCGCGGAGGGCCACACCCATTTCTTTTCACCGTTGAATGTCGGCGGTGACCTACTCTCCCACACCCTGGCGAGTGCAGTACCATCGGCGCGGGCGGGCTTAGCTTCCGGGTTCGGGATGGGACCGGGCGTTTCCCCACCGCCATGACCACCGACAACACTATC